>CALMJG010000071.1 GCA_937864195.1 uncultured Novosphingobium sp.
TCATCGCCCCGCGCAGCGGCAAGACATCGGCCTGGCCCCTCAGCCGCGGGTGAAGCTGCCGCCGGCGGCGGCCTTCTCCACCAGCAGCTTCGCGGGTTCGATCCCCATCGCCTTCAGTCCCTCGACCACCCTGGGCAGGCCAACGGTATCGGCCCAGAACATCGGCCCGCCGGTGTAGACCGGCCAGTTGTAGCCCAGGATGCAGGCCACATCGATGTCGCTGGCGCGGATCGCGACGCCTTCTTCCAGCACCTTGGCGCCTTCGTTGACGACCGGGTAGAGCAGGCGCGCGACGATGTCTTCGGCGCTCAGCGAACCCTTGCCGGCCACGCCCTTGAACGCGGCGAAATCAGCTATCACCTGCGCGGCAACCGGGCTGGGGCTGGCCTTGCGCTGTTCGTCATAGTCATAGAAACCGCCGCCCGACTTCTGGCCGAGCCGGCCCAGCTTGACGAGGTCGCTCTGCAGGGTGCGCTCGTTCGAGCCGCGCCCGATCACGTCGAGCCCGACCAGGTCGCCCATCGCGAACGGCCCCATGGCAAAGCCATAGCCATAGATCGCGGCGTCGATTTCCTGCGGGGTCGGGCCTTCCAGCACCAGTTCCATCGCCTGACGGCTGCGCGGGCTCATCACCCGGTTGGCGATGAAACCGGGCCCGACGCGGCTGACCACGGGCACCTTGGCGATGGTCTTGGCGATCTTCAGCGCAGTGGCCAGCACCGCGTTCGACGTTTTCGCGCCGCGCACGATTTCCAGCAGCCGCATGACATTGGCGGGCGAGAAGAAGTGCAGCCCCACCACGCTTTCGGGCCGCGAGGTGGCCAAGGCGATCTCGTCAAGGTCGAGGAACGAGGTGTTCGATGCCAGGATCGCGCCCGGCTTGGCAATGGCGTCCAGCTTGCCGAACACGTCCTTCTTGATCCCCATGTCCTCGAACACGGCCTCGATGATGAGGTCCGCCTGGCCGAGCGACTCCATCTGCAGCGCGGGGGTGAGCAGCGCCATGCGCTGTTCCACCTGCTCGGCGGTCATCCGGCCCTTGGCGGCGGTGTTTTCGTAATTCTTGCGAATCACGCCCACCCCCCGGTCGAGCGCGGCCTGGTTCATTTCCACCAGCGTTACCGGCACTCCCGCATTGAGGAAGTTCATGGTGATCCCGCCGCCCATCGTGCCGGCGCCGATCACGCCAACGGACTTCACCGGGAGCGTTTCGGTATCCTTCGGCAGGTCCGGCACCTTGGCCCCTTCGCGTTCGGCGAAGAAGTAATAGCGCTGGGCGGCACTTTCGGTGCTTTCGATCAGTTCCATGAACAGCTCGCGCTCACGCTTCATGCCCGCGTCAAAGTCCAGCTCGGCCGCCGCCTCGATCGCCTTGACGATGTTGAAGGGGGCCTTGAACCCGCGCCACTGGCGGGCGTTCTTCTTGAGGAGTTCCGCGTAGATTTCCGGCTTGCCGCGATAGGGCTCGACCTTGTCCTGCCGGTCGCGCACCCGCACCAGCGGACCGCCCTCTGCGATCAGCTTGCGCGCAAAGGCGATCGCGTCCTCGCGCAGCTTGCCCTCTTCGGCCAGCGCGTCGATCATGCCCAGCTCCAGCGCCTTCTTCGCCGGAACGGGCGCGCCGCCGGTGATCAGGTCAAGCGCCGCTGGAATGCCGACGATGCGCGGCAGGCGCTGGGTGCCGCCAGCCCCGGGGAGCAGGCCCAGGTTGACTTCCGGCAGGCCGACCTTGGCCGAAGGCACGGCGATCCGGTAATGGCAGGTCAGCGCGAATTCATAGCCGCCGCCCAGCGCCGTGCCGTGGATCGCGGCGACGACCGGCTTGGTGCCGCTTTCGATCAGGTCGAACACTTCGCCCAGGTTCGGGCCGCCGACATTCTTGCCCAGCTCCGAAATGTCGGCCCCGGCGATGAAGGTCCGGCCTGCGCAGATCAGGACGATGACCTTGACCGCATCGTCCGCCGCGAACTGGCGAAAGCCTTCGTCCAGCGCCGTGCGGGTGTGGATCGACAGCGCGTTGACCGGGGGATAATCGATAGTGAGGACGCCGACGCCGTCGATGACTTCGGTGGTTCCGACCTTGCTCATGGCTGGTGTTCCTTGTGTTTGGCGCGCCGTCAGGCGGCGATTCGTTCGATGATAATCGCGGGAGCCATGCCGCCAAAGGCGCACATGGTGATCAGCGCATAGCGGCCGCCAGAGCGTTCCAGCTCGTCCAGCGCCATCCCGATCAGGATCGAACCGGTGGCGCCGATCGGGTGCCCCAGCGCGATCGCGCCGCCGTTGATGTTGACCTTGGCCCGGTCGATGCCGAGGTCGCGGATCGCCTTTTCGGTGACCACCGCGAAAGCCTCGTTGATTTCCCACACGTCGATGTCGGCCACGGCCAGGCCCGCGCGCTCCAGCGCCTTCTTCGCCGCCGGGACCGGGGCGTTGAGGATCAGCGTCGGGCAATCACCCGCGTTGACCGCAGTGACAATCCGCCCGCGCGGCTTCCAGCCGTTGGCCTTGAGGCCCGCTTCAGAAGCCAGCAGCAGCGCCGCCGAACCGTCGACCACGCCCGAAGAGGTGCCGACGTGATGGGTCGGTTCCCACTCTAGGCCGGGATACTTGCGCTCGATCATCTGGCGCATGGTCGTGCCATCGGGGGCGGCGGCGACCTGCTCCATCGCGACGAAGGCGGGCTTGAGGGCAGCCAGCGTTTCGGCAGTGGTTTCGGGGCGCGGATATTCGTCGTGGTCCAGCGCCAGGGTGCCGTCGCGGTTGTAGACCGGGATCAGGCTCTTGGCGAAGCGGCCAGCGTCGATCGCCATCTTGGCCTTGCGCTGGCTGTCGACGCCCAGCGCCTCCAGGTCGGCGCGGCTGATCCCTTCCATCGCGGCGATGGCATCGGCGGCCACGCCCACGGCGGAGATCGGGTGCTCCTCGTAGAATTCATAGTTGCCGCGCGCGCGGCCCAGCTTGCCGAGTTCCGTCTGGGCTTCCAGCGCGTCGAGTTCGGCGTGGTAGCTCATCATCTCGGTCCCGCCGGCGATGACCACGTCCTCGAACCCGGCCATGATCTGGCCCGCGCCGAAGCCGACGCTGGAAATGCCGCCGCCGCAGAAGCGGTCGAGCGTCACGCCGCTGGCGGCATTGTCATAGCCCGCCCACAGCGCGGACAGGCGGCCGATGTCGCCGCCCTGCTTGCCGCGCTGCTGGCTGCACGACCAGACGATGTCGTCGACCTTGGCGGTGTCGATGGAATTGCGGTCGCGCAGGGCGCGCAGCACCGTCGCGCCCAGGTCATGCGGGTGGAGGTGGGCAAGCGCGCCCTTGCCCTGCTTGCCGATCCCGCGCGGGGTGCGGACGGCGTCGACGATATAGGCATCAGCCATGGGAATTTCCTTTCAGCTCAGCTCAGCGCGGGGCCATGCGGATCGCACCGTCGAGGCGGATGCTCTGCGCGTTAAAGTACGAATTGCGGACCAGCTCCATCACCAGGCTGCCGAATTCCTCGGGCTTGCCCATCCGCTTGGGGAACGGGACCGAGGCGTTGAGCCCGTCCAGCACCTTTTGCGAATTGCGGGCAAGCAGCGGGGTGTTGAAGATGCCCGGCTGGATCGCGTTGACGCGGATGCCCAGGTCCATCAGGTCGCGCGCCATCGGCAGGACCATCCCGCTGACCCCGGCCTTCAGCGAGCCATAGGCGACCTGCCCGACCTGCGCGTCCTGCGCGGCGGCGGACGAGGTCAGCACGATGGTGCCGCGCTCGCCGTCTTCCAGCGGCTCGGCCCCCGCCATGCCCAGCGCGGCGAGCGAGGCGACGCGGTAAGTGGACACCAGGATGCCCTGGGCGGCGAAGGCGTAGTCCTCGGTCGAGAAGCGGGTCAGTTCGCCCGTCTCGCGGTTGCGGCCCACGGTCTTGCCCTTGCGGTTGGCCATGGCGCAGTGGACCAGCACGCGCTCCTGCCCATGGGCGGCGCGGGCCTTTTCGAACCCGGCAAGGACCGAATCCTCGTCCATGATGTCGACCTTGCAGAACAGGCCGCCGATGGCCCTGGCCACTTCCTCGCCCTGCTCCTCGTTGAGGTCGAAGATGGCGACCTTCACACCGGCGGCGGCCAGCGCCTCGGCGCTCGCGCGGCCAAGGCCCGAAGCGCCGCCGGTGACGACTGCGGCAGTGGCGTTATCGATCTTCATTTCGCTTGTATCCCGTCAGGCGATGAGGCCGGCGAGGCGGCCCTTGATGATGGCTTCGGCATCGGCGACGATGCGCTTGATCAGCACTTCGCAGGTCGGGATGTCGTGGATCAGGCCCTGGATCATGCCGGCCCAGAAGATGCCCTTGGACAGGTCGCCGGTCTTGAGCATTTCGCGCCCGGCTTCGCCCGCGACCAGTTCCTTGACGTCGTTGAAGGTCGCGCCCGGAACGGCGAGGCGGCGGGCGACTTCCTCCGAAACGGCGCTGCGGCCGACACGGGCGGTGTTCTTCAGGCTGCGGAAGATCAGGACCGAGCCGCGCTCGTCGTTGTCGACATAGGCCTGCTTGATGTTGTCGTGGATCGGCGCCTCGACCGTCGCGCAGAACCGGGTGCCCATGTTGATGCCTTCCGCGCCCAGCGCGAGCGCGGCGGCCAGACCGCGCCCGTCACCGAAGCCGCCGCTGGCCAGGAGCGGGATCTTCACCTTGTCGGCGGCGGCGGGGATCAGGATCAGGCCCGGAATATCGTCCTCGCCGGGATGGCCGGCGCATTCGAAGCCGTCGATCGAGATGATGTCGCAGCCCGCCTTTTCGGCCGAAACGGCATGGCGCACGGCGGTGCACTTGTGGAGCACGGTGATCCCGTGGGGCTTGAGCATTTCCCAGATTTCACGCACCGCCGGAGTGCCGGCCGTTTCCACCGCCTTCACGCCGCTGTCGATGATCGCCTGGGCATAGGCCTTGTAATCGGGCGCGTTGATCGTCGGGAACACGGTCATGTTCACGCCGAACGGCTTGTCGGTCATCGACCGGCAGCGCTCGATCTCGGCGGAGAGCGCGGCCGGGGTGGGCTGGGTCAGCGCGGTGAGGATGCCAAGCCCGCCCGCATTGGAGACCGCGCTGGCAAGGTCGGCGGTGCCGACACCCTGCATGCCGCCCTGGACGATGGGGTGCTCGATGCCGAGCATTTCGGTGATCCGGGTCTTGAAAGCCATGGTTTTCTCCTCTCGCCCCGGCCCCGCCGCAGGCATGCACGAACGGGATTGACTACCCGCCCGCCTGATCCCAAAAGACAGCTTGAGTTATATAACTAGGTGATACAGATCAAGCCTCGATTAAGCGCTTGGTTAAACGGCTGCCCGACCGGGGGCAAGCCATGGGAGCGGCAGGGTGAAAATGACTGCACGCAAGGCAGGCACAGCGGGGCGCTCAGGGCAGCGCCAGGCGGCCGCTCGCGCCCAGTTCCCGGCGCAATTCCGCCTTCTGGATCTTGCCGCTGGGGGTGCGCGGAAACTCCTCGACCACGATCACCAGTTCGGGCGTCTTCTGCCGGGCAACGCCGATCCGGCGGAAAGCCGCGTCGATCGCCGCCACGTCCACTTCGGCCCCGTCCTCCAGCGTGACCACTGCGCAGATCCGTTCGCCGAGTCGCGCGTCCGGCGCGCCGATCGCCGCCGACTCACGCACGCCCGGAACCTGGAGCATCAGCTCTTCCACCTCGCGCGAGGAGATGTTCTCGCCGCCGCGGATGATGATATCCTTCTTGCGGTCGGTGATCGCAAGATAGCCCTCCGCATCGATCCTGCCGATGTCGCCGGTCAGGAACCAGCCGCCCGGCAGGAAGCTGGCCGCGTTGAGATCGGGGTCGGTATAGCCCAGGAACCGCTCGGACCCGCGCGCCGCGACCTCGCCCTCCGCACCGGTCGGCAGGTCCTGCCCGGCATCGTCGACGATCCGCACCTCGACGCCCGGATTGGGCCGGCCGTCGGTGCCAAGCCGCTTGTCGAGCGGATCGTCAGGAACGCACTGGCTGATGGTGGGCATCTCGGTCGAGCCGTAGCAGCGGCAGCAGCGGATCCCCGCCGCCTCGCTAGCGGCGACCAGCGCGGGCGGCACGGTGGTCGCGCCGATCAGGAACTGCTCGAAGCTGCCCAGATCGTGCCCGCCCCGCTCAGCCGCTTCCATCAGGCCGGAGAGGTGGAACGGCGTGCCGGACATCTGCGCCACCTTGAACCGGTCGACCAGTCGCGCGGCCAGCGCCGGATCCCAGGCCTCCAGCAGGATCGTCGGGCGGCCCAGCAGGGCATGGCCCAGCACGCCCAGCGTGCCCGCGATGTGGCCCGAGGGCCAGGGCGAGAGCACCCAGTCGTCGGGCGTGCGGCCCAGGCCCTGCGCGGTCAGCTCGGCCAGCAGGCTGCGCGAGGAATGGCGCACGCCCTTCGGCGCGGCGGTGGTGCCCGAGGTGTAGAGCAGCACGGCGAGCGCGTCGGGATCGTGAGCCACCTGCGGCAGTTCGCCATCGGGCAGGCTGTCCAGTGCCAGCAGACCCTCTGCGGCCTCGCCCCCCAAAACGATCCGGTGTTCCAGCGCCGGGAGGTCAGGCAGGCGGGCGAGCCGCTCCAGATAGTCGATCGCGCGCCAGCGACGCGGCACGATCAGCGCCCTGGCGCCGCTGTCCGCCAGGATATGGGCCAGTTCGTGCGGGCCGTAGATGTGGACGATCTGCAGCAGCGTGCAGCCCAGCGCTGCGGCGGCCTGGGTGATGATCGCGTTCTCGATGCCGGATGGCACCTGCATCGCCAGCACATCGCCGGGGCGCAGCCCCAGGCGGTGCAGCCGTCCCGCCAGCTTCAGTCCTTCGGCGTGAAGCTGGCCAAGGGTTGTCACCCGTTCGCCTTCCTGCCCATGGAACCGCAGTTCGGCATGGGGTCGCTCGCTTGCCGCGCGCGCCATGGCCTGGCCCAGCGATTCGTCCGCCCACAGCCCCGCCGCGCGCCAGCCCTGCTGCAGCTCAGCCGGCATTGCCGTGTCATTTCCGCCCATCGTCGTCTCCCCATGCACGTGTACACACACGCTCACGTGCACGAGGGTGCGGTGCCTCCCCTCCCTTCGTCAATCCCGGAGACCTGATCCCGATGGACATCCAGTTTTCACCAGAGGAGCAGCGCTTCCGCGAGGAATGCCGCGACTGGCTCCACACCAACGTGCCCGCCGAACAGCGGCCGATGGACGCCGCCGATGCCGTGGAATTCGACAAGGCCTGGCAGCGCCGCTTGTTCGATGCCGGCTGGGCCGGGATCAACTGGCCCGTGGAATACGGCGGGCGCGGCCTGTCGATCGTCCAGCAGGTGATCTGGCTGGAGGAATACGCCCGGGCCCATGCCCCCTGGATCGGCGCGAACTTCGTGGGCGTGAACCACGGCGGGCCGACCCTGATCATCAACGCCAGCGAGGCGCAGAAGGAATGCCACCTGCCCCGCATCCTCAAGGGCGAGACGATCTGGTGCCAGGGCTTTTCCGAACCCGGCGCGGGATCGGACCTGGCCGGGATCAAGACCCGCGCCCGGATCGAGGGCGATGAACTGGTCGTCAACGGCTCCAAGATCTGGACCAGCTTCGCCCACGTCGCCGACTGGCAAGAGTTGGTGGTGCGCACCGAGGAAGGATCGCAGCGCCATCGCGGCCTGTCCTGGGTGATCTGCGACATGCACGCCCCGGGGATCGAGATCCGCCCGATCCGCAAGATTTCCGGCCAGGTCGAATTCGCCCAGGTGTTCTATGACGACGTGCGCATTCCGCTGGAAAACGTCGTCGGCGGGCTGGGCAACGGCTGGAAGGTCGCCATGTCGACGCTCAGCTTCGAGCGCGGCACCGGCTTCATCGCCGACCAGGTCAAGCAGAGCCAGGAGATCGCGGAACTGCTCGAACGCGCCCGCGCCACCGGGGCGATCAGGGACGACCGGATCGCGGAACAACTGATGCAGATGCGCGCCGAAGTCGCGGCGCTCAGGGCCATGACCTATCGCAACATCTCCGAAGTGGTGCGCAGCGGGCAGCCGGGGCCGGAAGCGTCGGTGATCCGCCTGTTCACTTCCGAACTGGGCCAGCGGCTGGAACGCATGGCCCTGCTGCTGGCCGGCGATGACATTCTGGACTTCCGCTACGGGGACGACAACCAGATCGCCGATTACTTGCGCGGGTTCGCGGCGACCATCGCCGGCGGCACGGCCCAGATCCAGCGCGACATCATCGCCGAGCGCCTGCTCGGCCTGCCCAAGTCGAGGTAAGCCCCATGGACCTGACCCCCAATTCCGAGCAGCAAGCCCTGCTTTCCGCCACGGCCGACTGGTGCCGCGACAACATGCCGCTGGAACAGGCGCGCAGCCGCCAGCCCGCGCTGTGGAACCAGCTGGCCGAAATGGGCTGGCTGGGCATGACGGCCCCCGGCATGGACCTTGACCATGCGACCGAGGCACTGGTCTTTGCCGAGCTTGGCCGCCACCTTGCGCCTGTCGGCATGATCTCCAGCGCGGTCGCCGCGCGCTGGTCCGGCCATCAGGGCAAGACCGCGCTGGCCCTGCTCGACCGCGACCTGACCGGCGGCCTGCTGCGGGTCTACGATGCGCCCGGCGCCACCCATGCGCTGGGGCTGGTCGGCGGCCTCGCGGCGCTCACCGCCCTGCCCGCGGACCTCGGCGGGGAGCCGGGGCTGGACCTGTCCGCCCCGCTGGCCCACATCGACCCCGCCCCGCCGTTCACCGCGCTGGGCGATCCGCGCGCGGCGCTGCACCTGCAATTGGTGAGCGCGGCCTTCGCGGTCGGCGTGGCCGAGGCGGCGCGCGACATGGCGGCGGAATACGCGAAGATGCGCGAGCAGTTCGAGCGGCCGATCGGCTGGTTCCAGGCGCTCAAGCACATCTGCGCCGACATGGCGGTGCGTTCGGCGGTCGCCTCGTCCCAGCTGCTCTACGCCGCCTGCGCGCTCGATGCGGGGGATGACGACGCGGCCTTCCACGTCGCCTCGGCCAAGCATCTGGCCGACCAGGCCGCGATCGACAACGGCCGCGCCAATATCCAGGTCCACGGCGGCATCGGCATGACCGACGAAGCCTATCCGCACCTGTGCCTTAAACGCGCCCACCTGCTCACCTTCGTTGCGCCGCCGGTGCGCGACGTCATCCTTGGAGAAGCTGCATGACCGACAAGGTCCTCTACGAAGTCGTCGATGGTGTCGGCGTGATCACGCTCAACCGTCCCGAAGTCCACAATGCGATGGATGACGAGGCGGCGCACCTCTACAAGGTCGTGCTCGACCGCGCGCTTGAGGATGACGCCGTGCGCGCGGTCCTCCTGCAGGGCAAGGGCAAGTCGTTCTGCTCGGGCCGCGACATCACCATGCTGGGCCACCGCGCCAAGGACGAAAGCGATTATCACTTCGTGCTGCGCCACCAGCAGAAGCGCCTGGTGGTGCTCGACAGCCCCAAGCCGTTCATCGCCGCGCTGAAGGGCGCGGTGCTGGGCGGCGGGTGCGAAACGGCGCTGTCCTGCGACATCCGCATAACCGACACCACGCTTAAGATGGCCCTGCCGGAAATCAACTACGGCATCCTGCCTGATACCGGCGGCACCCAGATGATGACCCGCCTGATCGGCCCCAGCCGCACCAAGTACATGGTGATGACCGGCGAACGGATCGGCGCCGACATCGCGCTGGAATGGGGCGCGGTGGACTTTGTCGTCGCCCCGGAAGAACTGGACGCGAAGGCGCTGGAGATCGCGAAGAAGATCGCCGCCAAGCCGCCGCTATGCCTCGCCATGGCCAAGACCATGATCGACCAGGCCAGCGCGGGCGACGTCCGCAACGGGATCGCGCAGGAACTGATGGCCCAGTCCTACCTGTTCAAGACCGAAGACTATCACGAGGCCCGCGCCGCGCTCCGCGAAAAGCGCACGCCGACCTACAAGGGGAAGTAAAGAGCATGACCGACGACCTCAGCCAGTACAAGGGCCTGCGCCCGGCGCCTGCGCGCGGCACGCGGATGCTGCCCGAAGGCACCTTTGCCAATGAAGTGGCGGTGATCACCGGCGGCGGATCGGGCCTGGGCAAGGCAATCGCGGCCGAATTCGGGCGGCTGGGCGGCGCGGTCGCCATCGCCAGCCGCGATCCGGACAAGCGCGCGCGCGGCGTGGCGGCGGTCGAGGAAGCGGGCGGGCGCGCCATCGGCGTCCAGCTTGACGTGCGCGATCCCGAAGCGGTCAAGGCCTGCTTCGACGAGGTGGAGGACCAGCTCGGCCCGATTACCCAGCTGGTCAACAATGCCGCCGGGAACCTTGCGGGCGCGTCGGAGGACTTCAGCCTCAACGCCTGGCGCGCGGTGACGGGGATCGTGCTGGATGGCACCTGGATATGCTCGACCGAGTTCGCGCGGCGGCGGATCGCCGATGGGCTGGGCGGATCGATCCTCAACATCGGCGCGACCTATTCGTGGACCGGCGGGCCGGGCACCAGCCCCTCTGCCGCAGCCAAGGCCGCCGTCACCAACCTGACCCAGAGCCTCGCGGTCGAATGGGCGCCCTATGACATCCGCGTCAACTGCCTGGTCCCGGGCCTGTTCCCGCACGAGGACCGCGCCGCGCACCTCAGGTTCGTGGACCGGGACAAGAGCGACCTCGACTCCCGCCAGCCCGCGCTGCGCGTCGGCCAGACCCATGAACTGGGCTGGGCGGCGGCCTATCTGTGTTCGGACTATGCGGCGTTCTGCTCGGGCCACGCCTTCGTGCTCGACGGGGCGAACTGGCTGCGCCGTTCCCTGCGGATGCCGGTGTTCGATCCGGTCCGCAACTGGGTTCCGGCCAAGCGGGAGAAGTAAGCAGCGTCCCCTCCCGCAAGGGAGGGGAACCCCGCCTCAGCCGATGATCTTGCGCTCGCGGTAATCCGCGATCTCGGCATCGCTGAAGCCCAGTTGCCGCATGATCTCGTCGGTGTGCTGGCCGATCGCCGGGGCGGCCTGCTTGAAGATGATCGGCACGTCGCCGAAGCACCAGAAGGCGCCGAACTGCTCGACCGTGCCGTAAAGCGGCTGCTCCAGCACCGAAATCAGGTTAAGCTCGCGGTGGAGCGGATTGGCGAAGAACTGGTCTTCCGCCGCCTCAAAGGTCACGCGGTCGCACGGCACCCCGGCCGCTTCCAGCGCGGCGAACAGGTCGTCCGAGGATCGCGCGGCAGCGGCTTCGACGAACCCGGCCTCGTCCCCGCCCATGACCTGCCGCATGGCAGCGCGGCGCGCTTCGGTATGGGCGGCGACCGCGATCCAGTTCCCATCCGCGCACTGATAGATGCGGTGGTAGGGGCCAAATCCGGTCTGGTCGCTGGTCAGGTGGTGCGTTTCGGCCAGCGAGCCGTCCGGCAGGATCAGCGTTTCGCCCTGGGTAAAGGCGGAAATGCCGAGCAGCGAGGTCTGCGTGGTGTGGGCCTTGCCATGTGCGCGCAGGGCGTAGAGCGAGGCCATCAGTTCCACCAGCGCGCTCTGCGCCGAGGATACGTCCATCGTGCCGGGGCGGTTGAACACCGGCTTGTTGCCCTCGCCCGCGTTCTCGAATTCCCACCCGGCGATGGCGTTGAAGATCGAATCGTAGCCCGGCCAGTTGCCGCGCGAACCGCGCTGGCCATAGGCGCTGACGTAGTTGAACGCGGCGTTCGGGTTATGCCCCCGGATGCCCTCTTCCGACAGGCCCAGCTTGGCCGCGCCCTTGAAGCGCATGTTGTGGTGCACGGCCTCGGCCCATTTCAGAAGCCGTTCCAGGATCGGCTGCGCACCCGGATTGGTGAGATCCAGCGCGATCGACCGCTTGGAGCGCGAGGCGGCCTGGTAATAGCGGTGCATGAAACGGATCCGGTCACCGGTCAGCGCCTCGACCTTGATCACGTCGGCGCCCATGTCGCCCATCATCGAGGGGCCCATGGGTCCGGCAAGGAACATCCCGAAATCGACCACGCGCACTCCGGCGAGCATCTCTTCCGGCTGGCCGTTGCTGCCGACTTGTGCGGGCGGCGGGGTCCAGTCAGCATCTCCGCCTTCGCCCAGCAGCGGCGCGGGCTTCGGCTTGGTCAGGTCGGCTTCAAGGTGGAACGGCACGTTGGGCTGCACCGTGCGGCCCAGCAGCGGATCGTCGACCTCCACCGCATAGCCGTTGGCGATCACGTCCTCGTGCTGCAGCATCCCGCCCAGCGGATAGGCCGGTTCGACGGCGATATCGTCGGCCCGCAGGTCGGCCAGCCAGCGTTCCAGCGGGCGGCGCTTGAAGGCGTCGATCACGCCTTCCTCGGTGGAAAGGTCGGCGCCTTCGGCCAGCACTTCCCACATGGTGGGCATGTTCGCGTAATCGTACTGGCGCGGCGGGTCCATGATCTGGAGCCAGTCGCCGCCCTCGCACTGATAGAGTTGCAGGCCCATGGCCCGCGCGCCCAGCGGGTGCGGCTTGTTGTTCGGCATCGGCCCGGCGGAATTGCGCGCCCAGATCAGCGAGAGCATGACCATGTGGCCCTGGAACAGCGAGGTATGGGCCGCGCCGCCCTTGCCCGATTGCAGCCGCGCCACCAGCCGCGCGAGGATCCCCGCTGCCGCAAGGTGCGCCGCCGACCAGCTGCCCGCGTTGAAGCGCCAGACGATCGGCCCGGGGCGGTGCCCGTCATTCTCATACAGCGCGCCGAACCGCGCGGCGACCAGCAGTTCGTCGTCCGAACGCTCGACGTCGGGGTGGTTGTGGGGGCTGCCGGTTATCCCGCAGGTGACAAGGCGCGGGAAACGCGCGGCGAGCGCCGCATCGTCCAGCCCCAGCGCTGCCGCGCGCTTCGGCGTGAACTGGTGGAGCAGGACATCCGCCCCGGCCAGCCGCTGGTCGAGTTCGCCCAAGCCCTCAGGCGTGGCAAGGTCCAGCTCAAGGCTGCGCTTGCCCCGGTTCCAGTTGGCAAAGCGCGCAAGCCCGCGCGACGGATCGCCGCCGGGACGTTCGACCTTGAGCACGTCAGCGCCCAGCGCGCCGAGCATCAGCCCCGCGACCTGCACCGCCTGACCTTCACCGATCTCGACTATGCGCAGGTCGTTCAGCATTCGGCAGCCTCTCTTGTTGTCCTGATCGTCACCCCGGACTTGATCCGGGGGCTAGCTTGTCTTGCGAGCGCGCCCCCGTTTCAAGCCGGTTCCGGGTCAAGCCCGGACTGACGAAGTGGGGCGGACGGCACGTTCAACACGCCGCCCGCCCTGCATTCACACCTTGCGGAAGTTGGGCAGCACCCAGCCGTCCTGGATGTCGGTCCATTCGACCTGGACCTTCATCCCGATCCGCACGTCCTCGGCATTGCAGCCGGTGACGTTGGCGTTGAGGCGGGTGCCGGGGGCGCCGTCCAGATCGACCACCACGGGGACATAGATGTAATCCTCGCCGTTCGCCGGGTTCTTGTTGCACACCACATAGCTGAACACGGTCCCGGTGCCGGGCAGGGTGGGCCATTCGACCTCGCGGCTGGAACATTCCGGGCAATAGGCCGAGGGCGGCATGCGGAAATGGCCGCAATCGGCACATTTGCACGCGGTCAGCTTGTGTGCCTTCGCCGCTTCCCAGAACGGTTCGGTGTTGGGATTGGTGGTGATGCGGATCTGTTCACCCGGCAGCAGCTTGGCCGGGCCGTACTTGATGGGCTCGCTCATGTCAGGCGCTCCTCAGGATCAGGCTGGAAACGGGAAGCGAAGCGGGACCGCCGGAAACCAGCGCGAACTCGGCGTCCTTGACCTGGTTGATCGCGGTGCCGCGCACCTGCTCCACGCCTTCGACGATGTGGGTCATGCCGATGATGTAGGCTTCGTTGAGATTGCCGCCGTGGGTGTTGACCGGCACGCCGCCGTTGACCCCGCCCTGCGTCGCCGCGTCATAGCGGATCTTGCCGGACAGGACGTAATCGTTGCCCTCGCCCTTTTCGCAGAAGCCGTAGTCTTCCAGCTGCATCAGCACCATCGGGCTGAAGTGGTCATAGATCAGCGCCACGTCCATGTCCTTGGCCGAAAGGCCCGACTGCGCCCAGACGCGGTCGGCGGTGAACTTGTGGCCGGAACTGGCGAAATGCGGATCGGGCATGCCCATCCAGGCGAAGGCCCGGCCCCATTCGCGCTGCCCGCCATGGGCGCAGGCATGGACGACCGCCGGTTTGTGGCGGCAGTCCTTCGCGCGGTCCATGGTGGTGGTGATCACCGCCACGGCGCCGTCCGTCTCAAGGCAGAAGTCGAGCCGGCGCAGCGGATCGGCCAGCATCACCGAGGCGTCGTATTCTTCCTTGGTGAGGGGCGCCTTGCGCACCGCCTTGGGGCGGTTGTGGGTGTTGGCGCGGGTGGCCATCACGATCTCGCCAAAGGCATCCTGGGTGGTGCCGTAAAGGTGCATGTGGCGCCGCGCCAGCACGCTCATCAGGTGACCCGGCCCGACCAGGCCCGAGGGCTGGAGGAAGCTGTTTTCCGGGTTCGGCGCGGCGGAGCCGAACACCACGCCGAGGCGGTGCTGCGGCAGCTGCTGCAGCGCCATCACGGTGACGGCGTACTTGCAGTCCTCGTTCACCAGGCCCGCCGTGGCGAGGCCGATCGCGCCGGGGCAGCCGCCCCCGCCCGAGGTCAGCGTGGCCGAGAACGAGACGTTGGGCATGCCCAGCGTTTCCATCAGGCTGGCCGTATCGAACTTGTCGAGATAGCCCGCACCGGCGGTGGAGTAATACGAGAACCCGTCGATATCCTTGATCGAGATGCCCGCATCCGCGCAGGCTTTCAGGATCGCCTCGCCCGCCATGTCGTTGATCGTGCGCGGCCAGCTCTTGCCGCGCACGTAGTAATCTGTTGCGCCGATCCCGACGATCGCCGTCTTGTCCTGGTTTGCCCAAGCCACAGCAAGTCCTCTCCTCTACGAATCCAAGTTATATAACCAGGTGAGCTATGACAGCTGCGATCGCTTGTCCAGCACTCACGCGAAATGCAGGCGGCGATATTTGCCCCGGAAGTAGAGCAGCGGATCGCGGCGCGGCTCGAACTGCGCGCGCACCACTTCGCCCACCAGCAGGAAGTGGTCCCCGCCTTCGTGCACTTCAAACCGCTTGCACTCGAACGACACCAGCGATCCGTCGAGCAGCGGAACCCCGGTTTCGCCCGGCCCCCAGGCGGTGGCGGCGAACCGGTCCTCGCCCTTGCCGGCAAACCGGTTGGACGCGGCCTGCTGGCTGGTCTGGAGCACGTTGACGCCGAACCGCTCCGCCTCCCGCAGCACCGGGGCGCTGCCCGCCGAATTGGCGATGCAGACCAGCAGCAGCGGCGGATCGAGACTGACCGAGGTAAAGCTGTTGGCGGTCAGGCCAACGGGCGTGCCGTCCGGCGCATGGGCCGTAACGATGGTGATTCCGGTGGCAAAACAGCCCATCGCATCGCGCAGGGTGCGCGCGTCCGATCCGGCGCGGAACTCGGTGGCGGCGCGCGGCTGCTTGCGCTCCAGGAAGTCGAGCAGGTGGCCCAGGAAGGCCTCGGTCCGGTCGGTCACGACCAGCAGGTCGGCATCCTCCACTTCGACGCACTCGGCATTGGGCAGCAAGGCGGCGAAGGCGTTGTCGGCATCGCGGTCCGCCAGCGGGCTCATGCCGCCCTGCACGAACAGCACCGGCAGGGCGAGCGCCGAGGCGGCAGCGACGACGCGGTCGGGCACCTCCAGCGTCTGCAGCCGGTCAAGCAGGCGCGCATCCCAATCGCGCTCGCCTTCGGCAGCCGACACCCGCCCGCGCAGGCGCTCGCCAAAGGCGGCGAAGGTTTCCGGATCGCTGCGGGTCGGCAGATCGACCAGCACCAGGCCCGCCGCCAGCAGCGCGGCGTCGGTTTCCAGCGCGGCGGCGGCGACCCAGCCTCCCAGGGTCGCGGCGACCACCACCGGGCGCCCGCCCAGCTGCGCCAGCACGGCGCGCAGATCCTCGACAAAGGCCTCGAAATCATAGCGCCCGTCGGCGGGCCATTCGCTGCCCCCATGCCCGCGCAGGTCCAGGCTGACGACGCGGCGGCCCGACTGGACCAGCGCCTGCGCCACCTCGCCCCACACGCTGCGGGTCTGGCCCGCGCCGTGGACCAGCAGGATCGCCGGATCGTGCTCGTCACCGATGACTTCGGCTTCCAGGCGAACCCCGCCGAAGCCCTTGAACTGCATTGTCGTCACGTTTTCTCCCCGGCGGCCTGCCTGATCCATTCCGATACCGTGTCGGAACGGCGCTTCATCATCAATTGCGCGATGTCCGCGTCGCGGTCCAGCAGGGCGCGGCACAGGTCATGCTGCTGCTTGCGGCAGGTCGCGCGGTGCTGTGGATCGCGGAACAGCGCGATGCCCTGTTCTTCCATGCCGAACGAATAGCCGATCGCCATGACCAGTTCGATCACCGGATTGCCGCTCATTGCCGCGACCAGCCGGGCCAGCTCGCTATCGGCGGCGATCACCGTGGCGGGGGTGTCGTTCTGGTCGATGCGCGCCATGAACTCCTCCAGCCGGGCGCGCAGCCCCGCATCCTGGCAGGCGCTGGCAAGCGCGGCGGCTTCCTCGGAGATCCGGCGGCTGACCGTCATGATGTCGGACAGGGTCGCGCCGCGCAGCCGCAGGAAGCGGGCGAGCGTGCGGATCGCGTCATCGGCATCGGGACGGCTGGCGTAGAAACCCCCGCGAATCCCGCGCCGCACGCTGATCATCCGGTCGTTCTCGGCGATCTTGGCCGCCTGCCGCAGGGTCGGACGGCTGACGCCGAGACGAACGAGCAGGTCGTCTTCCGCCCCCAGGAACTCGCCGTTCTCGCTTTCCAGGCTGATCTGCGACAGCGTCCGGGCGGTGCGCGCGACCAGCGATTCCGCGTGAATGGTGTGCTGCATGGAACCTTCCCTAACAGGTAGCTGTTTTAGCGGCAACCCAGCGTGCTAACCAGCAAGCACCTTGCCTCCACTTGTATAACCAGGTATTCATTTAGCCAACCAGACGAATCGGGAGAAACACCATGAAGCCTTTCGTGTTCAGCGCGGACAGCCACATTTCCGAACCGCCGACGATCTTTCTCGATGGCCTGCCGGCCAGCCTCAAGCGCCATGCGATCCACGCCCGCAAGGAGGGCGAGTTCCTGATCACCGGCACCGAGGACAAGATAATCTACCGCCTGCGCGTGGGCCAGCACCGCGAAAAGGCGCTGGGGGATAACGAGCGCAAGGGCATCCGCGAGATCCCGGGGCGGCTTGAGGACATGGAACTGGAAGGGATCGACGCCGAGATCTGCTTCCCCAGCCTTGGCCTGTGGCTCTATTGCCTTGACGATCCCGAGGCTGAAGCCGCCTCGGCCCGCCTCTACAATGATTGGAACGACAGCTTCCTGGGCGGCAACCCCAATCGCTTCGTGCGCTGCGGGATGCTGCCGGTGCTCGATTTCTCGAACACCATTGCCGAGCTGGAATACCTTGCCTCCAAGGGCTTCACTTCGGCCATGCTGCCCGCCGTCACCCCGCCGGGCCTGCCCAAGTACAACGACGAAAAGTGGGACGCCGTCTTCGCCAAGGGCGCGGCGCTGGGCATCGTCTTCGTGATGCACACCGGCACCGGCCTTGAAACCGTGATCCACGAACGTGGTCCGGGCGCCGGCATCATCAACTACACCAAGCAGATGAACGATGCGCAGAATTCCGCGATGTACCTCGTCGCGGGCGGCGTGCTCGATCGCAATCCGGGCGCCAAGGTGGCCTTCATCGAAAGCGGCGCCAGTTGGCTCGTCGCCCTGGCCGAGCGGATGGACGAGGTCGAGGAGGCCCACGCCAACTTCGTCTTCCCCAAGCTGTCGCGCCGCTGCAGCCAGATCATCGACGACCAGGTCTGGGCAAGCTTCCAGCATGACCGCAGCTGCATCGTTGCGGCCAATGCCGGCCTTGCGGGCGCCAAGAACGTCATGTGGGGTTCGGACTATCCGCACGCCGAAGGCACCTTCCCGATCAGCCGCCGGATCGTCGACGACCTGTTCGAAGGCCTGAACGTCAGCGACGAATGCCGCTTGGGCGTGCTGGGGCTCAACGCCGCGCGGCTGTTCCGGATCGACCCCGTGGTCCAGACCAGCGAGAAGCTCGCGGCCTGATCGTTCGATAACAGGGAACCCTGCCGGTCATGGTCGCGCTCAGCCTCTCAAGCGAACAACAGGCCATGATCGACAGCGTCGGCGGCGCCCTTGCCCAGCGGGGCGAGCGCGCCGCCGACGAAGTCCTGGCGGAACTGGGCGTCGAGGCGCTGCTCGACGCGGGCGGCAACCTGCTCGACGCCGCGCTGGTGGCCGAGGCGGCAGGGCGCGAAGGGGCGATTGCCTTTCCGCAGGAACGCATCCTGGTCGCCGCCGCCTGTGTCGGCATGGCGCGGCGCGCGCTGGATGATGCCGCTGCCTATGCCTGCGAACGCGTGGTGTTCGGCCGCCCCATCGGTGAATACCAGGGCGTCGCCCACACCCTCGCCGATGCCGTGACCCAGGTCGACGGTGCGCGCCTGATGATCTGGCGGGCGATTGCCGAACGCGCCGAGGGCCATGCCGATGCTTCCTTGCGCGATGTCCAGGCCTTCTGGTGGGCGGCCAAGGCCTGCATTCCCGCGATCCGCGCCGCGATGCGCACCTTCGGCGGCTACGGGGTGAGCGAGGATTCGCCGTTGCCCGCGCTGTACCGCACGGCCCGCGCCGCGCTGCTGGCGGGCGGCGATCCCGACCGGCTGCTGGACGGCCCGCGCCCCGCGCTCGGCCCGATCGATCCGGTGCCGGTGACTTTCGCGCAGGACAGTGTGGCCGACGAATGGGAAGCGCGGACCCTGCGCTTCCTGGATGAGACCTTCACCGAAGAACACAAGCGCACCTTCGCCGCCGCGCCCGACAACCATATTCCCGAACTCCACCGCAAGCTGGCGGCGGCGGGACTGCTATTCCCGGACTGGCCGGTGGAATGGGGCGGATCGGCCGCGCCCGCCTTCGCCACGTCTGCCGTCCACCGCGCGCTCAGCCGTGCGGGTTGGCCGATCTCGGTGCTGGTCGTTTCCGATTCGATCGGCAAGCTGCTGATGCTGTTCGGCACGGACGAGGCCAAGGCCGAAATCCTGCCGCGTCTGGCCCGTGGCGAGGCGCTGGCCTGCCTGGGCCTGTCCGAACCCTCGGGCGGGTCCGACGTGTTCGGCGCCAAGACCCGGGTGCGCCATGATGGGACGCGCTGGCTGGCCGACGGGCAGAAGGTCTTCACCACCAGCGCCCACATCGCAGATTACGTGCTGCTGCTGGCCCGCGCGGAACAGGGGCTGACCCTGTTCGTCGCCCCGCTGGGAGGCGGCTTTGACCTGGCCCCGGTCCAGACCTTCGCGGGCGAGCGGACCAACATCACCTTCTATTCCGACTTCGCGATTCCGGACCGCTACCTGCTGGGCGAGGCCGGTAAGGGCACCAAGGTGCTGGCCGCGACCATGGTGCTGGAGCACAACCAGGGCGACTATTACCTCGGCGCGCTGGAACTGGTGCAAGGGGAACTGCACGCCGCCCTGCCCGATCTGCTCGACCTGCCGGGCGTGCGCGCCAACGAAGCGGCCGTGCGCCATTCGCTGGCGCGCCTGGATGCCCATGTCGCCCTGCTCGAATGCCTCTCGATCCGGGCGATCTGGGCGGGCGAGCAAGGCGTGTCGCAGCGCTGGTTCGGGCCGATGTGCAAGCTGTTCGGCACGGAAAGCTGGTCCGCCTGCTGCGCCGAACTGGTCGAACGCCTGGCCCCCCATTCGCTGGACGGCCGAATCGAGGCGCTCGCCGTGACCGAGGGCGAAGCGCGCAGCGGCATCCAGGCCACGATCTACGGCGGCACCAGCGAAGTGCAGCGCAGCCAGATCGCGGAGACCTGCCTGGGCCTGCCGCGCAGCCGGTAGGCTGGGTTGCCTGCAAACGACACATCTCCGACATTCGTCATTGCGAGCGGAGCGGGTCGCCTTCGGCCCGCTCCGCTCGCAATGACGGTTAGAGATAGCGCATTTCATATTTTACTGGAGCTTTTGACCGATTTTTGACCTCCGTCAAATATAACAGATACCTCTTTAGGCATTCTCCTCTTGCAAGGACGCGGCGCGACTCGCCGCAGGCCGGGATTGAGGAGAACGCCATGACTGACGCAATTCGCCCCTTCGTGTTCAGCTGCGATGCCCACGTGGCCGAACCGCCGGACCTGTTCGTCAAGGCCATGCCCGACCACCTCAAGCAGTTCGTGATCCATTCCGAAGCGGACGGCGACGTGCGCATCACCCGGATCGGTGAGCAGGTGATCCTCAAGATCAACACCAATTTTCACGCCCACAAGACCGGCGAAGGCGACGCAGCCTTCAACGCCCAGGCCGGCAGCGGCGCCGACCGCTCCTGCACCGACGCTTCCGACAACTTCGTGTCCGACTGCGCGGTCGACACCAAGCGGCGCGGGGCGCGCGACCTTGAATTGCGCCTGGCCGACATGGACCGCGACGGGGTGGATGCGGAACTGGTGTTCCCCTCGCTTGGCCTGATGCTGCCGCGCATTGCCGACCGCGAAGGTCAGCGCACCGCCTGCCAGATCTGGAACGACTGGGCTTGGGACTATACCGCCCCGGTGCGCGAACGCCTGATCCCGGCGGCGATGATCCCCTGCATCGATTTCGACGACGCCCTGGCCGAATGCCAGCGCACCGCCGCCAAGGGCTTTGCCGCCTTCTGCCTGTCCGAAGGGCTGAACAACTACAACGACGCGCGCTGGGATCCGATCTTCGCCTTCGCCGCCGAACAGGGCATCCCGCTGGTGTTCCACACCGGGGTGGGCAACATCAACATCCGCGCGCTCAAAGGCCCGGGCGGCGCGCTGTTCAACTACACCCGGCAGATGAACGACGCGGTGGACGTGATCACCCAGTTGGTCGCGGGCGGCGTACTGGATCGCAATCCCGGCGCACACATCCTGTTTGCCGAGCACAGCGCGGGCTGGCTGTGGGGCCTCGCCGAGCGGATGGACGAGGTCTACAACGGCCACGGCCCCTCGATTTCGCCCAAGCTGTCGCGCCTGCCCAGCCAGATCGTGCGCGATCAGGTGCACCTGGCGCTGCAGAACGATGGCAATTCCTCGATGGCGATCCGCAAGGGCGTGGGTATCGGCGCGCTGCTGTTCGCCACCGACTATCCGCACGCCGAAGGCACCTTCCCCTTCAGCAAGCAGGTCGTCGACAAGCTCGCCGCCGACAACCCGGACGTCACCACCGACGAACTGGTCGCGGTGCTGGGCGGCAATGCGGCCAAGCTGTTCAAGCGCGCCAACCTGCAAGCCCAGGTCGATGCGCGCCGCGCGGAGCTGATGGCCGCCGCCTGACGCCCCCGCCTTACCCTTTCTCCCCACCTGCCCCGCCGGTATCACTCCCGGCGGGGTTTTTGTGTCAGGCGGCCGCGCCGGTCTTCATGATGAAGAACAGCCAGGTCTTGCGGCCGATGTTCTGCTTGTAACTCTCGCGGAAGGATACCGAGACACGGTGACCGAACCATTCGGCCAGGACATAGGGCACCACCTGCGGGCGCACGCCGAAGGGGTCCATCTCGCCGGCGGCCAGCGGGCTCTGTTCCTCGCTGTGCTCGATCACAACCACCCCGCCGGGACGGACCTGACCCAGCCAGGCCTCGAGCGCCTGGCGCGGTTGCCATGACTGGTCGAGCGAGTTGGAATAGACGAAATCAAACGCCCCCAGCCACTCGGCCCGCTCGTCATGGAAATCCCAGACGACCGAATTGGGGAACTGCGCCGCGCTGGGCGAGATATCGGTGCCGGTCACCGCGAAGTCCGGGTTGCGGGCATTCAGGTGGTTCTGCTCGAAGCCGTTGCGGGTGCCGTGGCACAGGCCGCGCAGCGGGCCGCTCCCCAACCGGGCGACTAGTTCGTCGGCCAGCAGGTCAAGCGTCTCGGCATCGGCCCAGGCCCGCTTGAGCTTGCGCAGGTTGTGGTAGATCTGGACCCGGCGGTATTCCTCATAGGAGGAATAGCGGTGCAGGTAGAAGTCAACGAAGGCGCGGCTGCGCAGCAGGTCGACCATCACGAAGCGCAGCGCCTCGTTGATCTTCTGCACCGCGCCGCCCCGGATCTGGCGCAAGCGCAGCCCCAGATCCCCGAAAGAGGCTGCGCTGCCCACGGGCTTGTCGATTGGCTTGTGCATCAGTTCCCCCCACACCCGGTCGGCGGCGCAGCGCGCGCGCGGCGCAATTCCTTGCGCGCGGCATCCATGTCCTTGCGGAAAGCGGGCTCGGCATGGAGCCGTGCGACGGTCGCGGCGGCGACCACCTGCCCCGCCTCGACATCGCTCAGCCAATGGACGTTGCAGACCCGGCGGCTGTCGGCGAATTCGCGCCCGCGCGCGGTCACCTGGGTGGCGCGCCCGGGCAGCAGTTCGGCCAGGATCAGCCCCCAGCCAAACCCGATCGCGGCGTGGCCGGACGGATAGGAACCGTCCTTCGCCAGCATCGCGCTCGCCTCGGGCGTGCAGTTCGCCTCGCCATTGACCACAAAGGGCCGGGTGCGCTGGTAACGGGTCTTGGCGGCGTAGGAGGCCAGGCCCAGGTCGGGCAGCGTCTTGCGCAGCAGCGCGTCGAGCCGGGGGGTGGTCTGCGGCCCGATGGCCACGCCCGCCGCGCAGGAAAAGGCGCCGGTCGCGCCCGCACTGAACAGATCGGCGTCGCGCGTGGCAAGCTGCCAGCGCGGGGTGCCGCGCTGTGCAACAGCTGCGCCAGCCGCTTCCCGGTCGCGCGCCTCGGCGGCAGAGCCTGCGGCGGGCGGAGGCGGAAGCAGGGCCAGGCTGTCCGGAAGGGCGGCAGGTTCGAGATAGCCCTTGCCAAGCCGCGACTGGGCGGCGGGAGCATCGGCGGCCAGCCTCGGCGCGGTCAGCGCAAGCGCCAGCGCGGCCAGCAGGCTGGTGCGGATCGACTTGGCCCCCTTCATCGTCAGCGTCCCTTCCAGACCGGCGCCCGCTTCTGCGCAAAGGCCAGCGGTCCCTCGCGCGCGTCCTCGCTGGCGCGCAGCGCGGCGAAGGCGGGGTAGTCAGCCTGGTTGGCGATTGCGGCAGCGAGGCTGGGTTCGTCAAGGCCGCGATAGGCCGCTTCCTTGGTCGCGCGGATCGACATGGGCGAGCATTTCAGCACCGCATCGCAGAACCGCTGCGTTGCCGCACCCAGATCGGCATCGGGCACCACTTCGGTGACAAAGCCCATCCGCAGCCCTTCCGCCGCGTCCACTTGCCGCGCGGAAAGCATCATGCCCATCGCCTGCTTCATGCCGATCTGGCGGGCAAGGCGGTGAACCCCTCCACCCAGCGCCATGGCGCCTACCAGCGGCTCGGGCAGGCCGAACCGGGCACTTTCCGCCGCGATGATCACGTCGCAGGCCAGCGCCACCTCGAACCCGCCGCCCAGCGCCAGGCCATTGACTGCCGCGACGATCGGTTTGGGGCAGTCGAACCGCTCGATCAGGCCGGCATAGCCGTGGGCGGGATAGGGGCGATAATCCCCCTCGCTCGCGGCCTTGAGATCGGACCCGGCGCAGAAACCCCGGCCCGCGCCGGTCACCACACAGACGAACTGATCCGGATCGGCGGCGAAGGCGTTGAACGCCGCCTCCAGCTCGTCGTGCATATCCGGGTTGATCGCGTTGAGCCGTTCCGGGCGGCTGAGCGTGATGGTGGTCACCCGCCCGGCCCGTTCGACGATGATATGCTGCATCAGTGCTCCTCAAGCGGACGCGCCGTCCGCCCGGCCATGATTGCCGCAATTCCACCCACCAGCAAGCAGCATGAGATCAGGGCAAGCGCAGGCTGCAACGACTTGTCCCCGTAATCGGCGGCGAAGGCCTGGCTGACATAGCCCGCCACGGTGCCGCCCACCCCGGTTCCGGCGAGGCCAATGACCATGCCGATCGTGGCCGACATCGTCGCGCGCATCGCCACCGGCACCTGCGCATAGCACAGCGCGATAATCGGGCCGAGGTGCAGGGTCATCATGAACTTGACCACCACGAAGCAGGCCAGCGCGACATAGGCATCGCTCGACAGCGCGAAACCCACTCCGAAGGGAAACGAGGCCAGCAGCCCCAGCCCCGCGAACCAGCCGTTGAAGCGCGGATCGGCCTTGCCATAGCGGTCACCCACCCAGCCGGCCACCAGGTTGCCGATCACCAGCCCCGCCGCCATGGCGCCGCCCAGCCACAGGCCGGTCTCGGCCTTGCCCATGCCGTGGACCCGCTGGAAGAACGAGGCGCCCCACAGGATGAAGGCAAAGCCGGTCAGCGGCACCATGCACAGCAGCAGCCCGACCCAGCGCAGCGAGACATTGCCGCCGATGATCCGCAGCACTTCGCCCAGCGGCACCTGCTTTGGCGGCTCTGCCACGGCCCCCTTGCCGCGGCGCGGTTCGGCGCTGAACACCAGCACGGCAAGCCCGATCAGGATGCCGGGCAGGCCAAGGATCAGGAACACCTCGCGCCACGAGAAGAAGTTGGACAGCCAACCGCCCAGCGCCAGCCCGCCGGAAATGCCCACCGCATTGGCCGCCAGCATGATCGAGATCACCCCGGTGCGCCGCTCCAGCGGAAAGATTTCGGTCAACAGCGAGTTTGCGGCCGGGCCGGCCCCGGCCTCACCCGCCGCCAGGCCGACGCGGGCGAGCACCATCTGCCAGAAGCTGGCGGCCAGGCCAGACAGGGCGGTCGCCGCGCTCCAGACCATCACGCAGACCGCGATGATCTTGCGCCGGTCGCCGATATCGGCAAGCCGCGCGATCGGAAACGCGGCCAGGGTGTAGAACAGCGCGAAGGACATGCCGGTCAGCAGGCCCAGCTGGCCGTCGGTCAGGCCAAGCTCCTGCTTGATGTCGTCCTGGAACAGCGTGAAGATCTGCCGGTCAACATAGCTGAGGATCGCAACGACGATCATCAGGCCCAGCGTCAAGTTGCGGCGCGCCCGCGTAACAATGGCCATCGGCCTCTCTCCCCAAACAACCCAAAAACAACAGGGGGAAGAGCGGTTGCCCGCCCTTCCCCCATCAGTTTTTCCGGTCGCCCTTTGCGGGCGTTACCGATTGATCAGAACTTGGCCGTGACGGTCACGCCGTAGGTCGCCGGATCGTTCCAGGTGGCACCGACATAGTTGATGCCGCCCAGATAGAGCACGTAGCCGGTGCGGCGAACGTCGAACACGTTCTTGCCCCAGACCGCGATCTCGTAGTTCTCGTCCGGACCGAACGAGAGCGAGGCGCGGGCGTTGGTGAAGCCGCCGGCCTTGGTGGTGGTGGCATCCATCAGCACTGCGGCCTGGGCGGCAGTGAAGCCCTGCCCGCCCGGAGTCGTGGACGGAGCGACATAGCGGGCCAGGGTGTTGCCATCCTGGGCCATGTCGTCGAGCCACGAATAGGACACGTTGAACTTGAACGTGCCGACGCCGACGTTCTGTTCGTAGTTCGCGCCCAGCACGAACTGCTTTTCGACGACGCTGACCAGGCGGGTGTCCTTCTTGTCGTTCGGCGTCAGGACGCCGCCGACCACCACGAAGCCGTCGTACTTGGTGTACTTGGGATCGATCAGCGAACCGTTGGCGAACAGGTCGAGACCCGGCGCAACGCGGACGTTCAGGTCAGCCTCGACGCCCCAGGTTTCCATGCTGGCGTTTTCCAGGATGGTCTGGCTGGTGCCGCCCACCGCAAGGATCACCGAACGCTGGGCATCGCTGACCTTGTTGTGGAAGCCGGCGATGTTGAAGCGCACGCGGCGGTCCATGAACTCGGTCTTGAGGCCGATTTCCTGCTCGTTGTTGATTTCCGGCTTGGCCGGGGTGGTGTCGTTCAGGGTCAGCGAGCGCAGCTGCTGGGCGCCCGCGCGGTAGCCCTTGCTGTGCTTGGCATAGACCATCACGTCGGGGGTGATCTGGTAGTCGAGCCCGAACGTGTAGCTCAGGTTGCTCCAGCTGTCCTCGCGGCCACGGGCGCAGTCAGCGGCCAGCAGGGCGGGGTTGGCGGGGGTGCACGAGGTCAGCGGGCCGCGGTTCGGCACGTTGCCGGACTGCTGGGTGATGCCCTTGCGGTCATGCGACCAGCGCAGACCGGCGGTGATGTTCAGCGCATCGGTCACGGCATAGCTGCCCTGGCCGTAGATGCCCCACGAGGTGTTGTCGACCGTGCCGAGGAACTGCGTCCAGGCCGGGCTGCCGAAGGTCGAGGTATGCGAACGGTCCGAACCGGTTTCGCGGAACCAGGTGGCCCCCAGCGCAAACTTGAGCCGGTCGTTCATGGCCTCGCCAGTGAACTGCAGTTCGCTGGAATACTGCTTGAGATCAACCGTGCTGGCAGTCAAGTGCAGCGGGATGCTGAACCCGTCGAGGTCGATCAGGTTGTCGGCCTTCACGCCGCGATAGCCGGTGATCCACTTCAGCTCGCCCGCGCCGGTGTCGTACTTGACCTTGGCCGTGTAGGTCTGGGTCTTGACGTCGTTGAACAGGGCCTGGCCCGTGCCCGGCGTCGCCGAGGCAGGCGCTGCGCCAACCAGATCGGGATTGCCCTTGAACTTCAGCAGTTCGGCGTCCGCCGCAGCCTGAAGGCCCGCAACCTGCGCCATGGCCGGGGCCGAAGTGCCGAACAGGTACGGGTTGAGGAACAGCGCCTGGCCCTGACGAAGGTCGCCATCCATCTTGCCATGCAGCCATTCGCCCGAAAGCTGGACGGTCATGGCGGCATAGGGCTGCCAGGTCAGCTTGACGCGGCCATTGAGCGACTTGCGGCCATTGTACTTGTGCCCGGTGTTGATGTCGCGCTTGAAGCCGTCGCGCTCGCCATAGCTCAGCGCGCCGCGCAGGGCGAGATTGTCGCCAACCGCAAGGTTGACCACGCCGGTCGCGTTCCACTCGTTGAAGCGGCCATAGGTCAGCTTGAGCGAACCCGAAGTTTCACCCAGCTTGGCATCGTTGGTGGTCAGCAGCAGCGCGCCGGCCGAGGTGTTGCGGCCGAACAGCGTGCCCTGCGGACCCTTGAGCGCCTGGACGTTGGACATGTCCATCATCTCGGCATTGAGGCCATAGGCGCGCGCCACGTAGACTTCATCGACATAGACGCCGACCGAAGGCTCAAGGGTGGCGAGCACGTCGTTCTGCACCTGGCCGCGCATCGACAGGGCGATTGCGGTCGGGTTGTTGCTGCCCGCGCGGATGTTGAAGCCCGGCGTGAACTTGCCCAGGTCGCTGAATTCCTTGATCCCTTGGTTTTCCAGCGTCTCGCCTGTGAAGACGGTGATCGCGGTCGGGGTGTCCTGGATATTGGCGGCGGTCTTGGTGACGCCGATGACGGTGATGATGTTGCTGTCCGTTTCATCCGCAGCCTGCGCGAAGGCGGTGCTCGACGAAATGGCGATGGCGGAAACGGCTGCGCCGGCCAGAATCCTCGAAACGAGGCGCGCTTGGGTGGTTTTCATGGTCAGGCTCTCCTCCCTGGAGCGATACATTGCCGCTCCGGACGGCGACTTGTATAACTAGGTCTACCAAGACACACAAGAGCCTGCGAATTTACCTTACGGCTATGGCATTACGGCAACAGTCGCGCGAGCGTCGGCACGTCGGACAGCGCGCGCAGCACGTCGTTGAGATGCGTGCAGCCCAGCGTCGAGGGCAGCGTTTCCAGCACCGCGCTGCGGAATTCCGCCACGTTCCGGCCGATCATCCGCGTCGCCTTGACCGAGGCTCCGGGGCATTCGCGGAACGGCAGGATCATCGGCAATACCTGAAGCGCGACCAATGTGCCGCTTGCCTCCTCAACTTCGGCGAACAGCCGGTATTCGTGGATCGCCGTACGCCCGCCGTTGGGGTTGGAACCACTGTCCTGGAACGCGGCGTCAACCTTGATCAGGCCGTCCTCGCGCCACAGGTCGATCCGCCGCGCGCGGCGCTTCTGCGGCCCCTGCTGGAACGGCATGGGGTGCCAGCCGATCGCATCGTCCGGGTTTTCCAGCGGCCCGACCTCGGCATAGGACTGGTCGACCGTATTGCCGGTCCCGTCCTCGTGCAGCGAGCTCGCCCCTTCGGCAAAGCCGGTGCAGACGTTGAGCATCCTGCCGCCCTTGCCGGCAGTGGAACGGGTACCCGCCTCGCGACTGCGGGCCATCCAGTCATCGCTCCACTGCGACCAGATCCACCCGGCGACCAGGCTGGCCCCGGCATAGTCGTCAAGCAGCTGGAACAGCGGCGTGCCCGCCAGGTCGCCCAGCTTGTCGGCCAGCGCCAGCCGGCTGGCCCCGCCCGCGCGCACCCCGACCATCTCCTGCAGGCGGGGATGATCGGTGGTGGCGTCGATCGACAGAATCTCGCGAATCGGGGAGGCCAGGATCCGGAAGCCCCCGGTGGCAAGCACGCTCGGCTCTCCGCCATCCTCGGGCGTCAGGAGATCACGGGCGCGGCCGATCATCTCCCACGGCTGGCCGAAGCCATCCGGCCAGTCGGAATCGATCGAGGTGGTGCGGCGGATCGAACCCGGCCGCCGCAGCGGCGACGGTCCCGCGCTCTGGCGGGCGAAGGGAAACTGCTGCGGCCGGTTCATGGTTCTGGTCCTTACTTGGGCGGCATGCGGATCGCGCCGTCGAGGCGGATGCACTGGCCGTTGAAATAGGTGTTGCGGGCAAGCTCCATCACCAGGCTGCCGAATTCGGCCGGATTGCCGAGGCGCTTGGGGAACGGCACCGAACCTTCGAGCCCGGCGAAGATCGCGGGGGCCTTGTCCTTCACCGCCAGCATTGGCGGAGTGGCGAAAGTGCCGGGCAGGATCGCGTTGACGCGGATGCCCAGGTCCATCAGGTCGCGCGCCATCGGCAGGACCATGGCGTTGACCGCGCCCTTGCCGCCGCCATAGGCGACCTGGCCGATCTGGCCGTCCTGCGAAGCGGCGGACGAGGTGAAAATGATGCAGCCGCGCTCGCCGTCTTCATTGAGCGGATCGGAATTGGCCATGCCCAGCGCCGCGATCGAGGCGATGCGGTAGGAGGCGGTGAAGATCCCGTCGGCCGAACGCGCGATCATCTCGGTCGGGTTGCGCTTGTAGCCGCCGGTGGTCTTGTCATAGGACACGGTCTTGCCGCCGCCGGTGACGACCGCGCAGTGGACCACCACGCGCTCCTGCCCGTGGGCGGCGCGGGCCTTGGCAAAACCGGCCTCGACGCTTTCTTCCGACAGGATGTCGACCTTGCAGAACAGGCCGCCGATTTCAGCCGCGACGGCTTCGCCGGCTTCCTCGTTGACGTCGAAAATGGCGACCTTGGCGCCTGCGGCAGCGAGCGCCTGCGCGCTCGCCTTGCCGAGGCCCGAGGCACCGCCGGTAACCACGGCGGCAATGGTAGTGTCGATCTTCATCAGATGCTCCTCAAGAGTGTCATTGCAGGGTTTCAAGATTGCCGCCATCCACCACCAGCACCTGGCCGGTAATGAACCCGGCAAGGTCCGAACAGAGGAAAGCGGCGGCGTCGGCCATGTCCTGGGGCGTGCCCATGCGGCGGATCGGCCATTCGGCCACCCGTCCGGCAACGTGCTCGTCATAGGTCTCGCCATTGGCCTGGGCAATTTTCGTGAAGACGGTGCGGAACTGCTCGGTCGCGATCGCGCCGGTGCCCAGCGTGTTGACCGTGATGCCGAACGGCCCAAGCTCGGCCGAGAGCGTCTTCGACAGGGCGAGCGCGCCAACCCGGTAGGTGTTCTGCGCCGCGCGCGGCAGCTTGCGGTGGGGCTGCTTCACCGAATTGGTGCCGATGGTGAGGATCCGGCCCCAGCCGCGCTCCTTCATGGGCTGCCAGACCGCTTGTACCAGCCAGCGGAAGGCCATGACATTGTTGGTGTTGGCCGCCGCGAAAGTCTCGTCGTCGACTTCCAGGAAGGCGCCCTTGGGGCCGGAATCGACGTTGAAGATCACGATGTCGGGCGCGCTGCCGAACTTGTCGCGGCAGGCCTGCACGGCTTTCGCGACCCCCTCCTTCGACGTGCAATCGGCGGAAATCCCGGCGCAGTCCCCGCCGATCCCGGCCACCGCCGCGTCGATATTCGCCTGGGTCCGCGCGGCGATCATCACCTTGCAGCCTTCCGCGGCAAAACGCTGCGCGCAGCCGAGGCCGATGCCCTGCGATCCGCCAGTGACCAGCGCCACCTTGCCCGCGATACCAAGATCCATGGCCCTAGTGCTCCACCTGTGCCTTGAGGCGGTCCTGCAGGATATCCCCGCGCCCGCCATGTCCGGGTGCAAGCGAGGAGCCGCCATCCATCACCAGGCTCGCCCCGGTGACGTAACCGGCCTTGGGCGAGGCAAAGAACAGGCAGGCGTGGGCGATGTCGGCAGGCGTGCCCGCGCGGCCGACCGGGACGGTCTGGCCATAGGCGGCAAGACCATCCTCCCCCAGCACGCGCAGCGCATTGTCGCTGGCGACAAGGCCGGGCTGGATCGCGTTGACGGTGATCCCCTCGGCCACAACGTCCACCGCAGCGCCGCGCACGAAGGCGAGCAGCGCGGCCTTGGCCATGCCGTAAGCGGTCATGTTGGGCACCACAGTCGCCGTGCCGTTGACCGAGCCGATGGCGATGAACCGCCCGCCCCCGGGCGCCGCCGCCAGATGAGGCCGCGCGGCATCGAGCAGCCACCAGGCCGCCTTGGCGATGGACGCAAGACCGGATTCCAGCTTCTCGTCCGAGACATGGCCCAGCCCGCCGTGGGGAATGTCGGCGGCGCAGTGGACGATCACGTCCACCCCGCCGAACGCCGCGACCGTCGCCTCGACCAGCGCGCGGCAATCTTCATGACGGGTAACGTCGCAGCGGAAAGCCCGGGCCGCGCCGCCGATCGCAGCGGCAGCTGCCTCGGCGGGTTCGAGCGTGCGCGAACCAAGCATGACCTTGGCGCCAGCCGCCGCGAAAGCCTCGGCCACGCCCTTGCCCAGTCCGCGCCCGGCCCCGGTGACCAGCACCCGCGCTCCGCTGAAATCCTCGCTCATTGGCCTCTCCCTTGTTCTATTCACGCACCAGCAGCATTGCGCCGGCCAGCGGTCCGCCTGCAGTCGAGGTGGCGCAGACGCGGGGATCGCCCTTCACCTGCCGCTCGCCCGCCCGGCCCCACAGCTGGGTGCAGCCTTCCCATACCGCACCATAGGCATGAAGCCGCCCGCCCGAGAGCGCCCCGCCCCCCGTGTTGACCGGCAATTCGCCCTCCAGCGCGATGCGTGTGCCGCCCTCGATGAAGTCCTTCGCGCCGTAGCGTTCGCAGAAGCCGAAATTTTCCAGCCAGTTGAGCGTGTGGAAGCTGAACCCGTCATAGAGTTCGGCGATGTCGACATCCTTCGGCTTCAGATCGGTGCGCGACCACATCATTTCCGCGACCTTTGGCTGGGCCTGGGTATCGACCTCGGCCAGCTGGGTCCAGGAATTGCGGTACTGCATCGAACTGCCCACCGCCTCGATCCGGATCGCGGGATTGCGGCAATCGCGCGCGGCATCCATGGCCGAGACGATGATCGCCGCCGATCCGTCGATCGGCACGTCGCAGTCATAGATCCGCAAGGGGCCGGCGATGCGCGGGCTGGCCATGTAATCGTCCAGCGTGATCGGATCGCGGTAGATCGCGTGGGGGTTCAGCCCCGCATTGCGGCGCTGGTTGATCGCAATCATCGCCTGCTGCTCGGGCCTGATCCCCGACTTGTGGACATAGGCGTTGAAATAGAGCGACTGCTGCAAGGCCGCCGCGTGGACGTGATAGGGCGCGTACCAGGCAAAGCCGCCACGCTGGCGCTCGCCCTCCTTCACCAGCGAATTGGCGAAGGCCAGCTTGCGCGCGCTTGCCTCATACATCGAGCGATAGATCAGCACGTGGCGGGCGAGACCCGCATTGATCGCGCCGATCGCGTTGAACACCGCGCCGTACTGCCCCGGCGATTCCCCGCCGTTGGAATACCAATTGAGCTTCAGCCGCAGCGCATCCTGCAATTGCCCGATCCAGACGGGAGAGAAGCCGCTGGCATTGCCATCACCGCCCGGCCAGGTGGCGATCCCGTCGATGTCGCTGCGCTTGAGGCCCGCATCGGCAATCGCATCGAGCGCGGCATCGACCGTGAGTTCAAGCGAGGACTTGGCCGATCCGCGCGACACTTCGGATATGCCGACGCCGGTGATCGCGCAGTTCTTTTCGCCGTACCGCATGATCAGCGCCCCTCCGGCTCGAACAGCGGCACCCACAGGTCTTCGCATTGCTCGAACAGCACCTTGACCGGCATCCCGAACGTCACCTCATCGGGATCGCAGTTCACCACGTTGCAGGGCAGCAGCACGTCCTCCTGCTCGGCCAGCGCGACCAGCGCGAGCACGTAGCGTTCGGGCAGGCGCGGCACCCATTGCTTGTAGTTGATGGTGAAGGTGTAGACGCTGCCGCGCCCCGAAACCGGCTGCGGCGCAACATCGCGGCTCTCGCATTCCGGGCAGAAACGGACCGGCGGGTGGACGTAATAGCCGCAGTCCCCGCAGCGGCAGATCAGCAGTTCGCCCTTTTCGCCGCCGGTCCAGTAGGCCGCGTTGTCGCGGTCCAACGCCGGGAGCGGCCGGGGCAAGCTGCCGCTCATGCCGCGAACAGCGCCTTGAGGCCGGGGGCCGAAGGCTTCATCGAGGGCGTGCGGGGGAAATCCTCCACCACCTTGAAATGGACCGGCACCTGATAGGCGATCAGCCGCTCCTTGAGGAACGCCTTCAGCTCTTCCACATCGGGCGTTTCCGCCCCATCACGCAGGATCAGCGCGGCGGCGGGCACTTCGCCCAGCCGCGCATCCGCCACGCCGACCACCGCCGCCTCGCGCACGGCGGGGTGCTGGTGCAGCGCCTTGACCACGTCATCGGGGTGAACCTTGAAGCCGCCGCGGATGATCGCGTTGTCGGCCCGGCCCCGGATGAACAGGAAGCCATCGGCGTCGAGCACCGCACGGTCGGTGGTACGCAGCCACGCGTCCCCGGCCAGCGGATAGTTCGCGCCCAGCTGGTCGCCCTTGATCTCCAGCAGGCCTTCCTCGCCATGGGGGAGGACCGCGCCGCTCTCCGCATCGACCACGCGGGCCGCGACGTTCGACTGGACCCGCCCCACCGCGCCGCGCTTGGCGGTCCAGTTGGCCTTGAAATCATCGAGCGTCCACCCGGCGATGGCCCCGGCAAATTCGGTCGCGCCGTAATTGCCCAGGATCGGGATGCCGTACCTTTCCAGAAAGGCGTCGACCAGGTCGGGCGAGAGCGGTGCCGTGCCGGAAATCAGCGCCGACAGGCTGGACAGGTCCGCCGGATCGACATCGGCCTCCAGCAGCATCCGCACCGCCGATGGCACCGCGCCCGCCACCTTGGGCCGGTTGCGTCGGATCGCCTCGACCCAACCTTCGACGGTGAACTTCTCCAGCAGGCCGATCTTGCGCCCCGCCGCCAGCGCGCCGATGCAGCCATAGATCCCGCCGATGTGGGTCAACGGATTGTTGACCATGGTCACGCCCGAGCGCAGCTGCGGCTTCGCGCCATGTTCGCGGTTGCGCTCGTAACGGGCGAACCCGGCGAAGCTGGCGTCAAAGGCGGCCCGGGTCAGCGGCACGCGCTTGGGGCTGCCGGTCGTGCCGCTGGTCAGCATCTCGATCGCCACGCCGGGCGAGGTGGTGACACTGCCGCGAGGGCTTTCGAACCCGGGCAGCACCCGCACCCCTTCCAGCCGCGCGCCGATCGCCAGCACTGCGGTTCCGGCACTGGCAAAGGCATCCGCGATCCCGGGGCGGGCAATGTCGCTTTCATCCGCGATGATCGCCGGCAGGCCCAGCCCTGTGACGTCCGCGAACAGCTTGTCGTCCGGCAGGATCGGGTTGAGCGAGACCAGGCAGCGGTCGGTCGACAGCACGGCCAGAATCGCGGCGATGTGCCCTGGCCGGTTGCGCAGCATCACGCCGACACGCGCCTCTGCCGGCAGGCCCATGGCATCGAGCGCCGATTCGATCGCGCGCACGACTCGCGCCAGATCGCCCCAGCTGTAGTCACGCCCTTCGAAGTCGATTTCCGCGCGTTCCGGATCGATCGCCATGATCGCGCGCAGGTTTTCGGTTATGACCGCCATCAGATCGCAATGCCCCCCGCAGCTTCAATGACATTGCCGGTTACCCAGCGCGCTTCCTCGCGGCACAGCATCAGGACCGCGCCGGCGATATCGTCGGGCTGACCCATCCGGCCCATCGGCGTGGCCTTGGCCGTGCCTTCGTCAAAGCCCGGCCGTTCGCGCAGCCGGGCGATGAAATCGGTCGCCACGGCACCGGGCGCGATGAGGTTGCAGGTGATGCCGCGCCTGGCCACCTCTGCGGCAGTCGAGAAGGTCAGGCTCTGCAGCGCGCGCTTGCCCATCGCATAGCCCGCCGCGAAAGGCTGGGCGACCTTGCCCGAGATCGAGCCGATGTTCACCACCCGGCCATGATCGCGCAGGCGCGGCAGGGCGGCCTGGGTGACGAGATATGGCCCCCTGGCGTTGACCGCCATCATGCGGTCGAACAGTTCCTCGGAGCCGCTTTTCAGGCTGGCATCCTGCCCATCGCTGCCGATACCGGCGTTGTTGACCAGAATGTCGAGGTTCGGCGCCGCGCCGAACTCCGCATCGACCGCCGCGAACAGCGCTGCAACTCCGGCACTGTCCGAAACGTCGGCCCGAATGGCGATTGCCCGCCCTCCTGCCGATTGTACCTCTTCGACCAGGGCCTGCGCCTCGGTGTCTGCGCCGCGATAGCAGAACACGACCTCCGCCCCCTCGGCCGCCAGCCGCCGCACGATGGCCGCGCCGATCCCCCGTGCGCCGCCAGTGACCAGCGCCGTCTTTCCTGCCAAGCATCCCATGCCGGCGATTGTGCCGACATATCTTACCTAGTGCAATATGTCTTTGACGGGTCGCGCGCGTTTATCAGTCGATCAGCGACTGGAAGGCGGCGGCCAGCCAGCGGCGCGTTTCGGCGTCGATGTCACTGGTGAAGGTGCCCAGCGGATAGAGGTCGCGGTAGACTGTCACGCCGGATGCCAGCGCGGAAAAGCACGCCGCCTTGGCCGCGCCGCGCGGGCCGCCGTACCAGCGGGTCAGCGGTTCGATGAACACTTCCATCAGCAGGCGGTGAGTGATCGCCCGCGCGGTCGGATCGGCGCTGGCCAGCAGCATCATCGGCAGCGGGTTGCGCTGCCCCGGCACGGTGGCGGTGAGGATATTGACCACCTGCTCGCCAAAGGTTTCGCGCTGCAGGGTAGTGATGGTGCGCGCCGCCAGCAGATCGGCCAGGGCCGCTTCGTAGAGTTTTTCCTTCGATCCGAAATAGCGGCTGACCAGCGCCGGATTGGCCCCTGCCGCCGCCGTGATCTGACGCAGGCCGGTGTCGAGATAGCCGGTGCGCGAAAAGGCTTCCTGCGCGGCGGCAAGGATCGCGGCGCGGGTGCGCCGGGCGTCGCGCAAGGGTCTCTTGTCAGCGGATTCAGCCATTGACAGGATATGTAAACCACCGTTTACTTAAGGGCAATAGCAACCCTGGGAGAGGAGCGCGATTCGATGGCGACAGCTGCGCCCGAACGCCGGCGTGAACCGGTCTACGAATTCGATTACATCAGCGATCCGGCAATCGTCGCCGACGTCCACGAAGCCTATTGGCAATTGAAGCAGAAGGCCCCGCCGGTGTTCTGGACATCGGCGCACGGTGGCCATTGGGTGGTTACCAGCGCCGACGCCGCGATCGAGGTGCTGCGCCATCCCGACCGCTTTTCCAGCCGGTTCCTGTCGATCCCGCCCAATGCGGCCCAGCCGCGCATGATCCCGGAATCGCTCGATCCGCCCGAGCACCGGCCCTATCGCCAGCTGCTGCGCCCTTATTTCGAAAGCAAGGCGATCGAGCCGCTGGAACCGCGCATCCGCGAGTGGGCGGAAAAGCTGATCGATAACGTCGCGGCCAAGGGCGAATGCGAATTCGTCGACGCGCTCGGCTCGCGCTTCCCGGTTTCGGTGTTCATGGAGCTGTTCGGCTTTCCGCTCGACCAGTTCGATTTCTTCCGCGCGACGGTGGTCGAATACTTCAACGCGCAGGTCTCGGTCGAACGTCGCATGGAACTGACCATGCAGATCCTCGGCACGCTGGGCGCGCTGCTGGAGGCGCGCCGGGCCGAGCCGCAGGACGATCTGGTTTCCAAGCTGATCGCCTCCGAATTCGAGGGCCGCCAGCTCGACCATGAAGAGCTGATGTCGATCTGCTTCCTGATGTTCCTGGCGGGCCTCGACACCGTGGTCAACGCGCTGAGCTTTGGCATGCGCCACCTCTCGCACGACGAGGCGCTGCGCAATCGCATGATCGAGGACCCGGCCGCGATCCCGGCCATCGTCGACGAACTGATGCGCCGCTACACTTTCGTGTCGACCCCGCGCTACATCACGCAGGACACCGAGATCGCCGGAACCAAGGTCTACCAGGGTGATTCCGTGCTGGTCCCGCTGCACATGGTGGGCTGGGACGAGAAGCTGACCGAATGCCCGGCAGAGGTCCGGCTCGATCGGCCGCACTGCCGCCACGCAGGGTTCGGATCGGGCATCCACACCTGCCTTGGCATCCATCTCGCGCGGCTGGAAATGACCGTGTTCTATGAAACCTGGGCCAAGAAGATCGGCCATTTCCGCCTGAGCCCGGACCAGCACATCGTCACGCGCGGCGGCTCGGTCCAGGCGATCGAAGCCCTTCACATCGAGTGGAATTCCTGAGGAGACATACCCCATGTCGGATATCCCTGTCGTTCACCTGCACATCGGCCATGAAAAGCGCACCACCGGGTCTGGCGGCACGCGCACCCACATCCACCCGGTAACCGGCGAGGCCCTGGCCGAAGTGCCGCTGGCCGGTCCCGCCGAAGTCGAAGAAGCCGTCGCCCGCGCCGAAGCCGCGCGCGAAGGCTGGCGCCGCACCTCGCCCGAGGCGCGCGGGGCGATCCTCTTCAAGCTGGCCGACCTGCTGATGGAAAACCAGAAGGAATTCGGGCGGATGGCCGCGCTCGATGGCGGCACGCCGCTGATGCAGGGCGAACGCGGGGTCGAAACCGCGGTCAGCTGGATGCGCTATTACGCCGGCTGGTGCGACAAGCTGACCGGCGACCTGATGAGCACGTTCGACACGCGCGGGGAGTTTTCCTATTCCGTGCCCGAACCGATCGGCACCATCGGGATCATCAACACCTGGAACGGCCCGCTGATCGGCATGGGGATGAAGGTTTCCCCGGCGCTGGCAGCCGGCAATTGCGTGATCCTCAAGCCCGCCGAAATCACCCCCTTCGCGCCCGAACTGTTCGCGCGCTGCTGCAAGGAAGCGGGCATCCCCGACGGCGTGATCTCGGTCCTGCCGGGCACGGGCGAGGCAGGCGACGCCATCGTGCGCCATCCGCGCGTGCGCAAGATCAGCTTCACCGGCGGGCCGATCACCGCGCGCAAGATCCTCACCGCCGCGGCGGAACAGATCAAGCCGAGCGTGATGGAACTGGGCGGCAAGAGCGCCAGCCTGGTCTTCCCGGACTGCGACCTGGACGCCGCTGCCGAACGCGCCGTATTCTGGACCATCGGCTGCCTGGCCGGCCAGGGCTGCGCCCTGCCCACCCGCCAGCTGGTCCACGCCGACATCTATGACGAATTCGTCGCAAAGATGGTCGAGATCGCCAAGCTGTTCAAGGTTGGCGACCCGATGGAACCCGGCGTGATGGTCGGCCCGGTGATCAGCGCCGCTGCCGTCGAACGCATCACCGGCATGTTCGACCGCGCCGCGGCGGACAACGCCTGCAAGTTCCTGATCGGCGGCAAGCGCGCCGGGGGCGACCTGGCCAAGGGCAACTTCATCGAACCGACCATCATGGTCGACGTCGACCCGGACCACGAAATCGCCCAGGTGGAGATCTTCGGACCCGCGGTCGCGATCCTCAAGTTCCACACCGAGGATGAAGCCGTCGCCATCGCCAACAACAGCGAATACGGGCTGTCCGCCTATATCCAGTCGAACGACATCCAGCGCGTCCACCGCCTGGCCGAGCGGCTGAATGCGGGCGGCGTCTATGTCAACGGCGGCTTCCAGATCAATTCGCACACCCCCTTCGGCGGGGTCGGCATTTCCGGCTTCGGCAAGGAAGGCGGCAAGGCCGGGATCGACGAATTCCTCCACTACAAGACCGTAACGATCGGGGTCGGCGCGCCGATCTTCCCCAAGTAAGGAGCCGCAGACATGGCTGACTTCACCAACAACGAGTTCCGCCTCGACGGCAAGGTGGCGATCGTCACCGGCGCCGGCGGGCGCGGCAATTCGATCGGACGCGCCTATGCGGTGGCCCTGGCGAACGCCGGCGCCAGCGTGGTCGTCGCCGACCTCAATGGCGACGGCGCGCAGAAGGTCGCGGACGAGATCACGGGCATGGGCCACAAGGCGACTGCCGTGCAGGTCGACATCACCGACACCGCCTCGGTCGAGGCCATGGCGGCTTCCGCCAAGGCGGCGTTCGGCGGGATCGACATCCTGGTCAACAATGCCGCGCTGATGGTCGAGATCGTCGACAAGCCGCTCGTCCAGACCGACCGGGCACGCTTCGACAAGGGCATGGCGGTCAACGTCTGGGGCGCGATCAATTGCGCCCAGGTCATTGCTCCGCACATGGCGGAACGCGGCGGCGGCGCGATCATCAACCAGGTCTCCGCCGGGGCCTTCCCGGCGCAGAGCTTCTACGGCGTGACCAAGATCGCGCTGCTGGGCGCGACGACCACGCTGGCCACCGAGCTTGGCAGCCAGAACATCCGCGTCAACGCCATCGGCCCGGGCATGACCAAGACCGACGCGGGTCTGGCCCTGACTCCGGAAGACAGCCCGCTGGTCCAGGCGATTTCCTCGCGCACCCCGATCCAGCTGCGCGACACGCCGGATGCGCTGTGCGGCGCGCTGCTGCTGCTGGTGTCGGACGCCGGGCGCTGGATGACGGGCCAGGTGCTCAACGTCGATGGCGGCTGGGTGATGCGGAACTGACCGGGATGACCACTCCATGCCCCTGCTGAACCTGGTGCACATCAACCTGCACGTCACCGACCTCGACAGCTCGATCGATTTCTACGAGCGGCTCGGGTTCACGGTGATGCACGACCTTGGCCGGAATGAACCCCGGCCGATGCAGGCGATCGAGGTCAGCCCGCTCAGCCAGCATGGCGGGGGCATGGTGCGCGGCGCGGTGATGTCACTGGGTGACGATCCGCGCTGCAGCACCAAGATCGAACTGATCCAGTACGTCGATCCCGCCCCCACGGCGCGCCCGTTCAAGCCGAACCACGAAGTGGGGGTGCACCGCATCGCGATCCGGGTGAAGGATATTCACAGCACGGTTGCCGATCTGCGCGCGAAGGGCATCGTGATCCCGAGCGGGCCCCACGAAGTCTACACGATGGGCGGAACCCAGCGCTATGTCCTGTTCCCTGATCCTGATGAGACCATGCTGGAACTGATCGAACTTTCCCGGGACTGAGCCAAGGCAACTTGCCGGCAATATCCCGAGAAGCAAAAGGGGCGGACCTGCACCGGCAGGTCCGCCCCTTTCCTTTGTGCTCAGACCTCAATCCTCGTCGAGCATGAAGTCCGCCTTGGCGGCCGCGCATTCGGGGCAGCACCAGTCGTCTGGAACATCCTCCCACAGGGTGCCCGGCGCGATGCCTTCGTCGGGCCAGCCGAGCGCTTCGTCATAGACGGTGCCGCAATAGAAGCAGATGAAGCGGCGCTTTCCGGGCTCGCTCATTTGACGCTCTTGGGGTCCCAGACCAGTTCGAGCTGCGTCAGCGTCGCGACCGAACGGGCGCTGACGCGCGGGTTGCTCCCCGGCTTTACCTCGAAGTCCGGAATCCGCTTGAGCCATTCCTCAAGGAATATGCGCAGTTCGGTGCGGGCGAGGACCGAGCCGACGCAGCGGTGGACGCCGCCGCCGAAGGTGGAGTTCGCGCCCGGCTTCACGCGGGCGAAATCGACGGTCAGCGGATCGGCGAACTTGGTTTCGTCCAGCCCGTCCATCGGGGTCGGCACCATCACCATGTCGCCGGGCTGCATGGTCACGCCGCCCATCTCGATCTCGGCCTTCACTTCGCGCGCCAGGATCGCGATCGGAAAGCGGCGCAGCAGTTCCTCGTTGGCATTGGCGATGAGATCGGGATTTTCGACCAACTGGCGGCGATGTTCGGGGTGAGTGGCGAGGAACTGGGCGTAGAAACCCAGGGTCGAGGCCACGGTGTCCAGCCCGCCCAGCAGCAGCAGCAGGATCATGCCGGTCAGCGGGAAATCCTCGATCGGCTTGCCCTCGATCTCGGCCTTGACGATGGTCGAGATCAGGTCATTGCCCGGATTGGCGCGGCGTTCGGCCACCTTGGCCATGCCGTAACCCATCAGCTTGGCCCCGGCCTCGTTGCGCTCCGCCTCGGTCGCCCCGCGCATCGCGGTTTCGGCGACTTCGGTCAGGTAGGGCCGGTCGGATGCGGGCAGGCCGACGATTTCCATGAAGATCGCGATCGGCAAATGCTGGGCGAACTGGCCGATGAATTCGCAGTGCCCGTCATGCTTGAACCCGTCGATCAGTTCGATCGACAGCTCGCGCGCGCGCTCACCCAGCTTGCCCACGGCCTTGGGCGAAAGCGCCGCCTGGAGCAGCGCGCGGTAGGGCGCATGGTGCGGCGGATCGAGCTGCAGCGGCACCAGCGGCGGGCGGCCATCGTCGGCAGGCCCGACCATGATCCGGCGCGAGGAGAAGTGGTCGCTGTCGGCCAGCACCTTGGCGACATCCGCGTTGGTCTTGACGATCCAGTGCCCGCCGTTGCGCGGGGTCCACAGCACCTCTGCCGGATTGCTCTGGAAGATCCGTCGCATCGATCCCTGGTAATCGAGCCCGTCGACCGGGAAGTCGTAAAGGTCGAAATCGATCACCCGCTCGGGCGGAACGCTAACGGGGGCAGCAAGGGTATCGGTCATGCGGGGTTCTCCTCTCCGGCCGCCAAGTCGCGGCCCGTTCCCAGTAATTCGGTGATGATCGCCACCAGCCGCTCGCCCGCGCTCTGGCCGGTGGGGGCGATCCCCAGCCGGGCCTCGGCGATCAGCTGCGGGCTGAACGATTGCAGTGCCTTGCCCAGCACCGCAGCGGAAACGCGGCTGGTTCCGGCGCGGGCGATGAAGGCTTCGCCCAGCCGCAGCGTGCGCTCCGCGATCTCCTGCGCGAACAGGCGGTAGCGCGGGGCAAACTCGGGATTGCGCAGCGCTTCGATCTGCAATTCCGTGGCGAACAGCGTGTCCTCGGCATTGCGGGCGAAGGCATCGAACCGCTCGCGCAGCGCGGGCAGCACCTGCTCCAGCGTGCCGGGCGTATCCAGCAGCTCCTGCCACGCCGCGATTTCGCGCCGCTGGTGTTCGGCCATCAGTTCCAGCAGCAGGTCATGCTTGCCGGCATAGTTGGCGTAGAACGCCCCGCGCGAATAGCCCGCCGCCTCGCTGATCCGGTCGATCGAGGCCGCAGCGATCCCGCGCCGCGCGAACTCGCCCCGCGCCGCGCTGCGCAGCCGCGCGCGGGTCTGGGCCTGACTTTCCTTGCGACTGGTGCGCGGCATGAGCGAAACGAATCCAGATACAGTTGTGTATCTGGATAGAGACGATGCGGCGCGCCAGCGCCTTGATCCAGGTCAATGTTATAAATTGACGACTTGTCAATTGTGCGAGACACAGGACCAAACACAAGAAGAGAGGATCCGGCCCTTGAACATGGAAGACATGGTGATCGCCAGCGTCGACGATCACATCATCGAACCCCCGACGATGTTCGATGCCCACGTGCCCAGGGAACTGCTCGCCAAGATGCCGCGCTACGTGATGGGCGCCGATGGCCACGCCTTCTGGAACTGGGAAGCCGAAGGCAAGACCACCTTCAACGTCGGCCTGAATGCCGTGGTTGGCCGCCCCAAGGACGAATACGGGATGGAACCCGCCAACATCGACCAGATGCGGCGCGGCACCTGGGATGCCAAGGCCCGCATCGACGACATGAACGTCAGCGGCATCTACACCTCGGTCTGCTTCCCCACCTTCGTCGGCTTTGACGGATCGTGGCTGTGGGACGCCAAGGACAAGGGCCTCGCCGAGCGTGTGCTCCAGGCCTATAATGACTGGCACATCGATGAATGGTGCGGGCCCTATGCCGGACGCTATATCCCCACTGCGATCCTGCCGCTGTGGGATATCGATGCCACCATGCGCGAACTCAACCGGCTGGTGAAGAAGGGCTGCCGTTCGGTGACCTTCCCCTCAAACCCGTCGATCAAGGGCCTGAAGCCCATCCACGATCCGGCCTATGAGCCGATCTGGGCCTTCTGCAACGACAACCATGTCGTCCTGAATTGCCACATCGGCACCGGCCAGGCGCCGCTCTACGCTTCGGAAATGTCGCCGATCTCGGCGTGGATTTCCTCGCTGCCGATGGCGATTTCAACCGACGCCTCGGACCTGCTGCACCTGCGGGCGCTGCTGCGTTACCCCAATCTCAAGTTCTCGCTGTCAGAAGGCGGGATCGGCTGGATTCCCTACTTCCTCGAACGCGCCGACTTCACCTATCGCCACCACGGCGCCTGGGTGCGCTGCGACTGGGGCGGCAAGCTGCCGAGCGAGGTGTTCCGCGAACACTTCCTGTCCTGCTTCATCGAGGACAGGTTCGGCTGCCGCCACTATGACGAGATCGGCGAGGACATCGTCGCCTATGAATGCGACTATCCGCATTCGGACTGCACCTGGCCGGACGTGGCCGAGGGGCTGTGGGACAACGTCAGCGGACTTCCCGACCGGATCATCGACAAGATCACCCACCAGAACGCCTTTGACTTCTTCAAGGTCGATCCCGTCGCGGTCGGCGGCGGGCGGGAGAACTGCACCGTTGGCGCGCTCCGCCAGAAGGCGGCGGGGGTCGACACCACCCTGGTCTCCCTGCCGGGCAAGGATGCCCGCGTGGAAGGCGATTTCGATCACCCGGTGACTGCCGGTGACGTCTGGAAAACGCTGACGGAGCGCAAGGCGGGCTGATCGCCAGCCGAAGTCCCTTGCGCCCGCACCCGGAATTGACGTAGCGTCAACTGCAGAATCGCAGCCCTGACGCTGCGTCATCCGGGAGAGCGGGACAAATGGAACAACTGGCTGGCAAGGTGGCCGTGGTCAGCGGCGCCTCGAAGGGCATGGGCAAGCATTTCGTCACCGCCCTGATCGAGGCGGGAATGAAGGTTGCGGCGCTGGCCCGTCCGTCCGCCCAGCTGGACGAACTGGCCGCGCAGCACGGCGAGGCCGTCCTCGCCATCCCCTGCGACGTGACCGACAGCGCGGCCGTCAACCGCGCCATCGCCCGGACGGCCGAGCGCTTCGGGCGGATCGACGTGCTGGTCAACAACGCGGCGATCTATCACCCCTTCCCCTTCGGCGAAGGTTCGGACGAAATCATCCGCGCCCATCTCGACATCAACGTGCTGGGAGTCGCCTGGCTGATCCGCGCGGCGATCCCGCACCTCAAGCAGACGCAGGGCCAGATCGTCAGCATTTCCAGCGAAAGCGTGAACCTGCCCTTCCCGATGCTGGCGCTTTACGCCGCGACCAAGGCGGCGGTGGAGACGCTCTCCGCCGGCCTGCGCGATGAACTGCGCAGCGACGGCATCCGGGTCAGCGTGCTGCGCTCCGGCTCGGTCTCGGGCGGATCGGGCGGGGAAAGCTGGACCGACGCGGAAAAGCAGGCCTTCTACACCAAGATCGTCCAGACCGGCCATGCCGCCATGTCCGGCTCTCCGGCAACGCCTGAATCCATGGCCAAGGCGCTGGTTGCCACGCTGGCCCTGCCGCGCGACATCAGCGTCGACCTGATCGAGGTGCGCGCGGCGCAGGAAGGCCTGCCCGAAGGCGCGCGGCAGGTTACCGCCTCGTGAGCCAGACCGCCCGGATGCCCTGGGCGCTGCTCGCCGCGCTGTGGGTCGCGGAAATGACCAGCAGCTTCGAAAGCGCGATGATCCTCGCCGCGCTGAAAGTGCTGGTCGTGCAGTTCGGCGATGCGGCGGCGGTCGGCTGGCTGGTCACCGCCTTCCTGATCGTCGGTGCGGCGGTTTCCGCCGTGGTCGGGCGGCTGGGCGACATCTACGGAAGACAGCGGGTGCTGATGGTGGTGCTGGTGATCGGCATGGCCGGGTCGCTGCTAAGCGCGGCCAGTTCCAGCTATGGCCTGGTCCTTGCGGGCCGGGTGATGCAGGGCGCGACCACCGCGATCCTGCCGCTGGTGATCGGCCTGGTGCGCGAGAACCTGCCGCCCGAACGCGTGCCCGCAGGTATCGGCCTGATGATCTCCGGCGCCTCGATCGGCACGGCGGCGGGCCTGATCCTGGGCGGCGTGATCGTCGATTTCGCCAGCTGGCACGGCATCTTCCTCGCCAGCGCCAGCTTCTGCCTCGTTTCGCTGCTGCTGGTGCGCAGCTTCGTCCCGCCATCGCGCCGCGCGGTGCTGAGCCAGCCGGTCGACTGGTGGTCGGGCATCCTCTTCGCACCGGGCGTCACGCTGGTGCTGCTCTACCTCGCGGGCGGCAAGGCCTGGGGCTTTGGCAGCCCTGCCGCGCTTGCCCTGCTGGTCGCGGGCCTCGCGCTCTGCCTGCTGTGGTGGCGCCGCGCGCTTTCCAGCGCCAACCCGCTGATCGACGTGCGCACCCTGGCCCACCGCCCGATCGCCGTGGTCTGCGCGGCAAGCGCGCTGGTGGCGATGGGGACGCTGCAGATCACCGTGTTCTTCTCGCTCCTGCTCCAGGCACCGGTCTGGACCGGACTGGGTCTGGGCCTGTCGGCCACGGTCGCGGGGCTGGCCAAGCTGCCCTCCAACCTCACCTCGGTCTTCGCCGGGCCGCTCAGCGGCTGGCTGACCGGGCGCGGCGGCGGACGCAAGGCGATGGTGACGGGCGGCCTCATCACCACTTTCGGCTGGACCCTGGTGCTGTTCGACACCAGCAGCCTGGGCGTGATCATCGCCCAGCTGATCATCATTTCGTTCGGCACGACCATGCTGTTCGCCGTCGCCCCCACGATCATCGCTTCCGAAGTTACCCCCGAACGAACCAGCGAGGTCACCGGGATGCTGGGCGTGATCCGCGGCCTGTTCATGGGCGTCGGCTCGCAGATCGTCACCACCCTGCTCGCGCTCGACAGCGTGACGCGGGGCGCGGAACGCTACCCCTCGCCTGAGGCCTACCACTGGGCGCTGTTCGCGATCATCGGCCTTACCGCCGCCGCGACCGCCGTATCGCTCGCCCTGCCGAAACGGCGGCAAGACACATAGACTGGAGAGACCCGTGCTGCCCCTGCCCGAACTCACGCCTGAGAACACCGCCTTCTGGACCGGCGGCGAACATGGCGAACTGCGCATCGCGATGTGCGAGGATTGCGCCCATGCGATCCATCCGCCGCAGCTGCTCTGCCCCAAGTGCCACTCGCAGCGGGTAACCCCGCGCGCCGCGGACGGGACCGGGACGATTTATACCTTCACCGTCAACCACCAGCCCTGGATTCCGGGGATGGACGTGCCCTTCGTGCTCGCCGTGGTGGACGTCGAAGGCGCACCCGGCGTGCGCGTCACCAGCCGCCTTTACGGCGCTGAACCCGATGCCGTCCGCATCGGCCAGCGCGTGCGCGTCGGCTTCGAGGCGAGCGGAGACGTGTGGATTCCCGTGTGGCACGCCAGCGAAGGAGAAACGGCATGAGCGCGCTTGCCAGGGCCGCGATCTCCGGCGTCGGCATGTCCGACATCGGCCGCAACACGAACCGGCCCGCGATCCTCCACCTCGCCGAAGCAGCCGACCGCGCGCTGGAACGCGCCGGGCTGACCCGGGCGGACATCGACGGGATCGCGACCTATCCCGGCAAGGCGGAAAATTCCCCCGGCATGTCGCCGCTCGGCACGGGCGAAGTCCGCAATGCCCTTGGCCTTCAGACCCGCTGGCACAGCGCCGTGCCCGATGGCCCGGCGCAGATGGCGCCGATCATGGTCGCGGCCATGGCGGTGATGACCGGGCAGGCGCGCCACGTGCTGTGCTTCCGCGCGCTGACCGAAAGCTCTTCGCAGACGGCGGGTCGCCGCGCCTCGATCGCCGGGGCGGGCAAGGCGCAGATCGGCGGCTGGATGAGCTGGCTTGCCAGCGTCGGCGCGCTGTCCGCCTCCAACTGGGCGGGCTGGATGGCGCAGCGCTATTTCCACGAATTCGGCATGACGCGCGAGCATCTTGGCATGGTCGCTACCGGCGAACGCCAGTTCGCCATGATGAACCCGATGGCGGTGATGCAAAAGCCCCTGACCATGGAGGACTACCTTGGCGCGCGGATGATCTCCACGCCGCTGTGTCTGTTCGACTGCGACGTGCCGATCGATGGCGCGGCGGTGGTGATCGTGTCCGCCGCCGATGCCGCGCGCGATTGCCGCCTGCCGCCGATCCGGATCGAGGCGATGGGATCGGCCCTGCGCTCGCAGGAAACCTGGGACCAGCGCGCCGACCTCACCACCATGGGCTCGCACGATTCCGCCGCCGACATGTGGTCGCGCACCGACATCAAGCCGCACGAGATCGATGTGCTGGGCCTGTACGACGGCTTTTCGATCTTCGTGCCGATGTGGCTGGAGGCGATGGGCCTGTGCGGCCACGGCGAAGCGAAGGACTTCATCGCGGAAGGCAACATCGGCCCCGGCGGGCGCTATCCGGTCAACACCGGCGGCGGGCAGATGTCCGGCGGACGGCTCCACGGCTTCGGCCTGCTGCACGAGGTCTGCCTGCAGCTGTGGGGTCAGGCCGGGGAACGCCAGCTGAAAGACCCCAAGGTCGGGGCCTGCGGCATGGGCGGCGGGTTCATCGCCGGCTCGATGCTGCTCAGGCGCGACTGACGACCACGCAAGTCGAATCCCCCTCCCCGCCGGGGAGGGGCCAGGGGTGGGGGAGCGCGGCAAGGCCGCGCGTCCACGCTGGCGCGCTGCACCCTCACCCGGCCTCCCCCTCAAGGGGGAGGGGCCAGAAGATTCAGGGGGAGCGGAACACTACTCGCCCACCGATCAGGGTCAGGCGCAGGCGCTCCGCCGTCAGGTCGGCGAGGACATCGGCGAGCAACCCTTCGCACAGGATCAGGTCGGCGGGAGCGCCCGCCGCGATCTCGCCCCGGCAATAGAGCCCCAGCGCCTGCAACGGCGCCAGCCGCTGCCCCGGCCCCAGCACCGCACCGCCGGCGGTGCGCCGCTTCACCGCGCTGCGCATCGCCAGCCACGGATCGGCGCTGGCATAGGGCGCATCCGATCCGCCCAGCAGCGCAATGCCCGCCGCCGCCAGACTCGCGGCGGGATACAGCTCCTCGCCCCGCCCGTCCCCCAGCGTCTCGCGATAGCGATCGCCCCGGTCGTGGATGAAGGCAGGATTGGTGGACACGATCAGGCCCATCGCGGCGATCACCGGCACGAAGTCCGCCGGGATCAGCCCGCCATGCTCGATCCGGTCGCCGGCCACTGCCCCGCCCGCCATGTCGAGCGCGGCAAGGTAGAGCGCCAGTTCCGCCTCGGTGACGCAGTGCGCGGCCACCTTGCGCCCCGCCGTTCTCGCCCAGCCGATCCGCGCGGCAAGGTGTTCCAGCGGCGGCGGATCGCGCTCGTCGAAGGCGATCTTGAGCGGCCCGAGCTGGTAGCCCGCCCCCGCCTCCAGCCGCTCGCTGCCCATCAGCACCAACCGCTGCGGCACCGCGCCGCTCAGGATCGCGGCTTCATCCGGGCCATTATGCGCCGTGGCATCCGTGAGCGCGGTGAGGCCGAGCGCGGCAAGTCGCGCGCCCTCGGCCGCAAGGTCAGGCAGGGCTTGCGGCAGCGCGCGGGCAAGCCATGCATCCTCGCGCCAGAAGCGTCCGGTGGGACGACCATCCGCATCGCGCTCTGCTCCAGGCGGAAGTTCCTGCCCCGCCAGCAGCGCGAACGCCGCTGAGTTCAGCACCCTGAGCGCCCCGGTCCGGTCGGCCAGCCGCACGGGCCGGTCGGCCACCCAGCCATCGAGCATCGCCGCATCGGGTAGGCCGGAGGCGCGCTCGTCATAGCCCACGGCGCGAATCCATGCGCCCGGCGGTGCGGCGCGCAAGCGCTCGGCAATGGCGCGGGGATCGGTCAGCCCGGCGAGGTCGACCGACTGCCGCCGCGCCGCCAGCGCCAGCAGGTGCAGATGGTGGTCGTGCAGCCCCGGCAGCAGCACAGCGCCTGCACCGTCGATCTCCTCGCCCCCGGCAGGCAGCTTCGGCCCAGCCGCCGCGATCATGCCATCCGCCAGCGCTGCGTCCGAGAGATCCCCGCCCCATGGCCGGACATTGCGCAGCACCAGCCTCACGCCAGCCGCTCCGCCCAGGCCGCCGCGACGCGGGCCATGGCCATGTCGATCAGCCCGCGCTCCCCCGCCAGCACCCGCGTCGCGGCATCAAGGCCCGTCAACGGATCAGCCAGCGCATCGCCCAGGAAGCGCGGTTTCCCCGCTTCCCACCGCACCAGTCCGCCCGCCACCGCGCAGTCGTCGCCAAAGCCGACCCTGCCCGCGCCCTCGCCGGTGAAGCCATGAGCAGTGATCGTCACCCATGCGAGGTGGGGCAAGCGCGCCGGTTCCAGCCCCATGCGGGCCAGCGCCGGGGCGCGCGCACTGGTGACAACGGCATCGGCATCCCGCAGCAGGGCGTGGAGCGCCGCACGGCCCTCCTCGCTGGCAAGATCGAGCACGATCCGCCGCTTGCCACCATTGAGCAACGCGTCGAGCCGGGGAGACGATTGCGGCGTCGGATCGGGGCGGCGCAGACTTTCCACCCGCACCACCTCGGCCCCGGCGCGCGCCAGCAGACCAGCGCAGAGCGGACCAGCCCACAGCGCGGAGAGGTCCACCACCATGCGCGGCACCAGCCTGCCGCCCGGCGCAGCAAGCGTCAGCGGCGCAGCCTCGTCCAGCACGGCGACCGGCAATTGCAGTTCGACGGCGCGGCGGCGAAATTCGGCGGCGGGCAGCGTGCGAGCCAGCGCTTCGAGGGCGGGCCACGGCTCGCCGCTTGTCCCCGTCAGCGCCGGGATCACCGCGCGGTCATCCTCGCGCGCCAGATTGAGCGCAATCCAGCCATCGGCGGCTTCAAGCAGGCGGCAATGACGGTTGGCGGAAGTGCGCCCCGGCTCGTCCAGCCCGCCGGGCGCGTCGCGGTCCAGCAGCTGCATGGGAGACAGGCCGAAGGGGTCGGTGCGTTCCGCCAGCAGGGCGTGAAGCCGCGCGATCATGGCAGTTCCGCGTGGATCAGGCCCCAGCTGCGCGCCTGCGCAAAGCCGATCCTGAACGCGCCAAGCGCCAGCCACAGCAGGCGGTGGCGTCCCATCGCTCGGGACAGCGTTACCGTGCCCCCCGCGCCGGGGATCAGCCCCATGCGCAGTTCAGGCAATTGTACCATCAGGTCGGGCGCGGCGAGGCGGTGCGCGGCGGCAGCAGGCACCTCGATCCCCGAGCCGATGCAGGCGCCGTGGAGGTGAACCTCCGCACGCTCTCCCAGCAGGTGCAGTACCCGCGCGCAGCCACGCTGGGTGCGGATCACATGGGCGGCGGCGAGGTCGCGGGCGCTGCCGAACTCAGCCAGCGCGCCGCCCGTGGAGAAGCAGCGGCCATCGGCCTTCAGGATCAGACGCGGCAACGAAGGGTCTTCCAGCACGTTGACCAGCGCTTCGTAGAGCGCATCGCGCATGGCTGCCGACATGGCATTGCGGCTGGCGGGCGAGGCGAGCGTCAGGGTGACGGCATCGCCCGCGCGTTCATAGCGGACCGCCCCGCCGGGAATATCTTCCGCGCCGGATCGCGCCGCCAGCCAGCGACGGAACTCCGCCCCGCCCAGCAACGTCGAATAGGCCAGCGATTCCAGTTCAAGCGCGGCAGAAAAGGCCATGCCCTCGCCCAGCCGCAGCACCCGTGCCAGCAGTCCCGTCGCGACGGGACTGGCTGCCGCAGTCGCCCGCACCGCCTCAAGCTGCGCGTCGATCCGTTCAGGCGTGACACTCACCCACGGCGCAGGTGCGTCGGCACGGCAAGTGATCATCACATCGTAATTGGCCGGATCGAGCGGCGGCAGATCACCCGCCCGGTCGAGCGCCACGGCCACTGCTCCGGGCGGCACCCGCGCGCCGGGCGCGAGCACCGCCAGCGGCGAGCCTGCCAGCGGCGAATGCGCTTCTGCGCCGATCAGGTCAGACGGGGCGGCGGTCATGGCCGCTGTCATCGGCCAATCCGCCGCCCCGGGCAATGATTCAGCGTGCGATGTCAGTCGCCGCCCAGTTCCCAGTGCCGCGCCATCATCCGCACCGCGGTTTCGGCGAGGTCGGCGGGGACTTCCGGATACATCGGCAGCGGCTTGTCCTTGCTCGGCAGCGCGATGGTGGCAGTGGCCCGCACCGATTCTTCGCCGCGCTGGTTCACGAACTTGACCGCGACGTCGACCAGGTTCTGGCCGTTCTCGGTCCGCTTGGCCAGCACTTCGCCGGTCACGCGCTGAACGTCGCCCATGAAGTTGAACTTGCGGATCTCGTCATGAATGTGAACGATGATCCCGTCATCCCCGGCCCAGTCGTTGAGATACTGCCACAGGTAATTCTCGCGCATCACCCCGTAGTCGTAGGCCATCGGGTTGCCGATTGCCTGGGCCCAGACCGGGTCCCAGTGGAGCCGCTGGGCGACATCGGGGATGCCATGCTCGTTCTTGACGTAGAAAGCCGGGATGCGCTGGCGGTTCTTGTGGGCACGGCGGTTGGCGGTGGGGGCATAGGGGGTGAAGCCGTAGCCCGCCGCGTGGAAGCAGATCACGTCGGTCACGGTCAGCGGACCCTTGGCCTGCTGCCCCAGCGAATCGCCCTTCTCGACGTCCTCGAAGTAGCGCTTGGTGCCGCCCTGCACCTTCTCGGCCGCGTAGATGTCCTCGATCGCCTGCCATTCCTCGTCGGTGTAGCTGGCCGGCTGGAGCGACAGGTTCTTGCCCTTCTTCACCGCCGTCTTGCGCTCGGTCAGCACCCGCAGGATGTCATAGGTCGCCACCACCTCGGCGCGCTGGTTCACCTTGACCCGGCGACTGGTGATGATCACCGAGCGGCCCGCGAATTCGCTCTGCTTGACCTCGCAGGTCAGGTCGCCGCCATAGCTGTAAATGGTGTCTCCCGGCCGGACCGGACGGTAGAAATTGTACTGCGAACCCGAAACGAACACGTGAATGCCCTTGAACAGGCTCTTCTTCAGGGCCTTGACCTCGTCGGTCACCGGATCGCCCTTCAACGGCTTGTTGATCTGGCCGACCATCATCCCCGGCGCGATCA
>CALMJG010000072.1 GCA_937864195.1 uncultured Novosphingobium sp.
GCTACTGCGCCGCCACACCCAGTTCCTCCATCGCTTCGGCCTGGCGCGCCCACATTTCCGCATAGAGCCCGCCGCGCCGCAGCAGGTCGGCGTGGGTGCCCTGTTCGGCCAGCTGGCCCTCATTCAGCACCAGAATCGTGTCGGCGTCCGCAATGGTCGAGAGCCGGTGGGCAATGGACAGCGAGGTGCGCCCTTCCGCCACCGAATGCAGCGTGGCGAGGATGTCCTGCTCGGTCCGGGTGTCGAGCGCGCTCGTGGCCTCGTCCAGCAGCAGGATCGGTGGGTTCTTGACCAGCGTGCGGGCGATGGCGACCCGCTGCTTTTCCCCGCCCGACAGCTTCAGCCCGCGCTCACCCACTTCGGTATCGAAGCCGGCGGGCAGCCGTTCGATGAGGCCCATCAGCGCGGCGGCGCGGGCAGCCGCCTCGACTTCATCCTGCCCGGCGCCATCGCGGCCATAGGCGATGTTGTAGCCGATGGTATCGTTGAACAGCACCGAATCCTGCGGAACGATGCCGATGTGGGCGCGCAAGCTCGATTGCGTCACCTCGCGGATGTCCTGCCCGTCGATCAGGATGCGGCCCGACCACGGATCGTAGAAGCGGAACACCAGCCGCGCGATGGTGCTCTTGCCCGCGCCCGAGGGGCCGACCAGCGCCACCTGGTGCCCGGCAGGCACCTCGAAGCTCAGGCCCTTGAGGATCGTGCGGTCCTTCTCGTAACCGAAGACTACGTTGTCGAAGGTGAGGGTGGGGCGGCTGACCACCAGCGCGGGCGCGCCGGGTGCGTCCTTCACTTCGACCTCGGTGTCCATCAGGCGGAACATCTCGGCCATGTCGATCAGCCCCTGGCGGATCGTGCGGTATACCATCCCGAGCATATCGAGCGGGCGGAACAGCTGGGTGAGGTAGGTGTTGACGAACACCAGGTCGCCCACGCTGTACTTCCCCTGCGACCAGCCCCACACGGTATAGCCCATCGCCCCGGCCATCAGCAGGTTGGTGATCAGCGCCTGGGCGATGTTGAGCAGGCCCAGGCTGTTCTCGCTCTTGATCGCGGCATCGGCATAGGCGCGGGTGGCCTGGGCATAGCGGGCTTCCTCGCGCGGTTCGGCGTTGAAGTACTTCACCGTCTCGTAATTGAGCAGCGAATCCACCGCGCGGCCGAGCGCCTGTCCGTCGAGCCGATTCATCTTCTCGCGCAGCGCCGTGCGCCATTCGGTGATCCAGCGGGTGACATAGACATAGGACACCACCGCCAGCGCCGTCGCCGCGACCAGTCCCGCGCCGAAGTGGAACCAGAAGATCACCGCCACCGCCGTCAGTTCGATGATCGTCGGAGCGATGTTGAAGAGCATGAAATAGAGCATCACGTCGATGCTCTTGGTCCCGCGCTCGATGGTCTTGGTCACCTCGCCGGTGCGGCGGGCAAGGTGGAAGCGCAGGGACAGGCGGTGAAGCCGGGCGAAGACGTCCTCGGCCAACTGGCGGGTGGCTTCCTGGCCGACGCGCTCGAACACGATGTTGCGCAGGTTGTCGAACAGCACGCCCGCGAACCGTCCGGCAGCGTAGGCCAGCACGAAGGCGAAGGCGATTTCGAACACCGGCTCGCTGGCCTTCAGCGCCATCGCATCGACTGCGCGCTTGTAGGCGAAGGGCAGGGCCAGGGTGACCGCCTTGGCGGCCAGCACCAGCAGCACCGCGCCAACGATGTTCAGCCGCAGGGCAGGGCGGTCCGCCGGCCACAGGTAGGGCAGGAAACGGCGCAGGGTGTTCCACCCGTCATGGCGGGCATCGCGCGGGGCGGCGGCTGGATGATCGGGAGGCATGACCGACCATGTAGGCGCGGGCAGGCGAATCGGGAAGGCCGGACCACGCTTGGCGCACGCGCCCCGCCTTTGTCATTGCGAGGAGCGTAGCGACGAAGCAATCCAGGAGCGGTACTCGGCTCGCCACTGTCGCAGGATCGACCGCCGTCGGGTGATGGATTGCCGCGTCGCTGCGCTCCTCGCAATGACGAGGGGATAAGGTTCGGAGCGAAGTGCCTGGCGCGGAGGGCGAGGGAGCCTTGCCGAGGCTACACACCTACCCCGGCGGCAGGTCGAACAGGATGCGCCGGGTGGAGAAATCTATCGCCACCCGGTCCAGCGCGCGCAGATCGCGCATGCCCAGCAGCAGGGCGGGCCGTTTGGCAAGGCCGAGAGCGGCGAACGGCGGCGAGTCGGCATAGGCGATCATCACGTTGACGAACTTCATCCGGTCCAGCTCCAGCTCGCGGGCGAAACCGATGTCCGCCTGAATCTGCTGGCCGGTTACCGAATGAAGCGTGGTCTGATCGCTCAGCCGCTTGCGGTGAGCCATCGCGTTTTGCAGCGCGCGGTTGCCGATCGAGGTTTCCGCGCCGGTATCGATTACCACGTCGGTGGAAATGCCGTCGACCTTGGCGTTGGCCATGATCAGTTGGCCCGAACGGCGGCGCGCGGTGACGACGATGTCGAACCCCTTGCTGCCGCCAAGCGCCCGGGCCTCGTCCACCGCGATCAGTTTCTTGCGGAAGTCGATCAGCACCCGCTGGCCCTGCAGGCTGTCGAGCCCCAGGATGCCATCGGCGCCGATATTGGTCTTCTCCAGCAAGGGCGAGAGCAGCGCATAGTAGCTGCGGCTGCCAAGATCGATCTGGTCGACCTGCACGGTATCGACCATTTCCGTTCCGGCGACGCCGATCAGCCGGGCGCGGCCTTCGGGTGCGAGCGAGAGGCGGGCGGCGAGAGACGTTGACAGCACGGTGTTCTGCGCGCCGGTATCGATCAGGAAGTCGAACGGCCCCTGCTCGATCACTTTCACGGGCACGGTCATCCGGTCATGCATGTCGCGGCCCAGCGCGATCACGTCGACATCGGAGGCCTGCTGGCTGCCATCCTGACCGACGAGCACGGGAACCGCTGCCATCAAGGGCAGGAGCGGCAACAGCAGTGGATTGATCGCCATGATGGTCCTCCTACCCCCATTGCGACATATACACCCTCGGGCGGCGCAGCTCCAAGCCGCTTGTCGATCGGTCTGGGCGCTCTGCCGGTCTTTGCCAAACCTTAAGGCGCAGGCGCTATGCCTGCCGCCCATGATCGACCTGGCCGACCGTGCGCTGCGCAAGCTGCGCGAGCTGCAGTTCAACCGCGATGCCCGCGCCGTGCTGGCCAGTCCGCCGGTGCGCGCCGCCGACGACGGGGTGATCCTGTTCTCGATGATCGGGACGCGGGTGGTGCTGCCCTATCTGGTGGCGGCCAAATCCCTTCATGCCCGGCTGGGGCGGGGGCGCTTCGCGATTCTGGATGACGGGACGCTGACCAGTGCCGACAAGGATCTGCTGGCGCGCCATCTCGGCAAGCCGGAAATCCGCTCGATCCACGATGTGGACACCGGCGCCTGTCCGCGCGGCGGGTGCTGGGAGCGCCTGCTGACCCTGCTGGACCTGCGCCGTGATGCCTATGTCATCCAGCTCGATTCCGACACCGTGACGCTGGGGCCGGTGGAGGAGATCGTCCAGGCGATCGCGCAGGGCCGCGACTTTACCCTGCGCGGCGACAAGGATGCGCTGTGGCTCCCGGTCGAACGCTTCGCTGCCGATCTTGCGGGGATCCCGGCCAGCGCGCACGTCCAGACCAAGACCGAGGCCGTAATGGCGCAGCTGTGCGCCGTCCTGCCCGAGCCGCGCCATTACGTGCGCGGCTGCGCCGGTTTCGCGGGCTTCGCACCCGGCGGGCTGGACCGCTCCGCCGCCGAGGCCTTCAGCCGCAAGGCGGAGGAAAAGCTCGGCCCCGGTGTGTGGTCGCAGTGGGGCAGCGAGCAGGTCATGTCGAACGTGATCATCGCGAACGAGGGCGAGCCGGTGCTGCTGCCCTATGACCGCTACCTCAATTTCTGGAACGAGCCGGTCGGGGAGGAGGTCGCCTTCGTCCACTTCGTCGGGACTTACCGCTATCACGGCGGGGTCTATGCCCAGGCCGCGCGCCGGGCGATCGCCGCGCTGGATGGCGCCCTGCGCCGCGCGGCCTGATCAGCGCTTCAGCACTGTCGCCAGCAATTCGTCCAGTCGCCCGCGCGCGAAGCGCAGCAGCCACAGCCCATAGATCGCGGCCCCCGCCGCGACCAGCAGGGACAGGCGGAGCAGTTCGGGCATGGCCGGAAGCAGCCGGTCGGTCAGCACTACGCCAAGGCCCATCGCCGTGCCCGCCAGGACCGGCGGAAGCAGGGCATCGGCTAGATCGCGTGTCGACAGGCCGATAACCGGCAGGCTCCACGCCGCCGACAGCACGGTCAGCACCGGCCATGCCACCAGCCATGCCGCCGCGATACCGACCGGGCCAAACTGCACTCCCGCCAGATAGCAGGCCGGCATCAGCACCGACCCCACCACCGCGCTGCGGGTCGAAAGTCCCGGCCGCCCAAGCGCACTCGCAGCCGGTCCGAACAGCACGTGCAGGGTCATGAACGGCATGGCCAGCGCCAGCAGGCTGACGACCGGGGCGGCAGGCAGCCACTTCTCGCCCAGCATCACGCGCACTGCCGGTTCGGCCACGGCCGCCAATCCAAGGCAGAACGGCATTGCCAGCGTCATGATCAATCGCACCGATTTCAGGAAGCCTGCCGTTACCGCCGCCCGGTCGTCCTGGATCTGCGCATAGGCAGAGAAGGCCACTTCATTCAGCGGCGGGACTACCTTGGTCACGAAGATCTGCGCCAGGAACAGCGCCGTGGTGTAATAGCCCAGCTCCTGCGCGGAAAAGGCGCGGCCCGCGATCACGATGTCGGCCTGGGTCTGGGCGAACCAGAAGATCTGGCCCGCCATCACCGTGCCGCCATAGGCCGCCAGCGCCCCAGTGCCGCGAAAGTCGAAGCTCGGCCAGACCAGTACCCGCGCCGCGATCGCCATGCCGAAGCCGCGCACGGCAAAGCTGGTCAGCGGGGCCAGCACCAGCGTCCACACGCCCAGCCCCGCCAGGGCTCCCGCCAGAGCGACCAGCGCACCGGTCAGCGCGGACAGGACATTGACCTGGGCCTGCTTGCGGAAATCCATTTCGCGGCTCAGCACCGTGGTGCCGAGCGCGAGGAACGGGTTGGTGAGATAGATCAGCGCCTGCACCCGCAGCAGGTCGGCCACCATCGGCTGGCGGTAATAGGCCGCAACCAAAGGTGCGGCGAGCACCTGGAGCAGCGCCAGCGTCAGGTTGACCGCCAGCAACAGCCCGAACAGTTGGCGCAGTTGCTGCGGCCCGCCATCGCGCTGCTGGATCGCCGCATTGGCGAAACCCTGGCCGTTCAGCAGGCTGAGCAGCACCAGCACGACCGAAGTCATGGCGAACAGGCCATAGTCGCTGGGCGAGAGAATACGGATGACGAGGAACGTCGAAGCCCAGGCAACCAGCTGGCTGAAGATCTGCGTCCCCGATCGCCAGATCACCGCGCTGCGCACTTGCGCGCCAAAGCTGGGCGCGGGCAGGGCGGTCTCGCTCTGCGTTGTCACGCGCTGAAACCGTTGAGCAGGTCGCGCAGCGAACCCGGAGTATAGCCGCGGCTATGGGTACGGCGCCGCCAGGCCAGCATCGGCCGGGCCAGCGCCGGAAAGATCCGCCACAAGGCGAAGGACAGCGCCCACACCGCGCCGCCTACCCGGCTGCGCACCGTGCGCAATTCGCTCAGGCCGCGGGCGGTATCGCCATCGACCACCCGGTCGATGGCGTGTTCGAAGGCCAGTGCCTCGCGGTCGTCGGCGATCAGGCGCTCAAGCAACGCTTGTTCCGGTGCATCAGGCCCAAGCGCCGCGCGGCACTTTTCGTAAACGCGGATATTGCCCAGCAGCAACCGCCCGGCATGGGCGGAAGCAGAGTTGGGCCGCACCCGGTAATCGCCCAGCACGGCATCGGCATAGCGGGCATGGCCGCCCAACTGCATCAGCCGGACCCACAGGTCGAAGTCTTCCGACTGGGCCATCGCTGTGTCGAACCCGCCGATCGCATCGAAGTCGGCGCGGCGGAAGGTCGTGCCGATATAGACCCCGAAGCTGCGCTCCAGCACGTCGGCCAGACTGCCGCGCAGTCCGTCGCTGGTCCCTTGCTTGCCGGTAAAGCACAGCCGTTCGTGCGGGACAGCACCAAAGATCCGGGCATTGACGGTGACCAGCCGCACGTCCGGATCCTGCTCCAGCAAGGGCACGGTCGTCGCCAGGTAGTCGGGGCGCAGCAGGTCGTCCCCATCAAGCAGCGCGATCAGGGGCGCCCATGCCTCGGCAATGGCACGATTGCGAGCAGCCGAGACGCCCTCGTTGCGGGTCGCCAGAAAGCGGATGCGCGGATCGGTGAGGTAGGGGGCAACGGCTCCGGCAACGTCGTCCGGTGCGCCGTCGTCGATCACCAGGCACTCCCACTGGGTGAAGGTCTGCGCGAGCAGGGAATCGAGCGCCTCGCCCAGAAGGTGCGCCACTCCATAGGCGGGTACGATAACCGAGACTCGCGGCTGGGCGTCTCCGGCGGGGGGTGTGGCGACCTCTGACATGCCAGTTGCATAGCCTGAGGCCGTTAAAACCGGCTTACGGCGCTGCGAACAACCAGTGATTCTCGGCGCCAGCGTCCGGCCACCGATCGCGTCCGCGCGTTCTTTGGCACTAATATGGCATCTTATCAGCTACTTAGTTGAGGGCGTAACAAAATTGCCAAAAACTGTTTGACCGAATCGCGGGTGGTGCTTAGAGGCCGCTTCACCGGACGGG
>CALMJG010000073.1 GCA_937864195.1 uncultured Novosphingobium sp.
GGCAGCAGCAGGCTGGAATCGCCGTAGCTGTAGAAGCGGTAGTCATGCTCGATCGCGTGGGCATAGGCGGCCTGCATCCGCTCCAGCCCCATCAGCGCGCTGACCAGCATGAACAGGGTCGAGCGCGGCAGGTGGAAGTTGGTGATCAGTCCGTCGATCGCCTTGAAGCGGTAGCCGGGGGTGATGAAGATCGAGGTGTCGCCGGTGAAGGGCTGGATCACCCGGTCCTCGTCCGCCGCGCTTTCCAGCAGGCGCAGGCTGGTGGTGCCGACCGCGATCACGCGGTTTCCGGCGGCGCGCGCGGCGTTGAGGCGCGCGGCAACTTCGGGCGTGATCGTGCCCCATTCGGCGTGCATCCGGTGCTCGGCCGTGTCCTCGACCTTGACCGGCAGGAAGGTGCCCGCGCCCACGTGCAGGGTCAGGGTTTCGTGGCCGATCCCGGCCTCGGCCAGCGCCGCCATCAGGTCCGGCGTGAAGTGCAGCGCGGCGGTGGGGGCGGCGACGGCGCCGTCCTGCTGCGCGAACATCGTCTGGTAATCCGACTTGTCCGCCTCGTCGGTCGGGCGCTTGCTGGCGATATAAGGCGGCAGCGGCATCCGCCCGGCGCGTTCGAGCAGGACTTCGACCGGTTCCTCGCCGTGAAAGGCGAGCGTCCAGCTGCCGTCGTCGTGGCGCTGCTCGGCAGTGGCGAAGACATCGCCGCCGAACTCGACGAGGTCGCCTTCGTGCAGGCGCTTGGCGTTGCGGATGAAGGCCTGCCAGCGGCGCAGGTCGATCCGCTTGTGGAGCGTAGCCCCCAGTTTCGCCGCGCCGCGCCGGCCCTCAAGCTGGGCGGGAATCACGCGGGTGTCGTTGAACACCAGCACGTCGCCCGCGCGCAGCAGGCGCGGCAGGTCGCGCACGGTCAGGTCAGCGAAGGGCCCCTGCCCTGGCACGTGCAGCAGGCGCGCGGAATCGCGCGGGCGCGCCGGGCGCAGGGCGATCCGTTCGGGCGGAAGCTCGAAATCGAAGCGATCGACGCGCACTGGCGCGGGATCAGTTGGCCGGAGGAGTTGCCGGAGCCGGGGCCGGAACAGGGGCTGGAGCCGGGACAGGCGCCGAATTGTTCAGCATGTCGGCAGTGATCGCCGGTTCAGGCGCCGGCGGAGCGGGCGGCGGCGGGGGCGGCAGGTTCTGCGACGCGAGCGAAGCCTGGAGAATCTTCGTCGGGTTCTGCGGCGGCTCGCCCCGCTCGATCCGGTCGACAATATCCATGCCCGCGATCACGCGGCCGAAATTGGTGTAGCGCCGGTCCAGCGCAAAGCGCGGATAGAACACGATGAAGAACTGGCTGTTGGCAGTGTCCGGCAGATCGGTGCGCGCCATCGAAACCGTGCCGCGCACATGCGGCATCGTGTTGAATTCGGCCTTGAGGTCGGGCAGCGGCGAGCCGCCCGTGCCGGTGCCCGTGGGGTCGCCGGTCTGGGCCATGAAGCCGTCGATCACGCGGTGAAAGATCACCCCGTTGTAGAACCCTTGCTGGGTCAGCGTCTTGACCCGCTCGACATGGGTCGGGGCCCAGGCCGGAACCAGCCGGATCAGCACGCGGCCGCCGTTCGACAGATCGAGCACCAGGACGTTTTCAGGATCCTGGGCGGGATCGGGATTGACCAGCGCACTGAGTGCCGGAGCGGCCGGTGCGGGCGCGTCCTTGGCAAAGGCAGGAGCGGCGACCAGCGACAGGCCGAGGGCAAGAGCAACAAAGCGACGGTTCATGCGGTGTGGTCTCGGTTCTGCAAGGGTCTGGTGCGAAGGGCGCGGAATAGCCGCCTCTCGCTGTCGTGGCAATGAACGGTGGCGCGGCGGCCTCAATAATCCCCCAGCGTGCCGGTGGTCTGGGCAATGCGCGCCACCACATCATCGCGCACCGAGGCACTGACAAAGCGCGAGATATCGCCGCCGAACATCGCGATTTCCTTCACCAGCTTGCTGGCGATCGGCTGCAGGCTGACGTCGGCCATCAGGAACACGGTCTCGATCCCGGCGTTGAGCTGCTGGTTCATGCCGGCCATCTGGTATTCGTATTCGAAGTCGGCCACCGCGCGCAGGCCGCGCACGATCACCGTGGCGCCCTGCTTTTCCGCGAATTTCATCAGCAGCGCGTTGAAGCCGACCACGGCAACGTTGGAAATGCCCAGCTGGGCCACTTCGCGTTCCACCATCGCCATGCGTTCTTCCGGAGTGAACAGCGGGTTCTTGGATGGATTGGTGGTGACCCCGATGATCAGCCGGTCAACCAGCTTGGCACCGCGCCGGATGATGTCCGCATGGCCCAGCGTGATCGGATCGAAAGTGCCGGGGTAAACGCCGATGCGTTCGGCCATTCAGTGGTCCCTTTCCACGATATAGCGCGCGAGATCGCGCAGCAGGTCCGCTTCTTGCCCATGCTGGGCGAGGTGTGCAATCGCCTGATCGACCAGCGCGCGCGCCTGTTCGCGCGCGCGGTCGGCGCCAAGCCGTGCGACGAAGGTCTGCTTGCCGGCGGCAGCGTCCTTGCGCAGCGCCTTGCCGGCGGCCGCTTCCTCGCCCTCGTGGTCGAGCAGGTCGTCCGAGATCTGGAAGGCCAGGCCGATATCGTGGGCATAGGCGCGCAGGTGGCGGCGCCCCTCGGGCGGCAGGCGGCCCAGGATCGCGCCCATTTCCACCGCCGCACCCAGCAGGGCGCCGGTCTTGAGCTGCTGCAGCCGGGTGATCGAGTGCAGGTCCAGATCCTGCCCCTCGCCCGCAATGTCCATCATCTGCCCGCCAGTCATGCCCGAAGGGCCGCTGGCCAGGGCCAGGGAGCGCACCAGTTCCGCCCGCACGAACGGATCGGTGAAGAAGTCCGGGTCGGTCAGGATCTCGAAGGCAAAGGCCATCAGTCCGTCGCCCGCCAGCACGGCGGTCGCCTCGTCAAAGGCCTTGTGGGTGGAGGGCTTGCCGTGGCGCATGGCATCGTCGTCCATGCAGGGCAGATCGTCATGCACCAGCGAGAAGGCGTGCACCGCCTCAATCGCCAGCGCGGCGCGCAGCGCGGTTTCGCGGCCCACCCCGTGCAGTTCGGCCACCGCCACCAGCAGCAACGGACGCAGCCGCTTGCCCCCACCGATCGTGGCATGGCGCATCGCCTGGAAGAGCCGTGCGCGGCCATCGTCCGGCACCGGCAGCAAGGCATCGAAGCCCGCATCGACGTCCGCAGCGATTCTCGTCAGGGCCTCGCCCAGCAGGGACGGGCTTGCCGTTGCCGCAGCCATCGCTCAGCGCCCCGGTTCGGAATCGAACGGCACGGCGGCTTCCGCCTGGCCGCCGGGCCCGGCGACGATCCGCTCGATCCGCGCCTGGGCGGCATCAAGCCGCGCCTGGCAATGCGTGCGCAGGGCTTCACCGCGTTCGTACAGTCCGATCGAATCGTCGAGCGCGACTTCGCCGCCTTCGAGCCGCCGCACCACGTCTTCGAGCGCGCGCAGCGCCTCTTCAAACGACATACCGGCGATTTCAGGTGCACTATCGGTCATGCGGCGGAGCATTGACGGCGCGCAGGCGCCGGGTCAAGCTGCTGCAACAAACTGGGGCGCATCAGGGGGATAATGCCGATGAAATGGGCAGTCGCCTATCTGGCGGGCGGAGTCGCATTCGGAGCGCTCGACGCGCTGTGGCTGCGCTGGGCCGGGCCGAATCTCTATCGGCCGCTGCTGGGGGACTTGCTGGCGCCCGCCTTCCGGGCCGCGCCGGCGGCGCTGTTCTACCTCGCCTATCTGGCGGCGATGGTGTGGTTCGCGGTGCGCCCGGGGCTGGCACAAGGCGTGCCCCACGCCGTGCTCAACGGGGCGCTGCTGGGGGCAATCTGCTATGCCACCTATGACCTGACCAACCAGGCGACGCTGAAGACATGGCCCGTCCAGGTCACGCTGATCGATATTGCCTGGGGTGCCAGCGCGACTGCGCTGGCCAGCGGGGTTGCGGCCTGGGCAGCACTCAGGCTGGGGGCCTGAGCCATGTTCATCGGACACTGGGCCCCCGCCCTGGTCGCCGCATCGCGCCGCAAGTCGGCGGGGATCGCCACGCTGTTCATCGCCGCGCAACTGGTCGACTGGGCATTCTATGCCCTGCTGCTGGGCGGCTTTGAGAAGATGCGCTTCACCCCCGGTATCAGCGCGATGAACGAGCTGGACCTCTACCGCGTCCCCTACACCCACAGCCTGCTGGGAACGCTTGTCTTCGCCGCCCTGTTCGCCTGGCTGCTGTGGGGCATCTTCCGCGACCGCACTGTCGCGCTGATCGGCGGGGCGGTCGTCCTGTCGCACTGGCTGCTCGACCTGCTGGTCCATGTCCCGGACCTGACGCTGTGGGGACAGCCCCCCAGGCTGGGCCTGGGCCTGTGGAACCACCCGTGGATCGCCATCCCGCTGGAACTGGGCATCACGGGCGCCGCGCTGTGGTTCTATTGGGACAAGCGCCGCCCCGGCCTGCCCAAGGTTGCCATGCTGGGCCTGACCCTGCTGGTGCTGCAGGTGATCAACTGGCTGGCTCCGGTCGAGAACGAGGTGACGAGCGGAACCAGCGTCCTGGCCTTCTCCGCCTACACGCTGGCCACGCTCACCGCTTGGTGGGTGGGGAAAAGCGAGGGCGAGGCACGCCGAACCCGCTAGCGCTTCGCGCCCGCGCGGGTTAAGGGCGCGCTCATGTCAGACGCAGCCAGCCCGATCACCCCCGATGTCGTCGCCGCCCACGGCCTGTCCGAGGAGGAATACGCCCGCGTGCTCCACGCGCTGGGGCGTGAACCGAACCTGGTCGAACTGGGCATCTTCTCGGTCATGTGGTCGGAGCATTGCTCCTACAAGTCGAGCCGCCTGCATCTGAAGAAGCTGCCGACCGAGGCCCCCTGGGTGATCTGCGGCCCGGGCGAGAACGCGGGCGTGATCGACATCGGCGAAGGCGCCGATGGCCAGAAGCTGGCCGCGATCTTCAAGATGGAGAGCCACAACCACCCGAGCTACATCGAACCCTACCAGGGCGCGGCGACGGGCGTTGGCGGCATCCTGCGCGACGTCTTCACCATGGGCGCGCGGCCCGTGGCCAACATGAACGCGCTGCGTTTCGGCCGCCCGGACCACCCCAAGATGAAGTCGCTGGTCAAGGGCGTCGTCGCCGGGATCGGCGGCTATGGCAACTGCGTTGGCGTGCCGACGGTTGGCGGCGAAACCAATTTCCACAAGGCCTATGACGGCAACATCCTGGTCAACGCGATGACCGTGGGCGTCGCCGACGCGGACAAGATCTTCTATTCCGCCGCCACCGGGATCGGCAATCCGATCGTCTATGTCGGCTCCAAGACCGGGCGCGACGGTATCCACGGCGCGACCATGGCCAGCGCCGATTTCGACGAAAAGTCGGATGAGAAGCGCCCGACCGTGCAGGTCGGCGATCCCTTCACCGAAAAGCTGCTGATCG
>CALMJG010000074.1 GCA_937864195.1 uncultured Novosphingobium sp.
CGCGCGGCGGAAAAAAGGGCGGTTGCCTCAGAAACCTGCGGAAAGCGTCAGCGCCGGGCCAGAGGCCGGGGCGGCATTGCCCGCGACCCGGAACCGCCAATCCGCCGTAAGCCGCCCGCCCCCGCTGCCCAGCGGCACGGCGAGCGTGGCCGTGGGGCCAATGTCGAGCCGGGCGGCGCCCTGCTGCGCCCCGCCCCAGGCACCGGCGCCGGCCCGCAGCCTGAACTTGCCGGCATTGGCAAGCGGCGCCTCGATCCGGGCCTGCCCGTCGATGAAGGGGGTCGCGCCCGCTCCGCCGACATAGCCCGCCTGGACATAGGTTTCCGCGCGCAGTCCGCCGGGCAGAGCCGCCGGTGGAAGTTCGGTTACCAGCGCGGCCGCCGGGCGCAGGTGCGCTCCGCCCGGCGTCTGCGTCAGGCGGACCTCGGCCATGGCGGCTAGTGGCAACCCGGCCAGCGGGCGCAGGGCAAGGCCAGCGGCCAGTTCCTCCCCGCGCGGCTGCCTGAGCGCGCTGCTGGCGCGCAGGTACAGCGCGGGACGATGGGCGCTGCCGGGTGCGAGGCGATAGCGGACCACCGCGCCGACCTGGCTCGCCCCCAGCGAAGGGAGCAGCGCGCCGCCTGGCGATATGCCCGAACCACCCTGCCGCAGCAGCAGCCAGCCATCGGCCGACCAGCGCGGCAGCGCGGCCTGGTCGGCCCGTCCAGCGGCCTGTCTTCCCGGCGAAGGCGCAAGGGCCAGCGCGGCCTCGGGCGGCAGTGGCAGCTGCGCCACCGCCGCCAGCCAGGCCATCTGGTGCGCGGCGGCAATGCGCGGCGCAAGCACACCGGGCGCCGCCTTGCGCGGTGGCGGCACCGGGACGACCGGGAGCACGGCGCCGGGCCGGGACAGGGCCGGAGGCGGCGGGGTGATGGGCAGGGCAGCCGGAGCGAACACCGGTACGCTGGCCGGGGCCGGCGATGGCACGGCCTGGGCGCGGCGCGGCCATTCCTGCCCGTCTGGCTGGAGCAGCCCATGCTTCCGCTCTGGCCCATCGGCAAGCCGCACCGGCCCCGCATCAGACGCGGCGGGGCCGCGAGCGCCGACCGGCCCGGCAAGCAGCGGTTCCCACAAGACCGCGCGCCCGCCCACCCAGAAGCCGAGCAGCAGCAGCAGGGCGGCAAGCGGCTGGCCGCGCAGTCGGCGCTTCGATCCGCTCATGCGCTGGCCTGCGGCACGGACTTGGCATTGGCAGGGTGGACATCGTGCGAGGTCTTGTCCCAGGCAATCTTGCCACTGTGCAGCGCCCGGAAATAGGCAACCAGCGCGCGGCGACCGGCCATAATCGCGATCACATTGGCCAGCGGGATGCGGAATATCGCGCGCAGCCCCTCGGCCAGACCATATTCGCGGCCCGTGAACACCGCCCGCAAGACCCCTCGCCAGATCACTCCCGCCATGCCAACCGCCAGAAACCAGCGTGCGGCCGGGCTGGCGGACAGCGCCGACGGATAGCCCAGCCAACCCGCCACCGTCAGCACGCCAAGGATCACCAGCAACAGGTAGGCGGCGGCCAGCACCAGCGCGGTGAGCGGGCCGCGCCGGTCGCGCAGCGCCATCCACAGTTCGAGCGGGCGAAGATCCCACCCCATCCGGTCCCACGACTGGAAGGCGATACCATGGATCCAGCGGGTCTTTTGCCGCACGGCAGCATCGAGCCGATCCGGGAAGTAGCTCGACGTGCCGACCAGTTCCCCACCCGCGTCGCGCAGCCGCAGGAACGCGCCCCGGTGCCCCTTGCGCGACAGGGCAATGCCAAGCTCGTAGTCCTCGGTCAGGCATTCCGGGGCGAAGGGGCCGAGCGCGCCTTCGCGGTGCCGCTGCCGATCGAGCCCGCCCAGCGCCTCGCGCGAGAAGCCGCAACCGACACCTGCCGCAGGGATCGCCGCGCCCAGCGCGTTGCGCACGACCATCGCCTTGGCATGGGATTCGACGAATTCGTCGGCATAGTGCGCGGCGATCCAGCGCGATTCCGGCTGGATCACCGGACGTACCGGCAACTGGACGAAATCATGCCCTGCGATCGCGGCGTCGATCGCCTGAAGCGCCGCCGGGTGGACCATGTCCTCCGCATCGTGCAGCACGACCGTGCGGAAGCGCCGCCCGCGCCGCTGCTCGTCATCGCACAGCGCGCGGTAGAGCCGGTTGAGGCAATCGGCCTTGGTGGTCGGGCCATCCGCGCCGTGGACCACGATCCGCAGCCGCGAATCATGCGCGGCACCGGCCATCGCCGCCGCCAGGGTGGCAGGATCGTTGCGATAGCAGCCGACATAGACGACCAGCTCGCGCTGGGGCCAGACCCGCAGCATGTGGGCGACGGTAGTGCCGATCACGGCACTTTCCTGGAAAGCCGGGATCATGATCGCAGCCGGCCCCGCGAGCGGCTGGGCGCCGTAG
>CALMJG010000075.1 GCA_937864195.1 uncultured Novosphingobium sp.
CGAGCGGCGAGGCGACGATCCGGCCCCCCTTGGCGGCAACGGCGGGCGCGGGAGCCGCCGCCGGTAAGGTAACCGGCGCGGGCGCAGGTGCGGGTGCGGCTTTGGGCGCAGGGGCTGCCGCGGGCTTCGCCGGTTCGTCCTCGCCCGCCAGCGTCGCGATGACCGTGCCGACCTTCACGCCTTCGCTGCCTTCCGGAATGTCGATCGAGGCAATCACCCCTTCGTCGACGGCTTCGAATTCCATCGTCGCCTTGTCGGTTTCGATCTCGGCCATGATGTCGCCCGAACGGACCGTGTCGCCCACCTTTACGAGCCATCTGGCCAGCGTTCCCTCCTCCATCGTCGGGGAAAGCGCGGGCATCTTGATCGCAATCGGCATGGTGATGACGGTCCTTCGCTGGGGAGGCGTTTTTACGCTACGTCCCTTGGCCAAATTGGCGCTTCAGGGCAAGACGCTTGCACCGAAATCGTTTGTGGCGGATACCTCGAAGCCGGGGGAAAACTGCGATGCGCGTCTATCTGGTGATCATGGACGAAACCGACGAGGCCAATGTCGCGCTGCGATTTGCTTCGCGCCGCGCGGTGCGTACGGGCGGGACGGTCCATTTGCTGGCGCTGGTTCCGCGCCAGGAATTCGTCGCCTTTGGCGGGATTCAGGCCACGATCGAGGAAGAGGCGCGGGTCCGCGCCGAGGCTCTGGTCACTGCGGCGGCAGGCTCCTTGCTGAGCGAAGGTGCCCGTCCGCCGGTGATTTCCGTGATGAGCGGGGACGGCGTCCAGGTGGTCCGTGATTACCTCGCCCAGCACCCCGAGGTTTCGGCGCTGGTGCTGGGCGCGGCGGCGAGCGGCGGGCCTGGGCCGCTGGTTTCCCACTTCACGGCCAGTGCCGGTCAGTTGCCCTGCCCGGTCTATATCGTTCCCGGATCAATGTCCGAGAGTGAACTCGACCGCCTGAGCTAGCGCCTGCGTCCCTGGTGCCGGATATTGCCGGGTCGGCCCCGCCGGCCGGCGAGATGATCACCCTTTTTCTTGAGCGGAAGCCGCCGCCCGCGCGGCTCGATATGGCCGCCGGCGCTTTCCTCGGGCTCGAATTTCAGCGCCCCGGTCAAGGGGTTGGCCTCCGCCAGCCGAAGCCTCAGCCGGTCGCCCAACGCATAGCGGGTGCCGGTCTGCTCGCCTTCGAGGACTTGCGCCTTCTCGTCGTGGAAAAACCGTTCCGCGCCCAGGACCGACACCGGGACAAGGCCGTCGCCGCCCAGGCTGAGGATCGTGGCAAACAGGCCGAAGCGCTGAACGCCGGTGATCCGGCACTCGAAGACCTCGCCTACTCGCGCGGAGAGCCAGGCGGCGACGTAGCGATCGATGGTGTCGCGTTCGGCTTCCATGGCGCGGCGTTCGGCGGCGCTGATCGCCTCGCTGACGCGGGAGAGGTCGGCGCGGTCGCGGTCGGAGAGGCCTGAAAATGGCGGAATTGCGCCGTTTGGTGCGGGTTGTTCAAGGCCGTAGGCATCGACCAGCGCGCGGTGGACCAGAAGGTCGGCGTAGCGGCGGATCGGTGAGGTGAAGTGGGCATAGCTGCCGAGCGCCAGCCCGAAGTGGCCGGCATTGCGCGGACCGTAATAGGCCTGGGTCTGGCTACGCAGAACTGCCTCCATAATCAAAGCCTTTTCAGACTCATCGGCCACGTCCTTCAGCATCCGGTTGAACAAACCAGGCGTGATCACCTGCCCCAGCGCCAGCTTGCGATCGAAGGTCGAGAGGTAGTCCTTCAGCGCGACCAGCTTTTCCCGGCTGGGCGGTTCGTGGATGCGGTAGACCACCGGAGAAACCTTTTCTTCCAGTGCCTTGGCTGCCGCGACGTTGGCGGCGATCATGAAATCCTCGACCACCCGGTGGGCATCGAGCCGTTCGCGCAGGGCGATCTCGGCAATCTTGCCGTGAGAATCGAGCACCACCCGCCGTTCGGGCAGTTCGAGCGCCAGCGGATCGCGGTCATCGCGCGCCTTTTCCAGCGCGCGCCAGGCGGACCAGAGGTTGGTGAGGTTGTCGGCGGCCTCCCCGGCATCGATCCGGCGCTGGGCTTCCTCGTAGGCAATAACCTCCTGAATTTGAACGATTACGCGGCTGAACCTCCATGACGTCACTTTGCCGCTGGCCGAAATCGTCATGTGGCACGCCATCGCAGCGCGGCTCTCACCGGCTCTCAAACTGCACACATCGGCACTGAGAACCTCCGGAAGCATGGGCACGACCCGGTCGGGGAAGTAAACCGAATTGCCCCGCTTCCTCGCCTCGCGGTCGAGCGATCCGCCGGGCCGGACATAGAAGCTGACATCGGCAATCGCGACCACTGCGCGAAAGCCCCCTTCCCCGTCCGGTTCGGCCCAGATCGCATCGTCGTGGTCGCGCGCGTCGCTGGGGTCGATCGCGATGATCGGCAGGTGGCGCAGATCCTCGCGGCGATCCTCGGCCAGCGGGAGCTTGGCGGCCAGCGCGCCCTCCTCCAGCGTTTCGGAGGCGAAGACGTGCGGGATGCCGTGCTTGTGAATCGCGATCAGGCTGAAAGCGCGCGGGGCGAGCGGATCGCCCAGCACCGCCGTCACCTTTACGCCCGAGCGCGGGGTGCGCCCGGCCGGCTCGGCCATGACCAGTTGGCCGGCCTCCGCTCCGCCAAGGTCGGCAATCGGCATCGAATTGCGCTCGCGCTTGTCCACGGGGGCGAGCCAGCCCTTGCCGGACCCGTCGATCTCCACCACGCCGAGCATCTGGTCGGCGGCGGTGGGCAGCTTCTTCATCGGATGGGCGATCCAGCCGCTGCCCGCTTCCTCGGTGCGGGCCAGCACCCGTTCGCCGGGGCGGAGCGCAGAGCCGCGGCCCTTTTCGCGCAGGCGCAGGCGCGGCGGGGGCGTGGCATCGTCGGGCTGCCAGCTGTCGGGAATGGCAATCGCCTCGCCGTCCTCGATCTCGATCACCCGCAGAACGGTGACGCGCGGCACGCCGCCCATGCGGTGGAATGCGCTGCGGTTGCCGTCGATCAGGCCTTCGTCGGCCATGTCGCGCAGCAGGGCCTTGAGCGCGATCTTCTCGTTCCCTTTCAGGCCAAAGGCGCGCGCGATCTCGCGCTTGCCGGCCGGTTCGGCGCTGCTGGCGATGAAATCGAGGATCTGCTGGCGGCTGGGCAGTCCGGGTTGCTGCTTGGGAGTACGGGGCATGCCTGCGACGTGGCCCCGATTGGGCCGGAGCGCAAGTGCCGCGTCAGAACCGGACCGGCGTCTCGCCAAAGCGGTTGGGGCCTGGGTGCGACTTGCGCACCCCGAACACCGCCAGCAGGATCAGCGGCAGGTAGGCCGAAAGCATGGCAGCTTCCTGCCCGGGCATCATGCCGAACGGAGTGCCGCCCTGCTGCATCGCCAGGGCCTGGACCAGCCCCGCCTTGAGTCCCGCGATCTGGCGGGGCATCCAGACGAGGTAGCCGACATAGAGCAGGCCCGGCAGCCAGGCCCACCAGCCGGACAGGCCGCTGTCATGCAGCCGCCGCACGAAGCTGGCGGCCAGCGCCAGCAGGCTGACCGCGCCGAGCCCCAGGGCGAGCCACATCGTGGTCTCCAGCGGGCCGCTCATCGCCTCCAGCATCATCGCGTTCACCGCATCTGGATCGGCCCCGGCGCGGACGCCGGCGAACATCTGCGAGAACATCGCGACCATCATCGGGATCGCCACCAGCATCCCCGCTACCATCTGGATCAGGTAGAGGAACAGCACGTAGTACCAGAAGGTCTGGCGGGCATCCCGGCCCGAAAAATTCGCCAGATTGGCGAGGTTGTACCTGATCGATCCCAGCATGCGCGCCCCCAGCCCCGGCGCTTGGCCCTCAATAGGCGCGGGCGACGAAGATCCGCTCGACCGCAGGCTTGCCGGTGAAGGGACACTGGCCCGAAACCGGAGCGCCGTCCATCGGGGTGTTGCGGATGGTCAGCTTCAGCGCCTTGAGCTTGGTGACGACCTGCTCCAGTTCGTCGCCAGTCGGGCGCGACCAGCCCAGTTCCACCCAGCCCGGATAGCGCTTGCTTTCGGCAAAATGGGCTTCGAGGCCAGCCAGGTCGTTCACGTCGCGCACGATCTGCGCATCCCTCCGGCCAGTCGCCTCGGCGTGGAGCGAGCGCTGGATGTCTTCCAGTTCGGCGGCCGCGCGGGCAACGAAGGCATCGCGCGCCTCGCCCACGAAGTTGACCTTGCCGTCCTCGCGGTAGAGCCGGTCGCGGCGCACTGCGGAAACCTGGCCGCCAGCGGCATCGCGCCCGCCGATTTCGAGGATCAGCGGCACGCCCTTTTTCACCCAGCCCCAGCGCTTCTGCGTGGCCTTGCCGGCGCGCTTGTCGAGCAGCACGCGGGCCGGTTCACCCAGCACGGTCTGGCTGGCGAGCGCGGCGCGCAGTTCCTCGCAATAGGCGAGCAGCGCCGCATCGCCATCGTCTTCGCGCAGCATCGGCAGGATGACGATCTGGTGCGGGGCGATGCGTGGCGGCACGCGCAGCCCGTCATCATCGCCGTGGGTCATGATCACGCCGCCGATCAGGCGGGTGGAGACGCCCCACGAGGTGGTGTGGCACAGCTGCTGCCCGCCTTCGCGGTCCTGGTAACGGATGCCCGCCGCTTCGGCAAAGCCGGTGCCAAGGTAGTGCGAGGTGCCGGCCTGCAGCGCCTTGCCGTCCTGCATCATCGCCTCGATCGAATAGGTCGCGACAGCACCGGGGAAGCGCTCGTTCTCGGGCTTTTCGCCTGCCATCACCGGCATGGCGAGATCGTTCTCGGCGTGATCCCGGTACATTTCGAGCGCGCGCAGGGTTTCCTGCATCGCGTCATCGCGGTCGGCGTGGGCGGTGTGACCTTCCTGCCAGAGGAATTCACTGGTGCGCAGGAACATGCGGGTGCGCATTTCCCAGCGCACCACGTTGGCCCACT
>CALMJG010000076.1 GCA_937864195.1 uncultured Novosphingobium sp.
CCGTTCCAGGACCGGTTCGAGTTCGAGATCGACCCGTTCCGCAAGCACTGCCTGCTTAACGGTCTGGACGAAGTGGGCTTGACCCTGGCCCGCGACACCGCGATTTCAACCTATGAAAACAAGAGCCGGGCCGAGCTGCCATGGCTCGCCAAGGGAACGGGAGTAGCTGCATGAAGGCACTGAGGACGCACGCCGTTGGCGGACCTGAAACCCTGAGTCTCGACGAGGTCGAGACTCCCCAGCCCGGCCCCGGCCAGGTGCGGATCAAGGTAAAGGCCTGCGCCGTCAATTTCCCCGACGTGCTGATGATTCAGGACCTTTACCAGTTCAAGCCGCAGCGCCCCTATTCGCCGGGCGGCGAGCTTTCCGGGATCATCGACGCGGTTGGCGAAGGCGTGACCCAGTGGAAGGCCGGCGACCGCGTGATCGCGATGATGGGCAACGGCGGCATGGCCGAAGAAGTGCTTGCTCCCGCCGAAAAGCTGTTCCCCCTGCCCGAAGGCGTCAGCTTTGAAACCGGCGCCTCGCTGCTGATGACCTACGGCACCAACATGCACGGCCTGCTCGATCGCGGGCACCTGAAAGCCGGGGACACCCTGCTGGTGCTGGGCGCGGCGGGCGGCGTAGGTCTTGCGGCGGTGGAACTGGGCAAGGCTTACGGCGCGCGCGTCGTCGCCGCCGTGTCCAGCGAGGAAAAGGCTGCCGCCGCGCGCGAACATGGCGCGGACGAGACGGTGATCTACCCGCGCGGCACGCTCGACAAGGACCAGTCCAAGGCCCTGGCCGAAGCCTTCAAGGCCGCCTGCGGCCCCGAGGGCGCCAACGTGATCTATGACATCATCGGCGGCGACTATTCCGAACCCGCCCTGCGCTCGATCGCATGGGAAGGCCGGTTCTGCGTGGTCGGCTTCACCGCCGGCATCCCGCGCATGCCGCTCAACCTGACGCTGTTGAAATCGTGCGACGTGTGCGGCGTGTTCTGGGGCGCCTTCGCGGCGCGCGATCCGAAGGCCAACGCGGTCCACATCGCCAAGCTGTTCGACCTCCTGAAGGAGGGCAGGATCAATCCGCGCGTCTCCGCCACCTTCCCGCTGGAACGCGGCGGAGAGGCGATCGCGATGCTTGGCGCGCGCGCGGCGATCGGCAAGGTAGTGGTGACGATGGGCTGAGGCCCGCAGCAAGGAACCGACGATGAAATCTGCCCGGATCGCCGCCGCTGCCGCCCTCGCCCTCACGGTCTGGGGCGTGGCGGCCTCGCCCGCTCCAGCGGAAACCGGGCTGTTCGGCCCTTCGCCGGAAGAACAGGTCAGGCTGCGCCAGTCAGGCATGGGCATGGTGCTGACCAGCGTCACCCTGCTGCGCGGCGGCAGCGCCAATGCTCCCTCGGTGAAGAACCTGGAATTCCCGGCGCAGAACCTTGCCAACTGGGCGCGGACCATGCCCGCGCTGTTCGGCCCGGCGACCAGGGACGTGCCCAGCCGCGCGCTTCCGGCGGTGTTCGAGAATCAGGCCGATTTTGCCGCAAAGGCCGCCGTGCTGGCCGATGGCGCCCAGGCCATGGCCGATGCCGCCAAGGCCGATGACAAGGAAGCCTTCGCCGCGGCGCTTGCCTCTACCCGCGCATCGTGCAAGGGCTGCCACGATTCGTATCAGGCCCCGCCGCCGCCGCCTCCCAAGGCGGATTGAGGTCCGGCGGGCCGTTTAGGCAGGAGCAGAAATGACCGACTTCAACGACCGCGAGCGCGCCGAGGAAGCCAAGTTCGCCCATGACGAGGAAATGCACTTCCGCATCACCGCGCGTCGCAACCGCCTGCTGGGCGCCTGGGCTGCCGACCTGATGAAGCTCTCGTCGGTCGAGGCTGAATCCTATGCCAAGGCCGTGGTTCAGGCCGATTTCGAGGAAGCGGGCGACGAGGACGTGATCCGCAAGCTCCTGGGCGACCTCATCTCTGCCGGGCTCGACACCAGCGAAGCCGATGTCCGCGCGGCGCTGGAAGCCAAGACGGTCGAAGCCCGCCGCGCGCTGATGGGCGAGGCCTGAGGGTCCGGCCCATGGCCATGCCCGCTGCCGAGATCGAGGCGCTGATCCGCGCCGCCTTGCCCGATGCCGAGGTGACGATCACCGATCTGGCGGGGGACGGCGATCACTATGCCGCGCACGTCATTTCCGCCGCCTTCGCCGGCAAGCCGCGCATTGCCCAGCACAAGCTGGTCTATGCCGCGCTGGGCGGGCGGATGGGCGGCGAACTGCACGCCTTGCAACTGACCACCGCAGTCCCCAACTGAAGGGCTGAGGAGCTTTCGATGTCCGATACCAACACCCGCATTGCCGATATCGTCAACACCAACGACGTGGTGCTGTTCATGAAGGGCACCCCGCTGTTCCCGCAGTGCGGTTTCTCCAGCCGCGCGGTCGCGATCCTCGAACACCTTGGCGTCGCCTATGAAAGCGTCGACGTGTTGCAGGACATGGAAGTGCGCCAGGGCATCAAGGCGTTTTCCGAATGGCCGACCATCCCGCAGCTCTACGTCAAGGGTGAATTCGTGGGCGGCAGCGACATCATGATGGAAATGTACGAGGCTGGCGAACTGCA
>CALMJG010000077.1 GCA_937864195.1 uncultured Novosphingobium sp.
TCCCTCGTCGGCCTCGCCGCCGTGCTGGTCGGCTGGGCGGCCTACCTCAACCCCGAAGCCTTCGGGATCATGGGGCCGGACGGCGTAATCAACCCGGTTTCGCGCCTTGAAATGGGCCTTGGCATCGCCATCGGTGCGATAACCTTCTCAGGCTCGATCATCGCCTTCCTCAAGCTGGCGGGCAAGATGAGCGGTGCGCCAATCCTGCTTCCCGCCCGTCATGTGATCAACCTTGGCACGCTGGTCGCGATCCTCGGGCTGACCGGTTACTTCATGACCGACCAGTCGCTGTGGGTGATCGCCACGGTCACCGCTCTGGCCTTCCTCATCGGCTTCCTGCTGATCATCCCGATCGGCGGGGCGGACATGCCGGTGGTTGTCTCGATGCTCAACTCGTACTCGGGCTGGGCGGCGGCGGCGATGGGCTTTACCCTCCACAACACGGCGATGATCATCACCGGCGCGCTGGTCGGCTCGTCGGGCGCGATCCTTTCGTACATCATGTGCAAGGCGATGAACCGCAGCTTCATCTCGGTGATCGCGGGCGGGTTCGGCGCGGATGCCAGCGCGGCGGGCGGCGAGGCGAAGGAACAGCGCCCGTGGAAGCGCGGCAGCGCCGAGGACGCGGCCTACATGCTTGGCGAGGCGGAAAAGGTCATCATCATCCCCGGCTACGGCATGGCGGTCAGCCAGGCACAGCATGCGCTGCGCGAGATGGCCGACCTGCTGAAAGCCAAGGGTGTCGAGGTCAAGTACGCGATCCACCCGGTCGCGGGGCGCATGCCCGGCCACATGAACGTGCTGCTGGCCGAAGCCAACGTCCCCTATGACGAGGTGTTCGAGCTGGAGGACATCAACAGCGAGTTTGCCACCGCCGACGTCGCCTTCATCATCGGCGCAAACGACGTGGTCAACCCGGCGGCGAAGACCGACAAGTCCTCGCCGATCTACGGGATGCCGGTGTTCGATGTCGACAAGGCCAAGCAGGTGTTCTTCATCAAGCGCTCGATGGGCGGGGTGGGCTATGCCGGGGTCGATAACGACGTGTTCTACATGGACCAGACGCTGATGCTGCTGGCCGATGCCAAGAAGATGGTCGAGGACATCAACAAGGGTCTGGCGCACTAGAGCAGTTGCGTAACCCACCTCCCGTTCGTGTCGAGCGAAGTCGAGACACGCCGGCGCGAGGTGTCTCGACAAGCTCGACACGAACGGAGGTAGGTGTGGTTCGCGCAATCGTTCTGGCTGGACTGGTGGGCCTCGCGGCCTGCGCGCCGTCCAAGCTGGCCTATGGCACGGTGAAGAGCGCGCTGCGCGATGCGGGGCTGTCTGAATCCAACTCCGCCTGCATGGCCGAACGGATGACCGACCGGCTGACCATCGGCCAGTTGCAGAAACTGAAGAGACTGAAGGGCGCCGACCGCTCGCTGGGTGAATTCGTTGCCGCCGTGCGCCGGGTTGGCGACAGCGAGGCGCTGGAAGTGACGGCAAGTTCGGCGGCACTGTGCGCAACCGGGCTGGCGCGCGAAAAGCTCTAGGGTCAGGCCGCGCTCGTCAACCCCGCCGCATTGGCATACAACCGCTGCGGCGGATCGGGGGAGACGAGACGATGAAGCGATTGATGAAGTGGCTGGGCGCCCTGGTCCTGGTCCTGCTGCTGGCGTTTCTGGCGCTGCGCACACCCGATACCGATCCGGCCGAAATGCGCGCGAAATATGGCGCGGCGCCCTCGCAATTCGTCGACATGGGGGACGGGCTCACCGTTCACCTGCGCGACGAAGGACCGCGCGATGCGCCGGTGATCATGGTGTTGCACGGCTCCAACGACGATCTCCATACCTGGGACCAGTGGGCCGATGCGCTGAAGCGCCACTTCCGGGTCGTGCGGTTCGACACCCTGGGCCACGGCCTGACCGGGGCGAGCCCGGACGGCGATTACAGCGCGCCGGCGATGGCCGCGCTGGTCGGGCGGGTGGCGGACAAGCTCGACATTGCGCGCTTTACGCTGGCCGGCAATTCGATGGGCGGCGCGGTGGCGGCGCAGTACGCCATGGTCCATCCGGACCGGCTGACAGGCCTGATCCTCGTCGATGCGGGCGGCGCGCCCAAGAAGGGCAACGAGCGCGGCAATATCGGCTTCAAGCTGGCGGCCATGCCGGGCGTCAACGTGCTGGCGGAATCGATCACCCCGCGCTTCCTGATAGAGCGCAGCCTGCGCCAGAGCGTCGCGGTCGAGACGGCGGTGACCCCGCAGGTGGTCGACCGCTTCTGGGAAATGCTCCGCTACCCCGGCAACCGCGCGGCGACGATGGGGCGCTTCTCCACCCCGCGCGCGACGCTCGATCCCGCGCGGCTGGCGACGATCCGGGTGCCGACGCTGATCCTGTGGGGCGAGGAGGATGGCCTGATCGGCGTTGACGGCGCGCATTGGTACAACCGGGCGATCCCCGGCAGCCGGCTGGTCATCTACCCCGGCATCGGCCACCTTCCGCAGCTGGAGGCACCGGGACAAAGCGCGGCGGACGTTGCCGCCTTCGTGGCCGGACTGGCCAAGCCGGAGGGAGCGGCCGGCGGGGCCAGCTGAACTTTACGCGGGCGCGCGCTTTGCGTAAGGCCGCGCGCAACAGGGGATTTTCACGATCCCGGGGAGTTTGAGCTTTTGCGCAAAATTGGCCTGATCGGCGGCATGTCATGGCTGTCGACCCGCACCTATTACGAACACATCAACCGCATGGTCCAGGCGCGCGCCGGGCTGGGGGCCAGCGCCCCGCTGCTGATCGAAAGCCTCGACTATGCCTCGCTCAGCCGGCTTTCCGGCGCCGAAGAATGGCAGCGCGCCGCCGGCGTACTTGCGGATTCCGCCAGGCGGCTGGAACAGGCTGGGGCGACTGCCCTGCTGATCGGCGCGAATGCCATGCACAAGGTCTATGACCAGGTTGCGGGCGCGGTTTCGGTGCCGGTGCTGCACATCGCCGAATGCGTCGCCGCGCGAATGGCCGACAAGGGCGTGAGGAAGGCCGCGCTGATCGGCACCCGCAACGTCATGCTGGAAGGGTTCTACCGCCAGAAGCTGATCGCGCGCGATATCGAACTGCTGCCGCCGGAAATGCAGTTCGTCGAGACGCTGGACCGGATCATCTATGACGAGCTGATGCAGGGCAGGGCCAGCCGCCAGGCCGAGCGTGAGCTCAAGACCATCCTCACCAACCTCCAGCAGGATGGGGCCGAGGCGGTGGTGCTGGGCTGCACCGAGCTGGAAATGATCGTCGACGTCGATGCCAACGTCCTGCCGATCTACGACTGCACCCGCATCCATGCCCAGGCGGCGGTCGACTGGATCATGGGCGAGGGGTGAGCCAGTCTTGAAGCGCGCCCCTTATGCCAGTGATCCCGCCCGCAGCCGGGGGCGCGAGTTTCCCATCGAGGGCTCGCTCGCGCGCGGGCCGCGCACGGCCTATCAGCGCGACCGCGACCGGATCGTCCATTCGATCGCGTTTCGCCGCCTGCGCCACAAGACCCAGGTGTTCGTCGCCCCGGACGGCGACCATTACCGCGTGCGGCTTACCCACAGCCTTGAAGTCGCGCAGATCGGCCGGGTCATTGCCCGTGCGCTGGGGCTGGACGAGGATCTGACCGAGGCGCTGTGCCTGGCCCACGACATCGGCCACCCGCCCTTCGGCCATGCCGGCGAAGATGCGCTCGACAATGCGCTGCAGCGGCACGGCGGGTTCGATCACAACGCCCACTGCCTGCGGGTGCTGATGCGGCTGGAAAGCCCCTATTGCGAGCACGAGGGGCTGAACCTCACCTGGGAACTGCTCGAGGGGCTGGCCAAGCACAACGGTCCGCTCGGCATGGTGCCCTGGGCGCTGGCGGAGCTGGACGCGGACTTCCCGCTGGAACTTACCCAGTGGTCCTCGCTGGAGGCGCAGGTCGCGGCGCTGGCCGATGACATCGCCTATGACAACCACGACATCGACGATGGCCTGCGCGCGGGCTTCCTCGATCTGGACGAACTGCTGACGCTCGATTTCGTGGCGGATCACTGGCGCGCGATCGAGCGCAAGTTTCCCAATGCCCCGCAGGACCGGCGCCTGCGGGAACTGGTGCGCAGCCAGATCGGCTGGATGGTCAACGACGTGATCGGCGAAACCGCCGCCCGCGCGCATGGCATGACCAGCGTCGCCGACGTGCGCGCGGCTGGCCGGGCAACCGCCGCCTTTTCCTCCGCGCTTGAGGCGCAGGAACGCGCGCTCAAGACCTTCATGTACGCCAAGCTCTATCACCATCCTCAGCAGATCCAGACCGCCGAGCGTGCCCGCGCCGTGACCGCCGAGCTTTACGCCGCCTACGCGCAGGAACCCTCGCTGATGGAGGAGGGCTGGCTGGCCCGGCTGCCCGCCGAGGAACCGCAGCGCAGCCGCCATATCGCGGACTACATCGCCGGGATGACCGACCGTTTCGCCATTGCCGCCCATGCGCGGATCTATGGCCGCACGGTCGAGGGGCTTTCCAATGTCTAGGCAGACCCGGATCGCGCTGGTCGGCGCTTCCGGCCTGGTGGGCATGAGCCTGATCCGCCTGGCGGTAGAGCGCACCGACATCCGTGTGATCGCCATCGCCCGGCGCGAAATCCCGCTGCCCAAGGGCGCGCGGATGGAAGTGCTGGTGGCCGATCCCGAAAACTGGGCCGACGCCATCGCCGCCGCCAATGCGAAGGTGCTGGTATCGGCGCTGGGCACGACCTGGAAGAAGGCGGGCAAGGACGAAGCCGCATTCCGCGCCGTCGATCAGGAACTGGTGCTGGCCTGCGGGCGCGCTGCCAAGGCGGCGAACATGCGCCAGATGATCGCCGTTTCCTCAGTTGGTGCAGATACTTCGGGCAAGAACTTCTACCTGAAAGTGAAGGGGGAGACCGAGCAGCAGCTCGGCAAGCTCGGCATTCCCCGGCTCGATGTGCTGCGCCCCGGCCTGCTGCGTGGGCCCCGCGAGGAACTGCGCCCGGCCGAGCGGCTGGGCATGATCGCCAGCCCGCTGATCGACCTGCTGCTCCACGGCCAGTACCGCAAGTATCGCTCGATCAAGGCCACGACCATGGCCCAGGCCATTGTCGGCCTGACCAGGGAGAAGGCCGCTGGCCGCTTCGTGTTCGAGCATGACGCGATCCTGCGCGCGGCGCGCAAGGCAGGGGACTGGCCGCCGCCGCCCGTTGACTCCTGAGGTCTGAGCGGCCATCGCTTGGACCGTCGCTGACCGCGCGGGAGAGTTCCGGTGATTCGTCGCTTTTGACGGGCACCGGGCGCCGAAGGAGCAACCGCCCCGGAATCTCTCAGGCCAAAGGACCGCGTGGGTCGATAGCGATACTCTGGAAAGTGTCCCGGTTTCATCCGGGGCCGCCGAAGGTGTAACCCTGATCACGCTTCAGGGGAAAGCTCTCAGGCTTCCGTGACAGAGGGGGCGCCGATTGGCGTCACATCTGTGCGGAAGGCGATTTAGTGAGCGATACTTACAATATTGACGATGGCGAAGCGGTCGAGCCCGAGGTTCTGACCCTGCCGCTCGACGCCTGGCACCGCGCGCGTGGCGGCCGGATGGTCGAATTCGCGGGTTACTGGATGCCCGTGCAGTATGAGGGCATCATTGCCGAGCATAACTGGACCCGCACCCACGCGGGCCTGTTCGACGTTTCGCACATGGGCCAGCTCTATGTGGCGGGCGAGGGCGTGGAGGCCGCGCTCGAAGCCCTGCTGCCCATCGACCTGTCCACGCTGAAGCCCTACGGCCCGCGGTATTCGCTGCTGCTGGACGAGCAGGGCGGAATCCTCGACGACCTGATGGTCACGCGCTGGACGTCCGGGTTCTACCTCGTGGTCAACGGCGCGACCAAGTGGGACGATATCGGCCACCTGCGCGAACACCTGCCCGACGAGATTACCCTGACCCTGATGGAAGACAGTGCCCTGTTCGCGCTGCAGGGGCCGAAAGCCTTCACCGCGCTGGAGCGGGTGGTGACCGGCGAATATCCCCTCTCGACGCTGACTTTCATGAAGGGCGGCCAGTTCAAGCTGGGCGGCCATGACGTCTGGATCAGCCGCTCTGGCTATACCGGTGAGGACGGGTTCGAGATTTCGCTGCCCGCCGAGGCCGCCGCCGAGATCGCCGACCTGCTTTGCGCGCAGGAGGAAGTGCGCCCCATCGGCCTTGGCGCGCGGGATTCGCTGCGGCTGGAAGCCGGCCTGCCGCTCTATGGCCACGACCTGACGAGCGAAACTTCGCCTATCGAGGCGGGCCTCACCTTCGGGATCAACAGGCGCCGCCGCAGCGAAGGCGGCTTCCTGGGCGCGGAGCGCGTGCTGCGCGACCTTGCCGAAGGCACCAGCCGCACCCGCGTCGGCCTCACCCTCGAAGGGCGCCAGGCGGCACGCGAAGGTGCGGCGGTTTTTGCCGGAAACCAGCAAGTTGGCGTCCTGACTTCAGGTGGTTTCTCGCCGACGCTCGAACGTCCGATCGCCATGGCCTATGTCGCGGCGGAACACTCCGCCCCCTGCACAGCGCTTGAAATCGAAGTGCGCGGCAAGCGGCTGCCCGCGCGCGTTACCGCTCTGCCCTTTGTCCCCCACCGCTATCACCGCTGAGGAGTGTCACCATGCCCCGTTACTTCACCCAGGACCACGAATGGATCGACGTTGACGGCGATGTCGGCACGGTCGGCATCACCGATTACGCGCAGGGCCAGCTTGGCGACATCACCTTCGTCGAACTGCCCGAAGCGGGCGCCGCACTGGCCAAGGGCGATGCGCCCTGCGTGGTCGACAGCGTCAAGGCCGCCAGCGACGTCTATGCGCCGGTCAGCGGCACGGTGACCGAAGCGAACGCGGCGCTGGCCGACGAGCCGGAACTGGTCAATTCCGATCCGGAAGCGGGCGGCTGGCTGTTCCGCCTGACGCTGAGCGATGCGGGCGAACTGTCAGGCCTGATGGACCGCGCCGCCTACGACGCCTACATCGCGGAGCTGTAAGTCGATGCGCTACCTGCCCCTGACCCCTGCCGAGCGCGGCGAAATGCTGGGCGTGATCGGCGCGGCGACGATCGACGACTTGTTCGCCGACGTGCCTGTCGAGGCGCGCCTGCCCGGACCCGTTCCCGGCCTGCCGATGCACGCCAGCGAAATGGCCGTCGAACGCCATATGTCCGCGCTCGCCGCGAAGAACATTTCCGCCGGTTCCGCGCCGTTCTTCCTGGGGGCAGGGGCCTATCGCCACCACATTCCCGCCAGCGTCGATCACCTGATCCAGCGCGGCGAGTTCCTGACCGCCTACACCCCCTACCAGCCGGAAATCGCGCAGGGCACGCTGCAGGTGCTGTTCGAATTCCAGAGCCAGGTCGCGCGGCTGTTCGGGGTCGAGGTGGCCAATGCCTCGATGTACGATGGTTCGACCGCCTGCTGGGAAGCCGTGGCCATGGCCGCGCGCGTCACCCGCCGCAAGAAGGCGGTGCTGTGCCGGGGCCTGCACCCGCACTATGTCTCGACCGTTCGCACCATGGCGAAGTTCACGGGCGATGTGATCGACTGGCGCGCGCCGAAACTGGAGGCCGAGCCCGACACGGCGGGCGTGATCGCCGCGATCGACGGCGAAACCTCGTGCGTGGTGGTACAGTATCCCGACATCCTGGGCCGCATTCCCGACCTTGCAGCGATTGCCGAAGCCGCTCATGCGGCGGGCGCGCTGCTAGTGGCGGTGGTGACCGAGCCGGTTTCGCTGGGCCTGATCGAGGCGCCGGGCAATCTTGGCGCGGATATCGTGGTGGGCGAGGGGCAGGCGCTCGGCGTCGGGCTGCAGTTCGGCGGGCCGTACCTTGGCCTGTTCGGTTGCCGCGAAAAGTACGTCCGGCAGATGCCCGGGCGGCTGTGCGGGCAGACTGTCGACGCGGAGGGCAAGCGCGGCTTCGTGCTGACGCTGTCCACGCGCGAGCAGCACATCCGGCGCGAGAAGGCGACCAGCAATATCTGCACGAATGCAGGGCTTTGCGCGCTGGCCTTCAGCATTCACATGACCCTGCTGGGCGGGGAAGGGCTGGCGCGCCTCGCCCGGCTCAATCACGCCCGCGCCCGTGCCGCCGCCGCGCGGCTGGCTGAAGTGCCGGGGGTGAAGCTGGTCAACCGGGCCTTCTTCAACGAGTTCGCGCTTGAGCTTCCCGCCGACGCGCGCGAGGCTGTGCGGCACATGGCGGATCGCGGCGTGCTGGGCGGGGTCTCGCTCGGGCGGCTCTATCCCGAAGAGGCTGCGCTCGGCCACGGCCTGCTCGTCACCGCCACCGAATGCACCACCGACGAGGACATCGAAGCCCTCGCTGCCGCCCTTGAAGGAGTGCTGGCATGAACGCCCCCAACCAGTCCGGCTGGCGCCCTGAGATGACAAGCGCAATGGGTAGCGCCGAAGTGTACGACGCCCCCACCGCCAGCGGCGACCGCGCGCTGATGCTGGAAGAGCCGCTGATCTTCGAACTTGGCCGTCCCGGCACCTGCGGCGTCGACATCGATGAGGCGGACATGGGCGCGTCCGATGCTCTCGCCCCGTTCCTGCGCAAGGCCGCGCCCGCGCTGCCGGGCCTGAGCGAGCCGGAAACGGTGCGCCACTACACCCGCCTGTCGCGCCAGAACTATGCCATCGACCTGGGGCCGTTCCCGCTGGGATCGTGCACCATGAAGCACAACCCGCGCCTCAACGAAAAGGTAGCACGGCTGCCCGGCTTTGCCGATGTCCACCCGCTCGCCCCGCAGCAGGCGGTGCGCGGCGCGCTGGAAACCATCGCCCAGCTGGCCGACTGGCTGATGGCGCTGACCGGCATGGCCGCCGTCGCCATGTCGCCCAAGGCCGGCGCGCATGGCGAGCTGTGCGGCGTGCTGTGCATCAAGGCCGCGCTCCAGGCGCGGGGTGACGACCGGCGGATCATGCTGGTGCCCGAAAGCGCCCACGGCACCAATCCCGCCACGGCCGCCTTCGCGGGCTTCGCCATCGAGAACATCCCGGCCACACCCGAAGGCCGGGTCGATCTGGCCGCGCTGACCGCGCGGCTGGGGCCGGACATCGCCGGGGTGATGATCACCAATCCCAACACCTGCGGCCTGTTCGAGCGCGACATGAAGGCGATTGCCGACGCGGTCCACGCGGCGGGCGGCTATGTCTATTGCGACGGGGCGAACTTCAACGCCATCGTCGGCAAGGTCCGCCCCGGCGACCTTGGCATCGATGCGATGCACATCAACCTGCACAAGACCTTCTCCACCCCGCACGGCGGCGGCGGACCGGGCTCCGGGCCGGTGGTGCTTTCCGCCGCGCTCGCGCCCTTCGCGCCGCTGCCGTTCGTGACCCGAGACGCCGATGGCGCAGCGCGGCTGATCGAGGAAGAGCATGCGCTGGAGGATCATCCCTCCACCTTCGGGCGGATGGCGGCGTTCAACGGGCAGATGGGCATGTTCACCCGCGCGCTGACCTATATCCTCAGCCACGGCGCGGACGGCCTGCGGCAGGTGGCGGAAGACGCGGTGCTCAACGCCAACTACGTGCTGGCGAGCCTCAAGGACGTGCTCGACGCGCCGTTCGCGGCTTCGGGGCCGTGCATGCACGAGGCGCTGTTCAGCGATGCCGGGCTGGCGGAGGGCTTCTCCACGCTGGATATCGCCAAGGGGCTGATCGACGAGGGCTTCCACCCGATGACGGTCTATTTCCCGCTGGTGGTCCACGGCGCGATGCTGGTCGAGCCGACCGAGACGGAAAGCAAGGCCGGGCTGGATCGCTTCATCGGTTCGCTGCGCAGTCTGGCGGAGCGGGCGCGTGCCGGGGACGAGAGCCTCAAGAGCGCACCGCATTACGCTCCGCGCCGGCGGCTGGATGAGACGCTGGCGGCCCGCAAGCCGGTGCTTGGCTGGCGCGATTGATTTCGCGCCGGCCTGGCCGGAAACAGGCAAACCTCTCCGTTCGTGTCGAGCTTGTCGAGACACGTGTGCGCCAGCGTGTCTCGACTGCGCTCGACACGAACGGTAGGTGGTGTGGGTAAAGAGGGGGAAATGCCATGTGGCCGCTGCTGTTCAGTCTGACCAATGCGATGGCGCTTGCCGGTTGGGTGGTGCTGGCCTTCCTGCCGAGGAAGCCCCTGGCGCTGAGCGCGGTGCTCTATCTGGGCGTGGCGCTGCTCTGCCTGATCTATGCGGTGTGCTTTGCGCTGTTCCTGACTGGCTCGGTCGATCCCGGCGCCCTGCCTGGTGCGGGCGAGCCGGGCTTCGGCTCGATCGCGGCGGTGCGGGCGCTGTTCATGTCCGATGCGGGGGTGGTGATCGGCTGGACCCACTATCTGGCCTTCGATCTGTTCACCGGCATGTGGATCGCCCGCGATGCCGATGCCAAGGGGTTCGGCCGGGTGCTGCAGGTGCCGTTCCTGGCGGCGACGTTCATTGCCGGGCCGGTCGGCCTGCTCGGCTGGCTGTTCGTGCGCGAACCGGCCGCGCGGGCCATGGCTAAGCGCGCGAAGTAAGACCCCGCCCCGGCGGCTCGCCGGGACGGGGCGATGAATGGTTCTTACCGGTTGATCGCTTCCGACCCGGCCTGGCCGGCGGATTCGATGTCCTGGCCAAGCCCCTTCACCGTGTTGCAGGCGCTGGTCCCCAGCACGATGCCGGTAGCGGCGAGGGCGATTATCAACTTGCGAACCATGGGTGTTCTCCTTTGTCCAGCGACAGATGTGCGAGACCGCTGCTGAACGGAAGGTGACCCCGGCGCGGTGCGCCGCTCAATCGGCACCGCTGGTCGCAGGCGGCTGGCTGCGGCGGAAAAGCTGGTGCTCGCGCCAGGCGATCACGGCGCCTGCGGCGATGATCGCCGGCGCGCCGAGCCAGGTCGAGGCGGGCGGCAATTCGTCCCACAGCATCCAGCCATACAGCGTGGCCCAGGCGAGCGAGGTATAGTCCATCACGATCACGCTGGCGACCTGGCCGAAGCGCAGCGACGCGGTCAGCAGGATCTGGCCGATGCATCCCACCACTCCGCAGCTGATCAGCAGCACCCATTGGTGCAGGCTGTGCGGTGTATAGAAGAACGGCAGGAGTGCTCCCAGGATCGGGGCCGAGAACAGCGCGAACCAGAACACGATCGAAATCGATTCGTCGGTCCGGCCAAGATCGCGGACCTGGATCGAGATGATCGCGACCATCAGCCCGGCCATGATACCCACGAAAGCGCCGAATGGCGGCAGGTGCGAACTGCCCGGCTGGGTGATGATCAGCACGCCTGCAAAACCCAGCGCGACCGCCAGCCAGCGCACCGGGCCGACCCGTTCCTTCAGCACCAGCGCCGAAAGGATCACTGCGAAGATCGGCGTGGTGAAGCCCAGCACGGTCGATTCGGCCAGCGGCAGCAGCAACGGCGCCCCGAAAGTGAACCCCATGCCGGTCAGTCCCAGCGCCGTGCGGCGCATGTGCACCATCGCACGGTTGGTCTTCAGACGATGCACTTGCCCGCGCAGGGCCAGCCAGCCAAGGATCAGGCCGATCGCCGGGACCTGGCGCCAGAACAGGATTTCGGGCAGGGCCACCCCGCTTTCGGCGGTGAGCTTGACCAGCATGACCAGAGTGGACAGCACCAGCACGGCCGCCAGCCGCAGCCCAAGCGCAAGGAACGGCCGCTGGCGCGGCGGAGCGGGCTGGACATGGGCCATGGCTCCGCTCTAACCGCCCCGGATGGACTGGCAAGGCTGATGGACTGGCAAGCCGCGATTTCCGACTGGCTGGATCACGATTGGGTGGTCTGGTGGCTTTTGCCCGGCCTCGGCGCGCTGGCGCTGGCGCTGTTCGCCTGGGCGGGCGACCGGCGGCGGATGAACCGCAGCAATCCCGACGCGGTGGGCTGGGTTTCGTGGCGCGACGTGGCGTTCTGGTCTGCCTTCGCCGCCGTGCTGCTGCTGGGCGCCGCACTGAAGGGCTGGCTGGCTTCGGGTTCCTAGAGGCAGGCCTCCAGATAGGCCTGATCGAAGCCGAACTGGCGGGCCTTT
>CALMJG010000078.1 GCA_937864195.1 uncultured Novosphingobium sp.
AGAAGCTGCAGCGTGAGGGCGTGTACCGCGAGATGAAGCTGCGCCGTCACTTCGAGAAGCCGTCGGAAAAGCGCGCCCGCGAAAAGGCCGCTGCCGTGCGCCGCGCCCGCAAGATGGAGCGCAAGCGGGCGGAACGCGACGGCGTCAAGTAAGCGAGAGCGCTTGCTCCCTACGAGCCGTTGAGCCATGAGGGCGCGGACGAATCCGCGCCCTTTTTGCTGCGCGTAACAGGAAGAAACGATGACCGAGATCACCCGCGTTCCGCTGCCGCCCATCGCCAGGGGCGCGCTTGGCAAGCTCTGGCTGGGCGTGGCTGCTGCCGCACTCGCCGCCGGCGGCCTGGCCTGGGCTGGCCTGCCCGCTTCCGTCAGCATTGATGTGGTGAAGGCCGGCACCGGCCCATCGCCGACGATCCAGGACGTGGTGCTGATCAAGTACAAGGGCACGCTGCCCAACGGCAAGGTGTTCGACCAGCAGGAACAGGCCGCCTTCCCGGTCGAAGGCGTGATCCCCGGCTTCACAGAGGCGCTGGTCAAGATGCAGCGCGGCGGCAAGTACAAGGTCTTCATCCCCTCCGAGAAGGGCTATGGCGACAAGGCCGCTGGCGATATCCCGCCCAACACCGACCTGACCTTCGAGATCGAGCTGCTCGATTTCCGCAACCGGGCCGAGGTGGAGCAGCAGATGCGCATGATGCAGCAGATGCAGCAGCAGGGCATGCCGGGCGGGGCCGGCGCTCCGCCGCCGCCTCCGGGCGCGGGTCTGCCCCAGTAAGCCAGCTTGAATGGGCCGGGCGGCGATGCTAGCGCCGCCCTGTAAAACCAACTGAAGGAACGCCATGTCGGTCGATACCGCCACCGTGGCCCGGATCGCCTCGCTTGCCCGAATCAAGGTGAGCGAAGCCGAACTTGAAGCCATGGTTCCCGAACTCAACGGAATCCTCGCCTGGGTCGAACAGCTCGGCGAAGTCGACGTGACGGGCATCGAGCCGATGACCGCGGTGATCGAGAATAGCCTGCGCCTGCGCGACGACGTGATCGGCGCCGACCCGCTGACCGCCGGCGGGCGCCGCGATGCGGTTCTGGCCAATGCCCCGGCTGCCGAACATGGATTTTTCGGCGTTCCCAAGGTGATCGAATAATGACTGACATCACCGATCTTGGCGTCGCGGCGATCCGCGACGGCGTCGCTGGCGGCGAATTCAGCGCCGTTGAAGTGGCCGAGGCGTTCAACGCGAATGTTGCGGCGGCGCAGGCGCTCAACGCCTTCATCGTCGCCACCCCCGACGCCGCGCTGGATGCGGCGCGCGCCACCGATGCCCGCCGCGCGGCGGGCCAGCCGCTGGGCAAGATGGGCGGCGTGCCGATCGGGATGAAGGACCTGTTCGCCACCCAGGGCGTGCAGACCACGGCGGCCAGCCACATCCTCGAAGGCTTCAAGCCCGAATACGAAAGCACCGTTTCGCAGAACCTGTGGAACGCGGGCGCGGGCATGCTGGGCAAGCTCAATCTCGACCAGTTCGCGATGGGTTCGTCGAACGAGACGAGCTATTTCGGCAACGTGATCTCGCCGTGGCGGCGCAATGATGGCGGCAATGCGGCCATGGCCCCGGGCGGTTCTTCGGGTGGCAGCTCGGCGGCGGTGTCCGCGCGGCTCTGCCCGGCGGCAACCGGGACCGATACCGGCGGCTCGATCCGCCAGCCCGCCGCCTTCACCGGCATTTCCGGGATCAAGCCGACCTATGGCCGCTGCAGCCGCTGGGGCGTGGTCGCCTTCGCTTCCAGCCTCGACCAGGCCGGGCCGATGGCGCGCGACGTGCGCGACTGCGCGATCATGCTGGAGGCGATGGCCGGGTTCGATCCCAAGGACGCGACCAGCCTTGATCTGCCCGTGCCCGAATGGGAAGCGGGCCTTAATGCCGACCTGCGCGGCAAGAAGGTCGGCGTGCCGCGCGAATACCGCGTCGACGGGCTCGACGCCGATGTCGCCGCCAGCTGGGACCGGGGCATCGAATGGCTGAAGGACGCCGGGGCCGAAGTGGTCGAGGTGTCGCTGCCGCATACCAGGTATGCGCTGCCGGCCTATTACATCATCGCCCCCGCCGAAGCCTCGTCCAACCTCGCCCGCTATGACGGCGTGCGTTACGGCCTGCGCGACCTGCCGGACGGGGCGGGCCTGCAGGACATGTACGCCGCCACCCGCGCCGCCGGGTTCGGGGCAGAGGTCAAGCGCCGCATCCTGATCGGCACCTACGTGCTCAGTGCCGGGTTCTACGACGCCTACTACACCCAGGCGCAGAAGGTCCGCACGCTGATCAGCCATGATTTCAGGAACGCCTTCACCGAATGCGACGTGATCCTGGCCCCGACCACGCCCACCGCCGCCTTCGGGCTGGGTGAGATGGTGTCGGACCCGCTGGCGATGTACCTCAACGACGTGTTCGCCGTGCCCGCGAGCCTCGCCGGCCTGCCCGCCATGTCGGTGCCTGCGGGCCTCAACCGCGAAGGGCTGCCGCTGGGCCTGCAGATCGTCGGGCGTCCGTTTGACGAGCAGGGCGTGCTCAACGCCGGCCTTGCGATCGAAGCCCGCGCCCAGTTCACCGCGAAGCCCGAGAAGTGGTGGTAAGATGAGCAACTATCGCATCCACGGCGCCACTGGCGAATGGGAGGTCGTGATCGGCCTCGAAGTCCACGCGCAGATCACCAGCCAGTCCAAGCTGTTTTCCGGCGCGGCCACCGCTTTCGGGGCAGAGCCGAACAGCCAGGTCAGCCTGGTCGACGCAGCCATGCCCGGCATGCTGCCCGTGCCCAACCGCGAATGCATCCGCCAGGCGGTGCGCACCGGCATGGCGATCCAGGCGCAGATCAACAAGTGGTCGCGGTTTGACCGCAAGAACTACTTCTACGCCGACCTGCCGCAGGGCTACCAGATCAGCCAGCTCTACCACCCGCTGGTGGGCGAAGGCAGCCTTGAGGTCGTGCTGGACGAGAAGGACCCCGAGGGCTCGACCAAGACCATCGGGATCGAGCGTATCCACGTGGAGCAGGACGCGGGCAAGCTGATGCACGATCAGCACCCGACCATGTCCTACGTCGATCTCAACCGCTCAGGCGTGGCGCTGATGGAAATCGTCAGCCGTCCGGACATGCGCAGCCCGGCAGAGGCTGGGGCCTATCTCGCCAAGCTGCGCCAGATCCTGCGCTATGTCGGATCGTGCGATGGCAACATGGACCAGGGCTCGATGCGCGCCGACGTCAACGTCTCGGTCCGCCGCCCGGGCGAACCGTTCGGCACCCGCACCGAAACCAAGAACGTCAACTCGGTCCGCTTCGTCATGGCCGTGGTCGAAAGCGAAGCGCGCCGCCAGGTCGACCTGATCGAGGATGGCGGCACGGTGGTGCAGGAAACCCGCCTCTACGATCCGGACAAGAACGAAACCCGTTCGATGCGCAGCAAGGAAGACGCGCACGATTACCGCTACTTCCCGGACCCGGACCTGCTGCCGCTGGAACTCGACGACGCCTTCCTGGAAGAGTGCCGCGCGTCCTTGCCCGAACTGCCGGACGCCAAGCGCCACCGCTATGAGAACGCGCTCGGCCTCAGCACCTACAACGCCGCGGCGCTGACTGCCGACGTCGAGACCGCGCGCGAGTTCGAAACGCTGCTCACCTCGGTCGCCAAGGCCGCCGGCAAGGGCGAGGCGGACGTCGCCAAGCGCGTCGCCAACTGGGTGCTGTCCGAGCGGCCGGGCCTGCTCAACGCCAACAACGTGGCCTCCAGCGACCCGAAGAACTCGATCGAAGCCAACACGGCGATCGTCGTCGCCACCGAAAGCGGCCAGATTTCCGGCAGCAAGGCCAAGGAAATCTTCGAAAAGCACCTCACCAGCGACATCGACCTCGCGGCCGAAATCGCCGCCAACCAGCAGACCACTGACACCGGCGCAATCGAAGCCGCGGTCGACGCGGTGCTGGCCGCCAATGCGGACAAGGTCGAGCAGTACAGGGGCGGCAAGGAAGCCCTGTTCGGCTTCTTCGTCGGTCAGACGATGAAGGCCATGCAGGGCAAGGGCAATCCGCAATTGGTCAATCAGGTGTTGAAGGCGAAGCTGGGGTAGAGCAGCGCGCTGCTGCGCGGCAATCCAGGGGCGGTGTGGTGCGGCTCTGGATTGCCACGGCCTTCGGTCTCGCAATGACGAAGCTTGGGAGGGGGCGGCTCTCCGTCCGACTCCTCAAATTACCCCCGCACCGTTCGTGTCGAGCGTAGTCGAGACACGTTCGCGCCCACGTGTCTCGACTACGCTCGACACGAACGGAGGTTGCATGGGGAGGCAAGGCCCTCCCCGCAGGGGAGAGGGCCTTACCCGATCAGCGCGCGGTGGTCGGGGCGACCAGGGCCTTGCGGGCGTTGCGCGAATATTCGTCGAAGTTGCCCTTGAACACGCCGACCAGTTCGTCGAGCGCGGCAACAGCGTCCTCGCCTTCCTGAGGCGGGAACAGCTTCAGGCCGTTGCCGCCCCAGGCCTTGTATTCGCGGTCGATTTTCTGGTCGTTGCCGAAATCGCGGAACATGAACAGCGTGCGCAGTGAGCGCCCGTAGAGCGCGGCCTTCTGGTACAGCACGTCAGCCACGATCAGCTCGGAATAGCACTGCGCGGTGGAATCCGAACGGCGCGTCTTCACCTTGTTCATCGTGTGCCGCTCCAGCGGGGTTTCGTGCATCACGATGGTGGTGCCGGGCGTGCGCGACAACAGGCTGCGCAGGTCGAGCGAGGCGAGCGCATCGAGCTGGCTGGGGCTGTCGAGCGCGGTGGCCAGCAGCGACTGGTGGTCGGAGTTCTTCTTGGCATTGGCGCTCTGGTCGGCGATTGCGCCGATCACGCCGAAGCCGGACAGCCAGCCCGTGGTTTGCGCGGCCATGCGTTCGGCCGGCCAGACGTGCAACTCGCAGCCGTCGGCGGGAGAAGCGGGGACCAGGCCCGGACGACCAGCCGGAGCTGGAGTCTCGGCGGCGGCAGCGGGCGTATCGACCGGTGCGGGAACAGCCGCGAAGGGGGCGGCTTCGCTGGCGGGGGTGTCGGCGGTCTGGGCCAGGACGGCGGGTGCCGCGAACAGCGCGCTGGTGGCAAGCAGCAAGGTGAACTTGGTCATAGGGTTCCTCTCCGGGGGATCAGGGCTTGCGCTTGGCCTTCTTGGGCGGCGCTTGCAGGCGGGTGGCGAATTCGCCGATGGTCGCAACGTAGGCGCGCTCCATCTCTGCGGCGAAAGCGGTAGGTTCGGGCAGTTCCTTGTCCGACAGGACCAGGTTCACCGGCGCGACCACGAAAGTGCCAAAGGTCCGCTCCGGCGCGGGCGCCGCACCGAACTGGCGGAAGCGGTAGATCACGTTCAGGCCCTTGCCGTGCAGCACATTGTGCTGGAGCACGACCGTATCGACCACCAGTTCGGCATAGCAGGGCGGGGTATCGGGGACGAGGCGGCCGGGGCTGGTCCGGATTACCTGGCTGGACAGGCGCTGGGGATGGACGACCATGCGGTAGTCCAGCAGGCCGAGCAGGTCCGGGATCGGCTGAGCGCTGAGAATCTCGGCCTGGCGCTTCATCGCCAGCGGATCGACCCAGAGGCGCGCATAGCCGGTGCGCTGCTTGAATCCGCCATCCACGGTGCCGCCGTGGCCCCAGCCGTAATAGACGGTGTGGAAATCCTCGGCAGGCCAGACGTGCAATTCGCAGCTCCGATTCGCCGGAGCGGCCTCTTGCGCGGAGGCGGGCAGGGCGGCGCCCAGCGCGGCGGCCGCGGCGATGCTCAGGATACGGATCATGGGTGCCTCCTCCCCGAAGGCGGTTTTTACAGCGCGGCAGCGGACTTAGCTGCGCCGCCTGCGCCGGGATAGCCGAAAAATCATCGGGACTTCCGTTTAGGTCGAGCTTGTGCGGCGAGGAGCCCGGGCACGAAGAAGGGCGCCGGAGCAATGCCCCAGCGCCCTTGCCTTGCCGCCTTGCGGCAGGAAAATCAGGCCTTGCGGGT
>CALMJG010000079.1 GCA_937864195.1 uncultured Novosphingobium sp.
CCTTGCGGAGCCTGAATCAGATCATGCCTCTCGGATCAATGGGTCCTGAGCCTAATGATGTTGCGGCCCCCGGATGAAACGATGCTTCCAAGTCAAGAACAACGCCTGAGGAGGGGAAAATGGCACGATCGATCCACGCATGGCTGGCGGCTTCGGCGCTGGGCGGAACGCTTTGCGCGGCACCGGCACTGGCCCAGCAAACTGGCGCTGACGAGGCAGCGGCGGCGCCCGGCGAGATCATCGTCACCGCCCAGCGCCGCGCCGAACGGCTGCAGGAAGTCCCGCTGGCGATCTCCGCCTTCACCGGCGAAAGCCTGCAATCGCAGGGCATCACCTCGACCAGGGACCTGACCATCGTCACCCCGGGGCTGAACTTCACGCAGTCCTCGTTCTCGCCCCAGCCAACCATTCGCGGGATCGGTACGCGCGGCGTTTCGGCGAGCGAGGAATCGGTGGTGCCGGTCTATGTCGACGGGGTCTACCAGCCGTTCCTTGCCTCGACGGTGATGGAACTCAACAATGTCGAGCGGATCGAGGTGCTGCGCGGGCCGCAGACCGCGCTCTATGGCCGCAACAGCACGGGCGGCGCGATCAACATCATCACCTACACGCCCACCGACCGCCCGACCATGCGCGCCAGCGTCAGCTATGGCCGCTACAACGAGATCATCGCCAAGGGCTATGTCAGCCTGGGCAATGAAGTGGTGCAGGGATCGCTCGCCGCGCTCTACAGCCGCGACGACGGCTACCTCGAAAACCTCGCGCCGCCGTTCGACAACCGCGGCTGGTCGAAGAACTGGGCGCTGCGCGGCAAGCTGCGCTTCACCCCTTCGGACAGGCTTGAAGTGATCCTGGCCGGGACGCTGAGCCGGCACGACGATACGATCTCCACCTCGTCGCAGCCTTATCTCGACAACACCACCGCGCGCCGGCTTTCGCCTTCCACCTATGTCCGGCTCACCCCGTTCCAGCAGAACGGAACCGGGGGCGAACTCAACCAGCGCAGCGACAACGCCTCGCTGACGGTCAAGTACGATCTGGGCGGCGTCGATGCCACCGCGATCGTCGGCTATGACGACAGCTACCTCTACACCTTTGCCGACGTGGACGGTGCCGCGCTCAACGTCACCTCGCTGCCGACCGATTACTATTCCAAGTCATGGATCCAGGAATTCTACCTGACCTCGGCCAACGACGGTCCGTTCGAATGGACCGTGGGGCAGACCTATTTCTGGCGCGATTCAGGTTCCTACCACAGCCAGACCCTGTCGGGCACGACCGTCGCGACCGATGCCAGCGGCACCCAGATCACCAAGGCGCTCGCCTTCTACGGGCAAGGCACTTACGCCCTGACCGAAGCGCTGAAAGTGACTGTGGCGGGCCGCTACACGACCGAGAAGAAGGAACACAGCTACCGCAACAACCTGACCGGGGCGACCACCGCCGAAGACCGCACGTTCCACGATTTCAGCCCTTCGGCGACCGTGCAATACGTGTTCTCGCCCGATGCGAACGTGTATCTGCGCGCGGGCAAGGGTTTCAAGAGCGGGCTCTATGCCACCACCACGCCGTCCTATGACGCGACCGGTGCGACCAATTCGGTCAAGCCCGAAAAGGTCTGGCAGTACGAGCTTGGCACCAAGTTCTCGGTCGCGGGCGTGCTGCGGGCGAACCTTGCCGCGTTCTACACCAATTACTCGAACCTGCAGGTCAACATCCGGCCCAACAACGTCTCGCGCCTGCAGAACGCGGGCAAGGCCGAGATCTATGGCATCGAGGGCGAGATTTCCGCAGAACCGGTCAGGGGCCTCAACCTCCATGCCGGGTTCATGCGGCTGTGGGGCACTTTCAAGGACTTCCCGAACGCCCAGGGCAACGTGCTGCGCACCGACCAGTTCCCGAGCCCTACCAATGCCCAGACCGCCGGCTGCCCGGTGCTGCCCGGCGTTCCCGTCGGCGGCGGTGCGGCCTGCACCTTCGATGCCAGCGGGCGCCAGATCATCCGCACCCCGTTCTTCACGCTGAGCGGCGGCATCACCTACAAGGCCGAACTGGCAAACGGCGGAGCGATCACGCTGGCGGCCAACGCGTTCCACGCGGGCAAGGAATACCGCGATGCCGACAACCGCGTGACCCTGCCGGGATACACCGTGGTCAATGGCGAGATCGGTTACACGCTGCCCAATTCGGACGTGAAGTTCACGCTGTGGGGGCGCAACCTCTTCAACGAGGTCTACAACGTCTACATCCTGACCGGCGCGACGGCGGACACGACCGTCTGTCGCACCGCGCGATCGACTATCTGATGAGCGGGGAAGTGCCCCAGCCACTGGGGACATCGGCTTCGGGCAGCGCCCCGGCGCAGGCCTTCCGCTGCCGCGACGGCCTGATCAACATCCAGGCCAGCGCCGATCACAAGTTCGTCGATTTCTGCGCGGTGATCGGCCGCCCCGACCTGCCGGACCAGCCCCGCTTCGCCACCCGGGCGCTGCGCTTCACCAACGTTGCCGCGCTGGAGGCGGAAATCGAGCGCAGCCTGGCGGACTGGGACGTCCTTGCACTCTACGAAGCGCTGGTCGCGGCCGACATCATCTGTTCGCCGATCTATTCCGCCGACCGCTGCTTTGCCGACCCGCAAGTGCGCCAGCGCGGCATGGCGCGCACCGTCACCGACCGCGCGGGCAACACCATGCCGATCCTGGCCAATCCGATTGCCTTTTCGGCCACTCCGATCGACCATTGCGCAGCGCCGCCGCTGCTGGGCGAACACACGGACAGCGTCCTGAGCGACCTGCTCGGATATGGCCCGGCGCAGCTTGCCGCCCTGCGGGCGCAGGGTGCAATCGCCTGACGCGGGAGGGAGCCGGCGCGACCCGCCGCTCCCTCGCCAGGTCAGTCAGCCCTGAGCCGGTCCCTGAATCCCAGCAGCAGGGCTGCGGTCATGCGCTCGAACTCCTCGAGCTTGCGGTCAACCTTGTCGAGCTTCGCAAGGAGGCAAGGCGTCTAGAAAACTAGGGGCTATTCAGACCTTCAGTTTCGGCACGCCCCTTTCGGCCCTGGAATTCCTCCATCGGTCGCCGTGCGAGGTGCTGGTGAGCGATGTCCACATGGAGCGCTAGCCGTTAGGTCCGGCGACCTAGACCATTCGTCCTGATTCCTCGCGGGGGCGGCGTCCGCCCCGGCGTTCTGCAAGCCCGGCAGATGCTCAGCTACTGCGGAGGCACTAGATCGTCCCGGTCAAACCGGATCTGCCGCGGGGCTGGCACAGGGCGCTCTCGGATTTGCCCGGTGCAATTGCGCCACGGGCAGCCGAAACGGCCCTTGGGCGAGGATCAGTCGCGCCCGATTCCCTCGGCCCCGGCTTCAGTCTCCGAACCGGCCATGCTTGCGGAAGCGGACCAGCCAGCGATCGAGGAACAGGCCCAGCGGACGGGCAGAGACGCCCAGTTCCTTCAGCCCGGGAAGATTGCCCGACGCTGCATTGCCAGCCTTCAGCAGCTTCCATTGCTGGCCAGAGATCGGAGCGCCCGGCAGCCAGCCGGTCAGCGTCACGATCAGGCCCGAAACGCCATCCGGCAAGTCGAGGAACAACGGCGCGCGGCGCGCGGCCTTGGCGATCATCCGGTTGAGCTGCGCCATGGTCAGGCGCTCCGGCCCCGCCACTTCGTAGGTCTTGCCGCCGTGATCGGCCGGATCGCCCAGCGCATTGGCGATTGCCAATGCCACATCGTCGACGAACACCGGCTGGAGTTCCGCCTGCGGCGCGAACACCGGCATCGCCGGGAAGCGCGCGATCAGGCCGGCAAAGCGGTTGATGAACGTGTCGTCCGGCCCGAACAGGACCGAGGGACGCAGCACCGTCGCAGCGGGAAACGCGGCCAGCACCGCCGCCTCGCCCGCCGCCTTGGCGCGGGCATAGGCGGTCTCCCCGCCGGCGTCGGCACCAATTGCCGAGACATGGACCAGTGCCCCCGCCCCGGCCGCACGCGCCGCCCCGGCCACGGCACCCGCACCGCTGCCCATCACCGCGTCGAGATCGCCCGCGAAGGTTCCGGCCAGGTTCACCACGGCATCGGCGCCGGCCAGCAGCCCTGCCAGCTCATCCGCCTTGCGCACGTCGCCGCGCAGCAGCTGGACCTGCCCCAGCATGCCGAGCGGCTTGATCGCGTTGGCGCGTTCGACATCGCGGCTGATGACCCGCAGCCGCGCTCCGCGATCGAGCAGTTCCTGCGCCAGGTGGCGCCCCATGAAGCCGCTGCCGCCGACCACTGCCACCAGTTTGCCGTGAAGAGAATTGCGCGCCATCGCCTGCGATCCTGTCCTGTCAGGTGCCTTGAGAGAGCTTGGCTCTTGGCACACGCGCCAGCCCCAAGGCAACCGCGCAAGACCCGCTGCGCAACAAACTTCACATTTGGCCAATCCAGGCGTTGACAACCCCGCCCACCCCCAGCTAGAGGCGCCCTCCTACCCGGCAGCGGCGCTTTGGCCACTGCCTCCGTGCCCAGATGGCGGAATTGGTAGACGCACCGTCTTCAGGTGGCGGCGCTGGTAACGGCGTGGAGGTTCGAGTCCTCTTCTGGGCACCA
>CALMJG010000080.1 GCA_937864195.1 uncultured Novosphingobium sp.
TCGCCGGCAAGCGCTATGACTGCGGCAGCAAGACCGGCTTCATCGAAGCGACCCTAGCCATCGCGCTGGAACGCGACGACATGAAGGACGAAGTGCGGGCGATTGCCCGGCGGCTGCTGGGGGAATAGCGACTCAGCCGGGCTTGGCGTCCGGCCCGCCGGGCATGACGTGCGGGGCATTGCTCACCAGCACCCACAGCCGCTTTGCCAACAAGCCGACAATCGCCAGCGCCGCCCCCGGCGCGTGGCTGCGATGCTTCCAGATCAGGTAGACATTCTGGCGAGGATCCTCGCGCCCGGTCAGGCCTTGGCGCAGGCGGCGCAGCAATCCGTGGCGGCTGGGCACGCCCACTGCGCGGTCGTCGCACCGGCCGATCCAGCCAGGAGCGACGAACAGCCTCTCGCCCCGACGCCGTATTGACAGGCCCAGGTCAATGTCACCGAAACTGTGCCAGTAGAACGGATCGGTGCCGTCCAGGTCCTCCATCGTCGCGGCCGGCACCAGTACGAAGTTGGCGTTGAAGGTATCGCAGCGGCGCGGCTCGTCTCCCGGCACTACCCGCGCGAGCGAGAGCACGCGGTGGCGGCTGGTTAGGCGATAGCCGGAATAGGTAGTGCGCGGCTCGGCATCGGCCCTGGTGGCACCGATCAGGGTGGCGGGCCCATCCCGGTTGAGCTCGCTCCACAGCGCAACCGCGCGCGCGACAGCCGCCGGATCGACCGCGACATCGTCGTTGTAGAGCAGGTAGCCATCGTAGGGGCCGTGGCGCCGCGCTTCCTCGAAGATGCGCTGCATGCCCCGGTTCCAGAACAGGTCGCCCTCGCTCACCACCACGTTGATCCGGGGGTGCGCGGCCTTGACCCGTTCGCCGGTCCGGTCGGGCGAGGCATCGTCGAGCAGGTGGATGTCGAACGTGCAGTCCGCCGCCTCCAGCGCCGCTTCCAGCGCGGCGATGTTCGGCAGGGTGATGGCCGCGCGGTTGAAGCAGGCGACCAGCACGGCGATACGGGGGGGCGTGTTGGTCATCGGCCCTGCTCCGTCCCGACCCTGTCCGCTTCGACCATCAGCCGCGCGACATCGGGCATGTGCCGAGCCGCTTTCCAGCCAAGCACCTGCTCCGCCTTGTCCGGCACGCCGCCGCTCCACTGCAGGTCCGCCGGCCGCCCCAGCGACGCATCGCTCTCGACATGCTCCCGCCAATCCAGGTCGACGCTTTCGAAGGCCGCGCGGACAAAATCCTCCAGGCTGCGGGACTGGCCGGTGGCGACGATGAAATCGTCGGGCGTCTCGACCTGCAGCATCCGCCACATCGCCTCGACATATTCGGGAGCCCAGCCCCAATCGCGCACGATATCGAGATTGCCGAGCCGCAGCCTGTCCTGCGCGCCCGCGGCGATCCGGGCGGCCGCCGCCGTGATCTTGCGCGTCACGAAGCGTTCCGGACGCAGCGGGGATTCGTGGTTGAACAGGATCCCGTTCGCCGCAAACAGGCCGTATGCCTTGCGGTAGCTCGCCACCAGCAGGTGCGCGGAGGTCTTGGCGACCCCATAGGGGCTGCACGGCCTGAAGGCGGACAGTTCGGTTGCCGGCACGCCCGCCAGATCGCCGAAGCATTCGCTGGAACTGGCGTGATAGATGCGGGCCGCACCGCCCTGCAGCCGCACGGCCTCCAGCAGGTTGAGCGTGCCCAGCACGATGCTTTCCAGGGTCTGCGCGGGTTGTTCGAAGGACAGGCCGACCGAGCTTTGCCCCGACAGCGCATAGATCTCGTCGGGCGAGGACCATTCGATCGCCGCGTGAACGCTGCGAAAGTCGGTCGGCGCCATCGACGTCAGGCTGACGCGCGAATGCAGGCCCAGCCGCTTGAGCGACTGGAAATCGTTGTTCCCGGCATCGCGCGAGGTGCCGAACACCGCATAACCCTTATCCAGCAGGAACCGCGCCAGGTAGCCGCCGTCCTGTCCGCCGATTCCGCAAATGAGCGCCCGTCGCATCGTCAGATCAATTCCCTGTAGCAAGCCGCCGTGTCCCGGGCCGCCCCGGCCCACGAGAAGCGGTCAATCCGCTCCAGTCCGGCCCGGCACAGCGCAGATGCCCGATCGGAATCGAAAGCGACAGCCTCGATTGCAGCGCGCAGGGCTTCGGCGGACCCATCGGGGGCCAGTTCGGCGGCCCCGGCGCAGACTTCCGGCACCGAGCTGACGTCGACCGCGACCACCGGCACGCCCGAGGCCATGGCCTCCAGCGGCGGGATGCCGAACCCTTCGTAGAGCGAGGGATAGACGAAGATCGCGGCCCCCCGATACCAGCGCCGCAGTTCATCGTCATCCGCGCCGCACTGGCGCACGGCTTGCCCAAGCCCATGGCCGGCGATGGCCTGCCGTTCGGTTGCATCGAACGGCCCGCCGCCCACGCACACCAGATCGAAGGCATCGCGCAGCGCGGGCGAGGCGGCATAAGCATCCAGCAGCGCGGCGAAGTTCTTGTAGGCCCAGCGGGGACCGACATGCAGCAGATAAGGGCGCGCTTCGCGGCGCGGGGTGGCACCCGCAGCGAACCCCGGGTCGAAGGCAAGGTATGTCACCCTAGTGCGTGCCTCGGCCTCGGGGAAGAATCGGATCAAGTCCTGTCGCGTGTGCTCAGAAATGCACAAGATCAGATCCGCCCTGGCAATTGCCGCCGCCTTGGCCGCGCGGGTTTCCGGATCGCCCAGTAGGTTGGTGAAGATCTCGTGGATCATGTCGTAGACGGTCAGCACGAGGCAGGCGCCACGCGGCGCCTCACGATGCAGGCCGAAATACGTTTCATGCACGATCTGCGGCGCGAAGGGGACCATCGCCACACGCGACAGCGGCCCGTTGACCGCAGCGCACAATCGACGTCGTCCCCGGAATTCGGGAATGCGCCTTCCGAATAAAAGTTCGCGCGGCAAAGTGCCAAGATAGGCATTGTTGTGCAGAGGGGCGAAGATTCTTCCGTCGATCCCGCAATCCGCAAGGTGCGGAACAATACCTGCAAAATAGCGGGAGATACCTCCATAGACCTGCTGCGAGAAGATACGGTGGTCGAATGCGACCCGGATCGGGCTATCTGCCATGCTGCACAGCTCTTGATTCAATGGAAACGAAGGCCTTCCTGCAGGCCATTGCAAGAAATGGCAGAATGAACACCAGGTAGGTGGCGTTCATCGCGAATATCAGCCCGGAAACGCCGTACAGCTTTACCCACCAGACCTTCATGATGAAGCTGACGACAACGCCCACCAGCGCCAGGACTACCTGAACGCCCAGCACGTTCACTCCGTTCAGGAACATCGCCACCGCATTCGCCACGGTTTCGATCACCTTCCAGATGCCGAAGCCAAGGATGACCATGAACGGCACGGTGATCGCATCGCCCACCCACCAGTGCAGCAATTGCGGGGCCGCCAGCACCATCAGGCCCGAAAGTCCCGCGGCGATGCCGCCGCCCAGCACCAGCGAGCGGCGCAGCACCTTGCGGGTCCAGGCGATGTCCCCGCGCGCCACCGCATCGCCATAGGCGGGCCACAGCGGGCTGAGGACAAAGCCCAGAATCATGCCGATGATCCCGAACATCCGTTCCGGCACGGCATAGGCCGGCACGGCTTCGGCGCCCAGCAGCTGCGCGATGATCAGGGTGTTGATCTGGAACATCAGCGCGGCGCAGACCTGAAGCACCAGGAACATTCCCCCGTCGACCGACAGGCGCCGGATCGAGCGGCCATCGAACAGGGCGGGCGAGGGCCGCAGATCGGGGCGGACCCAGCCGAAGAAGTGCAGTGTGTTGACCAGCGAAACCGCCAGCGGCGTGCCCGCCAGCGCCAGGACCAGCCACGGCAGCGAGGCCTCTGCCCGGATCGCGAGGAGCAGGACCGCAAGTGTGAGGACGCTGGCCACACTTTGCCAGACATTGCCGCGAAATCCCTGCTGCAGGCCCAGTTGCACCCGCGCAATCAGCCCCACCGGCGTGCTGAGCGCCAGGATCACCAGGAACGCCGCCGCCGCCGGGCCGGATTCCTGCCCGGCCACCGGGCTGCGCACGTTGAACAGGGTCGGCCAATCGACGAAGGGATAGACCAGCGCCAGCAGCGCCAGCATCCCGGCCGCGATCCCGGACATCGCGCCATAGGCAGAAGACACCTGCACCCGCAGCCCGTGCTCGTCGCCGCTGCCGGTGCGCTGCGCCAGCGCGGTCAGCACCGAATTGCCGATCCCGAAATCGGTGAAGCTGAGCAGCGCGGTAAAGGCGCTCAGCGTCATCCACATTCCGTAGCGCTCGGTGCCGAGGTAGTGGAGCGTCAGCGGGACCGAGACCAGCGCGGTCAGGATCGAGACGCCCCGCGCGAAAGCGGCCGCCAGCGCGGTCAGCGCGATCGCCCGGTTGCGAGCCTGCGCGCGTCCGGCCTCGCTATCGGGATCGCCCGGTCGGCTCAGCAGGGCAAGCAGCGACTCCAGCAACCAATGCAAACGAGGCGCGCGATCAATGCTCAAACAGGAAATCCCGCGCGAAGTCGTCGAATGCAAAATGAAGAGGACGGTCGTTCACTTCAAGCACTCTGAAGTCTTTGCAATGTCGCACTAGCCCCGAGTATCATTTGTGGAATTCGGCAAGAGCGCCTTCCCCGGCATAGGCCACGATATCAACATAGACGATCCCGTCGTTGCCTATGGCAAGTTTCAGATCGGCTTCGACCTGATCGTCGATTTTCGGGTATTCGATCAAGAACTCCCCCGTATTGCGATAAACAAGAAGACCCTGATAGCCGATACTATTTAGATAATTAAAGACGTCCCACCCATCCTCGCCCGCCTTTGCAAACAAGGCCGGATCGAATTCAAACAGGATGACCGGCAAATGCGCGCGCAGCACCGGTTCGGATTCGCGCAAAATCTTAGTGTCGAAACCGTCAGTGTCGACTTTGAGCAGATCAAGGCGCTCCACCCCCGCCTCGGTGAGCGCGCCATCCAAGCCGACGAACAGGCTGTCATCGTGCGCGGCAGCATCTTCGTCCGCTCGTTCCAGCCGGGCGGTTCCCGCTTGCACGACCGTCTTGTAGCGAACACCCGACGATTTGCCGACGAACCGATCAACGATGTAAGATCGGTCCGTAAAGGCTGAAAGGTTGTGGCGCAGAAAAGGCAGATACTGCGCCTCCCCTTCTACTGCGACAAGGAAGGTGCCCTCCTCAGCCAAGACAGGCATGGCGGTATCGCCCACATTCGCCCCGATATCTACCACGACCAGCGGCTTCGGTTTCCGGCTCTTAAGGAAAGCCACCAAACGTGACATAAGGGTATCGTACTGCGGGAACAGACCTTGATATACTGGCAGCGCATGACTTCCCGGCAATAGGCACGGAATTCCGTTCATCTGGTAGATGAAATTCGGCTCATCCAAGCGCAGCCAGAGCCGCCTTATCCGTAGCAAAATGTCACGGATCCGGGCTGAGCCCGTGCGAGCGATGATATGGACCAGCCAGCCAAAAACCGCAGATGTCCGAGCCTGCTTGGAGTTTTCTAGCATGATCACACGCAATCTCCCGTCACCTTGCGGACCCGATAGACAGCGGCGGGGGCGCAGGTTGGAGGCATTATTGCTCTGGAAAAATCATCCATCCGCAAGGCCTTATAGACTGATCCTGCCGGGGAACAGCCCCTGATTACCTCGTCGGAACCGGCGCATCGCCCGTGTAGTCGTAAAACCCGCGTCCGGTCTTGCGG
>CALMJG010000081.1 GCA_937864195.1 uncultured Novosphingobium sp.
ACCATGCGCAGCACGCCGTGCGCGGCCGGGTGCTGCGGGCCGAAGTTGATCGTGTAGTTGGAGATGACCTCATCGCCGGTGGTTGGCGACTGTTCGAGTTGCAGGCTCATGCCGCGCCTCCTTCGGCCTTTTCATCGCCCGGCAGGACGTATTCCGAACCTTCCCACGGGCTGAGGAAATCGAACTGCCGCAGGTCCTGCGCCAACTCGACCGGCTGGTAAACGACGCGCTTGTCCTCTTCGGAATAGCGCAGTTCGACATAGCCGGTCAGCGGGAAGTCCTTGCGGAACGGGTGCCCTTCGAAGCCGTAATCGGTGAGGATGCGGCGCAGGTCGGTATTGCCCTCGAAGATCACGCCGTACATGTCGAACACTTCGCGTTCGAGCCAGCCCGCGACCGGCCACAGCGTGGTGACGGTCGGCACCGGAGTATCCTCGGCGGCGCGGCACTTCACCAGCAGGCGGTGGTTCTTCGTGACCGAAAGCAGCATGTACACCACCTCGAACCGCTCCGCGCGGTCGGGATAGTCGGCCCCGGCGATTTCCATCAGCTGCTGGTATTCGTGCTCGTCGCGCAGCAGGCGCAGAGCGTCGGCGATGCGCGGGCGGGCGACGGTCAGCACGACCTCGCCGTGAGCCTCATGCCCCGCGACCAGCATAGGCCCAAGCGCCTTGGTCAGGGCATCGAGCACGCCTTCGTTCGAGGCGAAGCGCGGGGCGGAATGAATGACTGCAGCCATGGTCCGCTCCTCAGCGCTCAAGCGTGCCGGCGCGGCGGATCTTCCGCTGCAGCTGCATCACGCCGTAAAGCAGCGCCTCGGCGGTCGGCGGGCAGCCCGGGACGTAGATGTCCACCGGCACGATCCGGTCGCAGCCGCGCACGACACTGTAGCTGTAGTGGTAATAGCCGCCGCCATTGGCGCAGCTGCCCATCGAGATGACGTATTTCGGCTCCGACATCTGGTCGTAGACCTTGCGGAGCGCCGGGGCCATCTTGTTGCACAGCGTGCCGGCAACGATCATCACGTCCGACTGGCGCGGAGAGGCGCGCGGGGCGACGCCGAACCGCTCCATGTCATAGCGCGGCATGTTGACGTGGATCATCTCGACCGCGCAGCAGGCAAGGCCGAAGGTCATCCACCACAGCGAGCCCGTGCGGGCCCACTGGAACAGCTCCTCGGTGTTGGTGACAAGGAAGCCCTTGTCGTTCACCTGGGCGTTGAGATCGTTGAAGAACGCCTGGTCAGGCTGCACGATCGCGGAAGAAGCGGGAGCGGTCATCTGGTTCATTCCCAATCCAATGCCCCGACTTTCCAGGCATAGATCAGCCCGGCCACCAGTTCGGCGATGAAGATCATCATGGTAATCCACCCGGCCCAGCCGATTTCCTTGAGGCTGACTGCCCAGGGAAACAGGAACGCGGCTTCAAGGTCGAAAACGATGAACAGGATCGCGACCAGGTAGAAGCGCACGTCGAACTGGCTGCGCGGGTCCTCGAACGCGGGAAATCCGCATTCGTACTCGGTCAGCTTCGCAGCCGTCGGGTTGTGAGTGCCGGTGACGTACGAGACGCCCATCGGCAGGAACACGAACAGCGCCGAAAGCGCGAGGGCGATCCCAAGGAAGATCAGGATCGGCAGGTATTGCGAGAGGTCGACCAAGGGACTGACTCGGCTAAGCTGGAGGATTGGGGCGCCCTAGTCCCGTGGCCTCCCCCGCGCAAGTGGGGGAAGCCCGGGTTTGCTATGGCGAAGCGCAATTAATGCCTATTTACCCAGTTCGCGCCTGAGTGTCGCCTGCGTTTCCTTGCCATAGGGCGGCTTGAAGCCGGACATCTTGCCGACATCCAGCCCGCTCTGGCGATAGACCGCGCGGGCGTGGCTGAACGTCTTGAAGCCATCCTGCCCATGATAATTGCCCATGCCCGAAGGACCAACGCCGCCGAACGGCAAATCCTCCATCGCGTTGTGGAACAAGACGTCGTTGACCGTGACCCCGCCGGAGATCGTGCGGGCCAGAACCTTCTGCTCCTCGGCCGAGTCCTGTCCGAAATAATACAGCCCCAGTGGCCGGTCGTGGGCGTTCACATAGTCGATCGCCTCGTCGATCGTGTCGTAGGTCCTGACAGGAAGCAGCGGTCCAAAGATTTCCTCCTGCATCACCTTCATGTCGTCGTTGACGCCGCGCAGGATGGTCAGCGGCATCTTGTTGCCGTTGGACGAGGCAAAGTCCTCGCCCGCCGGATTGACCTCGATCAGCTCAGCACCCTTGGCCTTTGCGTCGTCGAGATAGCCCTTCAGCCGTTCGTAGTTCCGCCCGTTGACGACCGAGGTGTAGTCATCGTTCGCCAGCAGGCTGGGGTACATAGTGCTGACGCCCTTGATGACCGCGCCGATCACCTCGTCCTCCTGGTCGCGCGGGACCAGCAGGTAATCGGGCGCAAGGCAGATCTGCCCGGCGTTCATCATCTTGCCCATCGCGATGCGCTCGCCCGACTTCTTCTTGTCGGCGCTGCGCCCGACGAAGGTTGGCGACTTGCCGCCCAGTTCCAGTGTCACCGGCACCAGGTTTTCGGCCGCCGCGCGCATGATGTGCTTGCCCACGCTGGTCGCCCCGGTGAAGATCAGGTGGTCGAAGGCGAGCTTCGAGAACTCGGTCCCGACCTCCACCCCGCCGGTGAACACCGCCATTTCCTCCTCGACGAAGTACTGTGGCACCAGCTCGGCGAACAGGTCCGCAACCCGCTCGGTGAACTCGCTGGGCTTGATCATCGCCCGGTTGCCGGCGGCCAGGATGCCGGCCATCGGCACCATCACCATGCCGATGGGGAAGTTCCACGGCGCGATCACCCCGACCACGCCCTTGGGCTGGTAGACGACCTTGGCCTTTGCCCCGATCAGGCCCAGCGGGAACATCGCCTTGCGCTTTTCGTCGCGGCTCCAGGCCTCGAAGTGCTTCTTCGCGTGCTTGAGCGCGCCCACCGAGGGCATGATGTCGGTCATCAGGGTCTGCTCGGTGCTGCGGTGGCCGAAATCGGCCGAGACCGCCTTGGCAAAGGCCTCCTTGTGCTCGACCAGCAGGGCGATGGCCCGGTCGATCCGGTCACGCCGTACGCTCATCGCCTCGGGCATGGCGGCGGTGAAGGAAGCGCGCTGGTGGGCAAGGACAGTCTGCATGCGGGCAATTTCGGCTTGGGACACGGGCGGCTCCTCCTGTTTCGGCCTTTCCGGCCAGTCTTGCTTTGCCACCTTTTCCAGCAAGACCCATTCCTTGGCAAGCAAAGCCATTGCCGGCCCGATTTGCTTTTGCCGCACCGCAACATTAGACCGCGCGGGACTCATTCGTTCCCGCTCACAAGAAAGGCGCTGTCATGCCCACCTTCTCTGCTCTCGATCCGGTCGTCATCCTGTCCTACGCGCGCACCCCGATGGGCGCCATGCAGGGCGAACTGTCCGAAGTGCCCGCCCCCGAACTCGGCGCGATCGCGGTCAAGGGCGCGGTCGAGCGCGCGGGCGTTTCAGCCGATGCGATCGAGCGTATCTACATGGGCTGCGTGCTCTCCGCCGGGCTCGGCCAGGCCCCGGCGCGCCAGGCCGCGCTGAAGGCCGGCCTGCCGACTTCGGTCGAGGCGACCACGGTCAACAAGATGTGCGGATCGGGCATGCAGGCCGTGATCATGGGCGCCGAGGCACTGGCTTCCGGCTCGGTCGACTATGTCGTCGCCGGCGGCATGGAATCGATGACCAACGCCCCCTACCTGCTCAAGAAGCACCGCTCGGGCGCGCGGATCGGGCACGACACCGCCTATGACCACATGTTCCTCGACGGTCTGGAAGACGCCTACGAGCCGGGCCGCGCAATGGGCAGCTTCGCCCAGGTCACCGCAGACGAATACCAGCTGACCCGCGAAGCGCAGGACGAGTTCGCCATCGCCTCGCTCACCCGCTCGCAGGCCGCCACCACCGAGGGCAGGTTCGCGCGCGAGATCGTGCCCGTGACGGTCAAGACCCGCGCCGGTGAAGTGACGGTGAGCGAGGACGAGCAGCCCAAGAAGGGCCGCCCGGACAAGATCCCGGCGCTGAAGCCCGCCTTCGCCAAGGACGGAACCATCACCGCCGCCAACGCCTCGTCGATCTCCGACGGTGCCGCCGCGCTGGTGATTGCCCGCGAATCGGTGGCCAATGCCAATGGCCAGAAGCCGGTCGCGACCATCGTTGCCATGGCTGCCCATGCGCACGAACCCGCCAAGTTCACCACCGCCCCCGTCGCCGCGATCACCAAGGTGCTGGACAAGGCCGGATGGAGCGTTGCCGATGTCGACCTGTTCGAAATCAACGAGGCCTTCGCCTGCGTCACGATGTTCGCGATGCAGGATCTGGGCATCCCCCACGACAAGGTCAACGTCCACGGCGGCGCGACGGCGCTGGGCCATCCGATCGGCGCTTCGGGCGCGCGGATCATCGCCACGCTGATCTCGGCGCTGGAAACCTATGGCAAGAAGCGCGGCGTCGCGGCGCTGTGCATCGGCGGCGGCGAAGCTACGGCCGTTGCGGTCGAACTGGCCTGAACCTGACCGGCCGGGGGAGCCTCAGGGTTCCCCCGCCCCCCACAGCCGCGCCTGCTCGACGAAGCCCTTGCGCGGTCCGATTGCGAATTCGCACCAGCCCGCCGCGCAGTCGCCCAGCTTGCCGACCACGCCGGGCGCAACCTTCCACAGCAGCCGGGCGCCGGATTCGCCCTTGTCGCGCAGCGGTGCGGCGGCGCCAGTGGTAACGAATCCGGTCCGTTCGCGCGTCAGGAAGCGGGCCATGACCCAGCCCTCTGCGCCGTCCGGATCGCGGACATAGCGCCAACCCTCCTTCACCCGCAGCACTTTCATCGGCAGACCGGGTCGGTGATAGACCCAGGTAATGCGATAGTCCTCACCGGGGCCGACCCGCATGTTGACCTCGCTCACCCGGATCGACGACCAATAGGGAACTCCGGCATCCTGCGCGGCGACAGGAATGGGAAGCAGCAGGGCTGCGGCACCTGCAAGGACGGGCGCAAGGAGTGGAACGCGGAAAATGGCCATCAGCCGCTGATAACGCCCCCTGCCCCTTCCCTTCAAGCCGCTTGACCGCCTCCCCCGCCCCGGCCTAGCGATTTCCTGATGACAGTCGTGACCGATACCCGTCTTGCCCGCCGCGTCGAAGGGCGTCCGCGCGTCCACGTGACGCGCCGCCTCCTGCCATCGGTCGAGGCGCGGATGAGCGAGTTGTTCGATGTCGTGCTCAATTCGGAAGACCGCCCCTTGTCGCGGGCAGAGCTGGTGGCGGCCATGCGCGAATCCGACGTGCTGGTGCCGACCGTGACCGACCGGATCGATGCCGCCATGCTGGAAGAGGCTGGCGCGCGGCTGGGCCTGATCGCGAATTTCGGCGCGGGGATCGAACATATCGACCTCCACGCCGCCCGTGCCCGCAAGGTCATCGTCACCAACACGCCGGGCGTGTTCACCGACGATACGGCCGACATCACGATGATGCTGATCCTGTCGGTTCCGCGCCGCGTTGGCGAGGGCAGCCGGCTGGTGCGCGATGGCAAGTGGACCGGCTGGGCGCCCTCCACCCTGCTTGGGCACCGAATCGCGGGGCGAAGGCTGGCGATCCTGGGGATGGGCCGGATCGGCCAGGCAGTGGCCCACCGCGCGCGCGCCTTCGGGCTGGAGATCGTCTACCACAACCGCCACCGCCTGCCCGCCAGCCTGGAGAACATGCTGGGTGCGCGCTACGAGCCGGACATCGACACCCTGATCGCGGAGGCCGATATCCTGACCCTGCATTGCCCCGCCGGCGCCGAAACGCGCCATGTGCTGAATGCCGCGCGGATTGATTCGATGAAGCCCGGCAGTTTCGTGATCAACACCGCGCGGGGCCATCTGATCGACGAGGAGGCCCTGATCGCGGCGCTGGAGCAGGGCCGGCTCGGCGGCGCCGGGCTGGACGTCTATGCGCAGGAGCCGCAGGTCGACCCGCGCCTGATCGCGCTTCCCGGCGTGATCACCCTGCCCCATCTGGGCAGCGCGACCATCGAGGGGCGCGAACATGCCGGTGAAAAGGTGATCGCCAACATCCGCTTCTGGGTCGATGGTCACCGCCCGCCCGATCAGGTGCTCGAGGGCTGGGCATAAGCCGGATCGGCGCAAGCTGGCTGCGCCGCGCGGCTTGCCCAGGCACCGATCGTTGCTCTAAGCCCTCGCCGATCAGAATCGCGGGGGAAGCCCGCGCGGGGGAGTTTACGATGCGCCGGTTCCAAGCCCTGTCCCTGGCCGCCATGGTGAGCCTGCTTCCAACTGCCGCATGGGCCCAGGACACCGCCGAAGGCGCGCTCAACAGCGGCGACAACGCCTGGCTGCTGATTTCCTCCGCACTCGTGCTGTTGATGACCATGCCGGGGCTGACCCTGTTCTACGGCGGCCTGGTGCGGGCCAAGAACTTCCTTGCCGTGCTGGTGCAGGTCGGCGCGATCGCGGCAATCGCCTCGCTGCTGTGGGTCGTCTGCGGCTATACCTTCGCCTTCGGTGACGTGACCAACGGCTGGCTCGGTTCGGGCAATGCCTGGATGCTGAGCAACACCGCCGGCGTGCTGCACGGCGACCTGCCGGTGTCGGAGCGGACCTTCGCCCTGTTCCAGATGACCTTCGCCGCGATCACTCCGGCACTTATGGCCGGTGCCTGGGTGGATCGCGCGCGGTTCGGCTGGGTGCTGGGCTTCTGCGCGCTGTGGGGCCTGATCGTCTATGCCCCGGTTGCCCACTGGCTGTGGGGCGGCGGCTGGCTGGCGAGCGCGATGAACACCAAGGATTTCGCGGGCGGCATCGTCGTCCACACCACTGCAGGCGTCTCGGCGCTGGTGGCCGCGCTGCTGATCGGCAAGCGCCAGGGCTTTCCCAAGACCCTGATGCTGCCGCACAGCCCCAGCCTGACCATGGCCGGCGCGGCGCTGCTGTGGGTGGGCTGGTTCGGCTTCAATGGCGGCTCGGCCCTGGCGGCGGACGATGCGGCGGCCAGCGCGATCATCAACACGCACGTCGGCGCCAGCATGGCAGCGCTCGTCTGGCTGGCGATCGAGCGGTTCACCGTCGGCAAGCCGACCAGCGTGGGCTTCGCGACCGGGGCGATCGCCGGTCTCGCTACGGTCACGCCCGCCGCCGGTCTTATCGGCGCGGGCAGTGCCATGGCGCTGGGCGCGATTGCCGCACTGGTCTGCTATCCGATGATCCAGGTGGTCAAGCAGCGGCTGAAGATCGACGATTCGCTCGATGTGTTCGCGGTCCACGGGATGGGCGGCATCACGGGTTCGCTGCTGCTGGCGGTGTTCATGTCCACCAGCCTCGGCGGCAGCGGCTATGACGATGGGTACACCATGCTCAACCAGCTCGCCGCGCAGGCAGTCGGGGTGTTCGTCGTAGCGGTCTGGTCGGCGGTCGCCAGCGCGATTATCGCGGTGGTCGTATCGCTGGTCGTGCCGATGCGGGTCAGCGAGGACGCGGAACGCGAAGGGCTGGACATCTCCAGCCACGGCGAGCGCGCCTGGGAGTTTGACTGAGCCACGCCAGTGAAGCCGCCGGCCAGCCTGTTTTCCTTTGCCTGGAAAACCGCGCGGCGCAGTCTCGATCCGTCTGGCCGGGCTTCCCGCAGCGAGGTGGCGCACTATGTGATCGCCGCGCTGCTGATAACCTTTCCCGTGTCGCTCCTCACCAGGATCGCGATGCCCTATCCGGTTCACCACCTGGTCGGAAACGCGCTCGACGCCTTGCTGATCATGCCCGTCCCGGCCCTGCTGGCCCGGCGTTGCCATGATCACGGCCGCAGCGGGCACTGGGCGTGGCTGGCGGTCCTTGCCCTGGCGGTCGGCGCGGCTCGCAACCTGGTCTCGGCGCTCTACGGGATCGAGACCCGGATCGAGGTCGACCGGTTCATCTGGCCAATCGACTGGGCGATCATCCTTGGCAATCTCGCGCTTCTGGCGCTGGTGCTGTTTCCCGGCACCCAGGGGCCGAACGCCTACGGACCGGACCCACGCTCTGCCGCTGCATAATGCTCGGCCAGCAGCGTGCCGATCGCGGCAATGCCGTTCGGCGCGCGCGCAAAGGTCAGGTGGAGGCAATCGACATCGACCCTGCGGTCGCTTTCGTGGGGCAAGCCCCGCGCGGCATGGGGCGCGATAATCCCGTCGCGCCGTGACCAGACGGCGATGGTCGGCACCGGCGGCTTCGCGGCGAGGTTCACCGGCAGCGGCGGATTGTCGACCGGGTGGTCGTTGAGCAGTTCGTAGACCCGCCAGGCATTGTTGTCGCGCGGATTGCCGGAGAACGGACTGCCGAGCGTGATCACCAGTGCAACGTCCTGCGGCTGAAGCTTGGCGATCTCGCGCGCGTAGACCCCGCCCAGGCTCCACCCGACCAGCGCGACGGGTTGGCCATGGCTGCGGGCGATCGCGGCAATTCTGCGGCCCAGCTGGGCCAGCAGCGCGGCCCGCGCGCCAACATTGCGGCCAAGGCCCCAACCATAAGCCGCATAGCCGGCAGCACCGAGCGAACGGCGCAGGCGGACGGACGAGGTATCGGTGGTGAGATAGCCCGGCAGGACCATCACCGGCTGCCCCTGCCCGGCCGGGATCGGCACGGGCGGAAGCAGCGGAGAGGCGATCAGGCCGGGAATCTCCAGCCCTTCGCGCATCCAGCGCAGCAAGGAAGGCGGTCCGCTCTCCTGCTGCGCCGACATGGGGCTCAGTCCCCCGTCAGGATCCGGTCGACGAGCTGCTTCACCGTGGGGGTGAAGTTGTTCGAATAGAACGGGTCCTGCTTGAACCGATAGGCCGCGTGGCCCGCGAACATCAGGTTGTCGTCAAGTTCGCCGCCATGGGCGATGTCCTGCAGGGTCTTCTGGATACAGAAGCTGCGCGGATCGGCCAGGCGCCCGGTGGTGTAGTCGTCGTGATCCTTCCACGACGAGAACCCGCAGTGCGACAGGCAGCCCATGCAGTCTGCCTGATCCTTGCGGATCACCTCGCGCTCGGCATCGTCGACGAAGATCACGGTATCGTCGGGGGTGCGGATCGCCGAAGTGAAACCGGCGCCGAACCAGGCCCGCGCACGGTCGCGGTCGGCTGGAGCCACCCAGAAGTTCTTGCCCTTCACGCCGACGTCAAGCTGGACGGTATGCTCCCCCGCCTCGACCCGCGAATAGGGAATCTGCCGCTCCGAACGCGCCTCTAGGCTGCGCAGGAAGGGATTGCGCACGGCCGAGCTGTAGAAGCCGGTGGGCGAGAAACGGTGGAGCAGGACGTCGCCCGGCTCCAGGTCGCGCAGCTTGTCCTTCCAGGCCTGCGGGATCGGGCTTTCCTGGGTCAGCAGCGGCCGCGTGCCATACTGGAAGGCGATCGTGCCAAGCTCGGGATTGTCGATCCAGTTCTCCCACTCGCGCAGGAACCAGACGCCGCCGGCCATGACGATCGGCACGCTATCCGCGATCCCCTCGGCGCGCATGGTGTCGCGCAGCGCCTTGACGCGGGGATAGGGATCCTCCGGCTTCAGCGGGTCTTCGGCGTTGGACAGGCCGTTGTGCCCGCCCGCCAGCCAGGGATCTTCATAGACCACCGCCGCCATCAGGTCGGAGACCTTGTGATAAGCCCGCTTCCACAGCGCGCGGAAGGCGCGGGCGGAACTGATGATCGGCAGGTAGTTGACGTTGAAGCGCTGGGCGATCTCGGAGAGCTTGTAGGGCATGCCCGCACCGCAGGTCACGCCGGTGACCATGCCGCGGGTCTGCTCAAGCACGCCTTCCAGCACCTGCTGCGCGCCGCCCATTTCCCACAGGACGTTGATGTTGATCGCGCCCTTGCCGCCAGCGATCTCGTGCGCGCGGCGCACCTGTTCGACCGCGCCATCGATGGCATAGCGGATCAGCTGTTCGTGGCGTTCCTTGCGGGTCAGCTGTTCATAGACCTGCGGCACGATCTTGCCTTCGGCGTCATAGCTGTCGGCATTGACCGCGCTGACCGTACCGATGCCGCCCGCCGCCGCCCAGGCGCCCGAGCTGGCGTGATTGGACACGGCCACACCCTTGCCGCCTTCAACCAGCGGCCACACTTCGCGACCGCCGTAAATGATGGGCTTGAGACCCTTGAAACTCATTGCGTCCCCGTCTTTCCAATAGCCGACTTGCACGGCTTGATCTGTCCGGGCGCCGGCCGGGGGCCGACCGCCTCGAACTGTGCATAATATCCGTTGAGTTCCGGTCTACGGACAAATTCCGCGAGACGAAAGCCCACGGCCGCGAATTCGCAGAACAGCAGCTGCGGCGGCATGCCGTGCTGGTCCGCCGGTCGGTCGATATCGACCACCACGACCTGCCCGCCCGCCTTCAGTGCCGGGCGCAGCCGCCACAGGAAGGCATAGGGTTCGCCCACTTCGTGGTACATGTGGACCAGGAACACCCGGTCGAAACTGTTCGCAGGCAGGCGCGGATCGTCCGGCGCCCCGGTCTTGATCGAGACATTGTCGAGCCGCTCGCGCTCGACCCGCTGGCCAAGCCGCTGGATCGTCCCCGCGTCGATGTCTTGCGCCAGCACCCGCCCGCGCGCGCCCACGCGTTCGGCCAGGCGCACGGTGTAATACCCCTCACCCGCACCGATATCGGCCACGCTGGTGCCGGCGCGGATCTGGGCCAGGTCCATCACCACCTGCGCTTCGCCCAGGTCATCGCGCTGGTCCTCGGTCGAGAACTCGTTGCTGGTCACCGCTGCCACCGGACGATCCGCGCGGGGAAATTCGCGCGAGGTTATCGGCCGGTCGCTGTCAGCTTCCTGCCCGGAGCAGGCCGCCAGGGTCACTAGCCCAAGCGCAAGGACAGCGGCGCGACCGATCAATCGACGTCCTCCACGCTCACCTTCTCGCCGGTCACGCGCTGGGCGAGCGCCGCCGCCATGAACGGATCGAGCGCGCCGTCCAGAACGTCCGACGGCGTCGGGCTGGTCACGCCCGTGCGCAGGTCCTTGACCATCTGGTAGGGCTGGAGAACGTAGGAGCGGATCTGGTGGCCCCAACCGATGTCGGTCTTGGCCGCGTGCTCCGCGCTGGCGGCTTCCTCGCGCTTGCGCATTTCCTCTTCGTAGAGGCGCGCCTTCAGCATGCCCATCGCGATTTCGCGGTTCTTGTGCTGCGACCGGTCGATCTGGCTGGCGACGACGATGCCCGAGGGCACGTGAGTGATGCGCACCGCCGAATCGGTGGTGTTGACGTGCTGCCCGCCCGCGCCCGACGCACGGTAGGTATCGATCCTGAGGTCGGACGGGTTGATGTCGATCTCGAAGCTGTCGTCGATCACGGGGTAGACCCAGACCGAGGAGAAGCTGGTGTGGCGCCGCGCCGAACTGTCATAGGGGCTGATCCGGACCAGGCGGTGCACACCGCTTTCGGTCTTGGCATAGCCATAGGCATTCTCACCGCGCACCTGGATCGTGGCGGACTTGATGCCGGCGGTTTCGCCCGACTGGTATTCGATCATGTCGACCTTGAAGCCGCGCTTTTCCGCCCAGCGGGTGTACATCCGCAGCAGCATCTCGGCCCAGTCCTGGCTTTCGGTGCCGCCCGC
>CALMJG010000082.1 GCA_937864195.1 uncultured Novosphingobium sp.
CGCCCATCATGCCCTTGCCGTGCATGCCGTGGCCGCGCCGGCCCTCGCCCATCATGCCACCGCCCTTCATGCCTTCGCCCTTCATGCCTTCGCCATGCGCGCGCTGGTGACGGGCGTTGAACTCGTCACGGCTGATCGAGCCGTTCTTGTCGGTATCAAGCCGGTCGAACATCGCCGCGCGGCGCGCATCGCGGTCGGCCGTGTCGAGCTTGCCGTCCTTGTTGGCGTCCATCCGTGCGAACATCTCCGCAGCGCGGGTCTGCGCTTCGGCGCGGGTCACGGTCTTGCCGGCCATCGGATCGCGGCCGGGGCCGCCCATCGGCTGGGCAATGGCCACGCCGCCGGCTGCGAGAGCCACGAGCGACAGGCCGATCAGGGTCTTCTTCATCTGCGAAACTCCAGTTTCGAAAGAGAGGGTAGAAGCCGCCCGACCCGTTCAAGGGGAGGGGGAGTGGCCAGGCCGGAGCGGCTTCCTGAAAGCCTTTCTAATGCTGTACTGTCGCGCGATTATGCCGCGCGATGCAAGATGTGTCGTCATTTGTCGCAGCAAGGCCTGCGCGTTCATCAGCGGTTTAGCGCGCCCGGTGCTGCGTGCCGAGGCCCGGGGTGATGAACAGCGCGGTCGCTTCGCCCGCAATGTCCGCAGTGTGCCAGACGCCAGTCGGATTGATCGCGTATTCGCCGGCTGCCAGCGTGACTGCGGCGGTTCCACCATCGGGCAATTCCTGGAGCAGCGTCATCGTGCCGGCGAGGCACAGCACCACCTCTTCGCCGGCGGGGTGCATTTCCCAACTGGTCCAGCTATCGCGGAAGCTGTGCTGGCTGACGAGGCGTCCCTGTGCCCCATCGGCGCCGTGGCGGGCAATGTAGTCCTCGTACCATTCCATCGCGCCGGTGAACTCCGGTTGAGGCACGGCGACGACGCCGGACCCCAAGTGGAGCGGGTGAAGCGCGAGCCGGAGCGGCGAGGTCATCGTTCAGCCCATCACGAAGGCGTTGAGCTTGTTGCCGTCCGGATCGCGGAAATAGGCGGCATAGAACCCGCCTTCGCCGCGGGGGCCGGGCGCACCTTCGTCACTGCCGCCATGTTCGAGCGCGATGGCGTAGAGCCGGTCGACTTGCGCGGCGTCCCTGGCCTCCAGCGCGACCATCACGCCGTTGCCGACTGTGGCGGGATTGCCGTCGAACGGTTTCGTTGCCGCAATCCCGGCAGCGCCGCCCGGCGTGCCCCAGGCGATGAAGCTGTCGAACTCCATCATCCGTCCGGTGCCCATTTCCGCCGCGATCGCGTCATAGAACCGCGCGGCGCGCGCGAGGTCATTGGTGCCGACTGTCACGTAACCGATCATTGGCCGTCTCCTTTCGATTCGCTGACGGAACAATACAGGAACATCTAATTCCTGCAAGGTCGGTCCTAAAGGGGCGCGCAGGCAGCCTCCACCCAGGCCCTGACCTCGCCCTCCAGCTGCGGCAGCAGCACTTCGGCAACCTTGGCGTGATAGGCGTTCCACCAGTTCACCTCGCCCTGGGTCAGCAGCGCGCAGTCAACCAGGGTGCGGTCGATCGGCGCGAAGGTCAGCGTCTCGAAGCCGAAGTAGTCGCCCTCCGCGCCCGGGATCGCGCGCGGTTCCACGAGGATCAGGTTCTCGGTGCGGATGCCGAAATCGCCCGGCTTGTAATAGCCCGGCTCGTTGGACAGGATCATCCCCGGCAGCAGCTCCTGCCCGGTCCCGGCCTGCCCGCCCTGGGCCTTGGCGATGCGCTGCGGCCCTTCGTGGACCGAAAGGAAACTCCCCACCCCGTGGCCGGTGCCGTGGGCATAGTCGACGCCTGCCTGCCACAGTGCGTGGCGGGCCAGCGTATCGAGCTGGCTACCGACCGTGCCGCGCGGGAACACGGCCGTGGCCAGCGCGATGTGGCCCTTGAGCACGCGGGTGAAGCGGTCCTTGTGTTCCGCGCTCGGCTCGCCCGATCCGTCCTCGCGCCCGATCCACACGGTGCGGGTGATGTCGGTCGTGCCGTCGAGGTACTGCCCGCCCGAATCGACGAGGTAGATCGAACCCGGCTCGATCCGGCGGTTCGATTCTTCGCTCACCCGGTAATGCGGGCTGGCAGCGTTGGGACCGGCGGCGGAGATCGTGTCGAAGGACAGGTCGCGCAGCAGGCCGGTTTCCTCGCGCAGGCTCATCAGCTTCGCGGCAGCGGACAGTTCGGTTTCGCCGCCCTTGGGTGCCTCGGTCGCCAGCCAGTGGAGGAAGCGGGCGATGGCCGCGCCGTCGCGGGCCTGGGCGGCGCGGTGGCCGGCCTGCTCTTGCCGGTTCTTGATCGCTTTCGCCAGCACGGTGGGGTCGGTCAGTTCTACCACTTTGGCGCCTGCCCCTTCCAGCGCGGCGAAGACCGCCTGGACCGAGCGTTCCGGGTCGACCGCGACCTTGCGGCCCGCCAGCGACTTCAGTGCGGGCACGAAGTCCTCGCGCGGGCGGACCGTCACGGCATTGCCGAGGTGGGCGCGCAGCTCCGGCGTGACCTTTTCCTCGGCGATGAACAGTTCCGCCGTGCCGTCCGCATGGGCCAGCACGAAGGACAGGGTGACCGGCGTGCGCTCCACGTCGGTCCCGCGCAGGTTGAGCAGCCAGGCGACGCCATCGAGCGCGGAGACGACCGCGGCGTCCAGCCCGCGCGCGGCGAGCCATTCGGCAACCTCGCTGCGCTTGGCCTCGCTCGACTTGCCGGCGTGTTCGAGAGGGTGGACTTCGGCGGGGGCAAGGCTGGGGGCGGGGCGGTCGGCCCAGATCGCGTCGATCGGATTGCCCTCGACCGGCTCCAACGCCGCGCCCTTGGCGCGCAGCGCGCGGTTGGCGGCATCGACCCAGGGTTTGCCGTGGAGCCACGGATCGAAGCCGATCTTTGCGCCGGGCGCGGCGTTGTCCGCCAGCCAGGCGGCCACGCTGGTCGCGGGGACGGACTGGTATTCGTAGAGCCGCCCGTCCACCTGCTCGCGCACTTGCAGCGTGTAGCGCCCGTCGATGAAGATCGCCGCCTTGTCTGTCAGCACGGCCGCCGTGCCCGCCGAACCGCCGAAGCCGGTCAGCCAGGCGAGGCGCTGGGCATAGGCGCCGACATATTCGCTCATGTGCTCGTCAGAGATCGGCACGACGAAGCCGTCGAGCCCGCGGCCCTTCAATTCCTTGCGCAGCGCGTCGAGCCGCGCTTCATGGGTGTTCATCAGCATCGATTTTCCTGGTCCGGCTTGCGGGGACAATGGCCGCACCATAGACCGGGGGCATGACTCTTGCCACACCCCCCGTCGCGGCGAAAAAGCCGCTCACCTATACCCACCACGGCATCACCGTGGCCGACGATTACGCCTGGCTGCGCGATCCCGGATATCCCGAAGTGACCGACAAGGAAGTGCTCGCCCACCTTCAGGCCGAGAACGCCTGGTTCGAGGCGCGGATGGGCGGCCAGCAGGGCCGGATCGATGCCCTGTTCAGGGAAATGCGCGCGCGGATCAAGGAAGCCGACAAGTCCGTGCCGCAGAAGGACGGCCATTACCTCTACTGGATCGAGTTCGAGGAAGGGGCGGAATACAAGAAGTGGTGGCGCAGGCCCGTTGCTGGCGGGCCGGACGAGCTGATCCTCGACGAGGTCGCGCTGGCGGAGGGCCACGAATACTTCCGGCTGGGAGCGATCTCCGTCTCGCAGGACGGGCGGCTGCTCGCCTGGTCGGTGGACGACAACGGCTCCGAACGCTTCACCGCGCGGATCAAGAACCTGGCCACCGGGGAAGTGCTGGCGGACGAGATTCCCGGCACGCTTTCCGGCCTCGTCTGGGTCGCGGGCGATAAGGGCCTGGTCTACTCCCTCGCCAACGAGCAGTGGCGCACCGACAACGCGCGGCTGCACTGGCTGGGCCGCCCTCTGGAAGAGGACGTCGAGCTTTACCACGAGGATGACGAGGGCTTCCGCGTCGGCGCCTCGCTCTCGGCCAACGAGGAATGGCTGATCGTCTCCAGCGGCGATCACGAGACGAGCGAAGTGCGGCTGATTCCCGCCGCCGATCCGCTGGCCCAGCCGGTGCTGGTTCGCGCGCGGGAAAAGGGCGTGGAATACGACGTCGATCTCCACGGCGACACGTTGTTCGTCCACACCAACGACACGCACGAGAACTTCCGGCTGGCGAAAGCGCACCTGTCGCATCCGGCGGAGTGGGAGACGGTGATCGAGGGATCGGACGCCTTCTACCTTACCGGGTTCGAGCTGTTCCGCGATTTCTACGTGGTCGAGGGCCGCCGCGCTGGTCTCGATTCCGTCGAACTGCGCTGGTATGACGATCCCGCGCGGATCGAGCCGATCGTCTTTCCCGAGGCAAGCTATGTCGCGGGGCTGGGGGACAATCCCGAATGGGCGATGAGCGTCCTGCGCCTGTCCTATGAAAGCATGGTTAGTCCGGCGAGCGTGCTGGACTACGATGTCGCCGCCCGCACGCTGACCACGCTGAAGGTCCAGGAAATCCCATCGGGCTATGACGCCTCGCTCTATGCCACCGAACGGCTGGAGATCGCGGCGCGCGACGGCACCAAGGTTCCGGTCTCGGTGCTCTACCGCAAGGACCGCGCCGCCGGAGGCCCGCTGCATCTCTATGGCTACGGAGCCTATGGCATCGCCATCGAGCCGGGGTTTTCGACCAGCCGCCTTTCGCTTGTGGACCGGGGCTTTGCCTATGCCATCGCCCATATCCGCGGCGGGGACGATCTGGGCCGCGCCTGGTACAAGGCGGGCAAGCTGGAGGCGCGCACCAACACCTTCAACGATTTCGTCGACGTGGCGCAGGGGCTGATCGAGCGGGGGTACACCGCCGCTGGCCGGATCAGCATTTCCGGCGGCTCGGCGGGCGGCGAACTGATGGGCGCGGTGATCAACTCCGACCCCGGCCTGTGGGGCGCGGTGGTGGCCCACGTGCCGTTCGTCGACGTGCTGGCGACCATGCTCGACCCCAGCCTTCCGCTGACCCCCGGCGAATGGCCCGAATGGGGCAATCCGATCGAGGACAAGGCCGCGTTCGAGCTGATCCGCTCCTACTCGCCCTACGATCAGGTCAGGGCGCAGGCCTATCCGCCGCTACTGGTGACGGCGGGCCTCAACGATCCGCGCGTGACCTATTGGGAGCCCGCCAAATGGGTCGCCCGCCTGCGCGAGCTCAAGACCGACGGTAACGAACTGCTGCTCAAGACCAACATGGGCGCGGGCCACGGCGGCAAGTCGGGCCGGTTCGAAAGCCTGAAGGAAACGGCGGAGGAGTTTGCTTTCATCCTGTGGCAGCTGGGGGTGCAGGAGTAATGGCGCCCCTCTCTCCGTTCGTGTCGAGCGAAGTCGAGACACGGGTGCTGAGGTGTCTCGACTTCGCTCGACACGAACGGAGGGTGGGATGAACCGCTACGAGATGACCTTCACCGCTGGCCCCCAGCACATCGACGAGCTTGGCCACGTCAACAATGCGGTCTGGGTCGACTGGATCCAGCAGATCGCCACTGCGCACTGGGCCGCCGTGGCCGCGCCGGACCATCAGGCGCAGTACGTCTGGGTCGTGACCCGGCACGAGATCGACTATCGCGGCAACGTGGGCGAGGGCGAGACGGTGACTGCCGAGACCTTCATCCCCGAAGGCCCGACCGGCGCGCGGTTCGACCGCCGGGTCGATTTCCGCAATGCGACAGGCAAGGTGATAGTCAGCGCAAAGACCACCTGGGCGATCATCGACCGCCCCACTGGCCGGCTGGTTCGCGTGCCGAAGGAAGTCGCAGAACCGTTCCGGCCCTTCGCCAGCGAAGCCTAGG
>CALMJG010000083.1 GCA_937864195.1 uncultured Novosphingobium sp.
TAGGCGATCGCCGCCTTGCCGGTGATCGGCGCCATGTGATGTTCGCAGTGCGACTGGAACGGAATGTCCTTCAGCAGCACCAGTTCGTCATAGCCTCCCACTTCCTCGAACTGGCGCGAGAGGTGATAGGCCGGATCCTCGTCATAGCCCTGGCAATATTCCTTCCACGCGCGCGCCACGCGGGCCGGCGTGTCGACCAGGCCTTCGCGGGCCGGATCGTCCCCCGACCAGCGCAGCAGGGTGCGGATCGCTTCCTGCACATCTTCCGGCACCGGCAGCTTGGCCATCGGCCCTTCATGGTCGCTGTCGCGGTCGCAGTTCATTCGATCGTCCCCTTGGTTATTTCGGGCGCCGCAGGAAGCCGCCGCGGCGGAACAGTCCGCGCTTCTGGCTGAAGGGCTCGAACAGTTCCTCCGGCCGCTCGGGATCGAGCAGCGCCTGGTCGGCGACCGCTTTCTCCGCTTCGGTGAGGGGACGCAAGACAAAAGGTTCGAGCCGCTTGCCGTCGCGCGGGGCGGCCTCGATCAGCGCGATCATCGAAGGGTTCGCTTCCAGCGCCTGGGCCACCGCCTCGCGCGACAGGCCAATATGCTCGGCCAGAAGGTTGATCCGCAACCGGCGGATGGCCGGCATGGCATGCGCGTTGCCGGGACGCGCCGCGTCGATGAACAGGTCGCACTCCGAATCCAGACCCATCGAGCGGTTGTTCATGTTGGCCGAGCCGACCCGGACGATCTCGTCGTCGACGATCATCGTCTTCGAGTGGACGTAAATAGCTGTGCCTGCAGCATTATATGGCATGAAGATGCGGAACCTGGCCCCGGGATTCCGGTCAGCAATGGCATGGCACAGGCGCACCCGGGCACCGTCCATCGCGGCCTGCTCCAGCCAGCCGGCTGCGCTTTCCGGATTGATCAGGACGATTTCCGGCGGGTCCGGCTGATCGAGCCGTTCGGCAATCGCCTCGGCGATCGCGCGCGAGGCGAAGTACTGGCTTTCGGCATAAATGAAGCGCCGGGCACGCCGGATATGCTCGATGAACAGTTCCTCGATCTCCCGCACCTCGTCGGCATCGCGCCAGGCGGCGCGGGTGCGGGCGATGCCGATCTCGACGTCACGAAATTCGGCCTGCAGGCGGTCGGGCCAGGCGGTTTCCTGCTGCGGCGCGCAGGGCTCCAGCACCGATCCGCCGGCCCTGACCCAGCGCTTACGGCCAAGTTCCGCCAGCGCGCCGGCGGCTTCGCCTTCCACCATCATGGTCAGGTCATGCCACGGACCATAGAGCCGGGTGCCATAGGGACGGCGGCGGCGGGGATCGTCTTCCAGGTGTTCGGGCGTATCCCAGCGGTCGGAAGTCATGTCGATCCCGCCGCAAACCGCGAAATTATCATCGATCACCACGATCTTCTGGTGGTGGCTGCAACCCAGCGGATGGGCGGAATCGAACTTGAAGACGATGCCCCGCTGAAAGTACCAGCGCACCAGATCGAGCACCATCGAGCCGCGGAAAACGAACTTCAGCGCCCCGAAATTCCATTTCAGCACCCGCACCTGGAGATGTGGCTTGCGGCGACAGAGCCATACCACAAACGCACCTAGGCGTGCCGGATGGGATCTGCGGCTGGGGCCGTTCCACCACCGCCGCCCCGGCCCCAGCCGAACCCGGGTGTCGAAGTCCCAGCCGATCATGTGGATCCGCTGCCGCGCGGCCAGCATGGCTTCCTGCATCAACGTGAAATAGGCAGCCGCATCGACCACCACGTGAGCGCGCCTGGCCCTGACGAAGCGCCAGGCCGACTGGGTTTCCCCAGGGTCCCGGTCGGCAGAGGAAGTGGCCTCGGTCATCGGGATCAGGCTAACACCGAATGTCCGGTGCGCACACCCTTTCCCTCTGCGCGGCAATATGGGATGGCGCGGTGCATGGACTTCGCCGCCAAGCCCCGCGACCGCCTTGAGCCGCTGCGCGCGGCTGCGCGGGCCGTCCCGGGCGGAATGGCGCTGGGACGCTGGCTGCGCCGCATGGCCGATCCCCAGCTGCGTGAGATCGCCCGGCTGCGCCGTGCCGAGGCGGGGCGCCTGTTCCAGCCCTTCCCCGACACTTGTGAAGACCGCTATCCCGCGCTGTTCGATGCGCTGGCGCAGCGGCTGGCCCACCTCGAATCCCCCCGCCTGCTCTCGTTCGGTTGTTCCAGCGGGGCGGAGGTCCGCGCCCTGCGCCGTCGGATGCCACTGGCGCGCATCACCGGCCTCGATCTCAACCGGCGGGCGCTGGACCAGGCGCGCGCGGCGGACAGTGACCCTGCTTCCACCTACCGCCTCGCCGCCGCGCCCGATCCGGACGAGCGGTTCGATGCGATTCTGGCGATGGCCGTGTTCCGCCACGGAGAGCTGGAGGCGAACCGCCCGCCCAGTTGCACCGGAATACTGCCCTTCGCCCGCTTCGCCGAGGGCGTGGCCGCGCTCGACAAGGTGCTGGAGCGCGGCGGCTGGCTGGCGATCGGCAACGCCCATTTCCGCTTCGTCGATACCGCCGCCGCCGCTGGTTACGCAGCCGACCCGCTGCAGGCCGGCGATGCCCCGCCGCAGGACCTGCTCTACGGCCCGGACGACCGGCGGCTTGAGGGCGTGGGCGAGCCCGCCGTGCTGTTCCGCAAGCTTCCGGGTGGAGACCGGCAATAGCCGCCCTTCCCCGCCAATCCCGCTGGCTTGCCGCCGCGCTGGTCATGACGGTGATGGCGCTGCTGTGCCTGCCCGGGCTCGGCCGGGTGAAGGCGCCGATCTGGGACGAGACCTATTACATTGCCTCCACCGCGCGGTTCCATGAAGGCCGCACCCAATTTGCCTCTCACCCGCCACTTGGCATCATGCTGATCGCCGCTGGCGACATGGCGAGCGGGCTGAACAAAGGCGCGGACTGGCAGGCCATCGGTGCCAATCGCGCGGTCCCCGCCGAAGCCATGCCGACCACCTTCGACTATCGCGGCCCCCGGCTGGCCCCGGCTCTGTTCGGAGTGATCGCGGCGGGCCTGTTCTGCCTGCTGATGACCCAGCTGACCGGCAGCGCCCGCGCGGGCGCCGTGCTTTCCCTGCTGTTCGTGGCCGATACCGCGCTGCTGGTGCAGGTGCGATCGGCCCAGCTCGACAGCTTCCAGATCGCTTTCGTCCTCGCCGCGCTGCTTGCCGCCCTCGCGGCCTGGCGCGGCGGCAAGCCGGTCCATTTCGCGCTGTTCGGGCTGTTCATCGCCTGCGCGGCGCTGGTCCGGGCCAACGGACTGGTAACCGGAGCGCTTGGCCTGGTCCTGCTGTGGCCCGCATTCCAGCGCCGCGAATGGGCCTTGCTGCTCCGCCAGGCCGGTGCGGGCGCTGCCGGGGGACTGGCCGCGCTCGCCCTCACCTTCACAGCATTCTATGCCTTCAGCCCGCTGCCGCCCGATCCGGCAACGCCCGTGGGCCAGGATAACGCGCGGTTCCTCTCGCCGGCCCACGCCGCCGCGCTCAGGGATGGGGGCCGCAACCTTGGCGCCGCGCTCCAGGGGCTTGGCGATTACCGCCGCTACATGGCCAACGATCTGGCAATCACGCCCGCCGCGGACGCCAACGGCTCCCACCCGGCCGAGTGGCTGCTGGCGCGCGGCACGATCCTCTACCGGGCAGATCGCCGCCCCGGCCACGACGTGCTGATCGGCCTTGTTCCCAACCTGGCCGCCTGGCTGGTCTCGCTGCTGGGCGTGCTGACCAGCCTCCTCCCCTCGCGCCTGCGCGGCGATTCGGTGCGGGCGATGCTGCTCGCGGCATGGATCGCCAACATGGCGGTGCTGCAATATCTCGACGGGATGCGGGTGCTGTACCTCTATCACTATTTCATCCCGCTGCTGCTGGGCCACGCGATGGCCGCACGCGAATGGCAGCGCCATGGCCTGCCGCTGCTGCCTGCGGGCGTGGTGGCGGTGCTGGTTGCCGGCGCAGGCGCGGCGGCGCTGGGCTACGCCACCTGAGGGTTTGCGGGATTTCCACCGGCCAAATGCAAAAAAGCGCCCTCCTTGCGGAGGGCGCTTTTTGTAATGGCGCGCCCGGAACGATTCGAACGTCCGACCCTCAGATTCGTAGT
>CALMJG010000084.1 GCA_937864195.1 uncultured Novosphingobium sp.
GCCCTCCCCCTTGAGGGGGAGGGTTGGGTGGGGGTGTTCGGCGCTGGTTGGATTACCCCGATAGCATCCAGCCCCCTCCCCAACCCCTCCCCCACGGGGAGGGGCTATGGCGGCGTGCAGGACTTCGCGGCTGTGCGAGGGTGGGCATGACCTAAAACCCACGCCCCTCTCTCCTCCACACCCCCACCTCCGTTCGTGTCGAGCTTGTCGAGACACGCCCGCGCCAGCGTGTCTCGACAAGCTCGACACGAACGGGGGGTGGGTTGGTTACCGCCTAAGTTCAGACAGTTAGTTGCCCTTCTTGCGCAGCCCTGCAAACTCGCTGCCCGCCTTCCATTCCGGCCAGCGGGCGGAATTGGCAAGGTCGGTGCCGATATCGCGCATCACCTCGATGTCCTGGATCGCGCCCGCGAGGTTCCACGAAGCGTCCCACGCATCGCAGGCCTGGTGATAACAGCGCCCGGTATAGTCATCGATCCAGGCCTGCCCCGCCGCACGGCCGCCCTGTTCCAGATCGGAAGCCCCCGCGAGGCCCATCATCAGCAGCACCGGCACACCGCGCTTGGCGAAGGAGAAGTGGTCCGCGCGGTAGAACAGCCCGCGTTCGGGCAGGCTTTCCACCGTCACGGTCCGGCCCTGCTTCGCCGCCGTGGCCGCAAGATCGTCCTCCAGGCTGGATTGGCCCTTGCCGATCAGCACCACGTCCTTCGCGCGGCCCGCCGTCTGCATCACGTCGATGGTGAGGTTGGCGACCGTCTTGTCCAGCGGCCAGACCGGGCTGAGGGCATAGGCTTCGGACCCCAGCAGCCCGCGCTCTTCCGCCGTCCAGGCGGCGAAGACCACGCTGCGCTGCGGCGCCGGGCCCGCCTTCATCCCCCGTGCGATTTCCAGCAGCGCGGCGACGCCCAGCGCGTCGTCATTCGCCCCGGCGCGGTAGATCCGGCCCTGCGCGTCAGGCTTGCCCTCGCCGTAGGCATCCCAGTGGGCACCGAACATCACCGTCTCATCCGCGCGGGTGGTGCCGGGCAGGCGCGCGAGGACGTTGTGGCTGGCGATCACGTCATGGGTAGCGGGAATCGCGGCGGACAGGGTCACGCCTTTCATCTCCACGGGGCGGAACTTCGCGGTGCGCGCCGCCTTGCGCAGCCTGGCAAGTTCAAGCCCGGCCGTACCAAACAGGCGGCCGGATTGCTCCAGCGATAGCCAGCCCTGCAAGGCCAGGCTGGTCTGCTTGCCGTCCTTTGCGACCAGTCCGTAATTCTCCCCGCCCGGACTGGTGATGACGTTCCAGCCATAGCCGACGCCGTCCGCATCGTGGACGATCAGCGCCGCCACCGCACCGCGCCGGGCGGCTTCCTCGAACTTGTAGGTCCAGCGGCCATAATAGGTCATCGCCCGCCCGCCGAACTTGCCGGCCACCGCTTCGCCCTTCGCGGCGGCGAAATCGGGATCGTTGATCAGGAAGACGGCGACCTTGCCCTTCAGGTCCACGCCCTTGAAATCGTCCCAGCCGCGTTCCGGAGCGGCAACGCCGTGGCCGACGAAGACCAGCGGCGCATTGGCCACCCGCGCCACGTCTTCATTGCGCAGGGTGGAAAGGTAGACATCGGTGCCCAGCCGCAGCGGCATGGCGCCCTGCGGGGTGGCCAGTTCCAGCTGCTGCGGAGCGCCTAGCCGAGTGTGGAGCAGCGGCACCTGCTGCACCCACGATCCGTCCGGCCCGCCCGGCTCCAGCCCCAGCGCCTCGAACCGGCCGATCAGGTAGCCCACCGTCCGCTCCTCGCCCACGGTGCCGGGGGCGCGGCCCTGGAACCAGTCGCGGGTCATGGTCTGGACGGTTTCATTCAGGCGCGCCGGATCGATCGGGGTCTCGGCGGCGAGCGCGGCGGGCAGGGTCAGCGCGGCAAGCGCGGCGGCAAGTTTCAGGGTGTTTCGCATGGGATGCTTCCTAGCCGCTTGGCGCGGCCATGCAACCGTGGCTAACGTAGCTGCAACTGACTCGCAGCGCCCTGCCACGATGCGCCGCGCTGCGCCCTAACCTGAGAGGATTTGCCCATGGCCGATGCCGAATACACGCCCCCCGCCGTCTGGACCTGGGACGCAGGGAACGGCGGCCCCTTCGCCAGCATCAACCGCCCCACGGCCGGCGCGCAGGTGGAGCGCGAATTGCCGGTGGGCACGCACCCTTTCCAGCTCTATTCGCTGGGCACCCCCAACGGGCAGAAAGTAACGATCCTGCTGGAGGAACTGCTGGAAGCCGGCCACGCGGGCGCGGAATACGATGCCTGGCTGATCCAGATCGGTCAGGGCGACCAGTTCGGATCGGGCTTTGTCGCGCTCAATCCCAACAGCAAGATCCCCGCCATGCTCGACCAGTCGGGGCCGGAGCCGCTGCGCCTGTTCGAAAGCGGGGCCATGCTGCTGCACCTCGCGGACAAGTTCCAGGCCTTCATCCCGCAGGACCTCAAGGGCCGGACCGAGGCGATCTGCTGGCTGATGTGGCAAATGGGCAGCGCGCCGTTCATCGGCGGCGGATACGGCCATTTCTATCACTATGCCCCGGTCAAGATCGAGTATGCGATCAACCGATATGCCATGGAAACCAAGCGCTTGTTCGACGTTGCGAACAACCGGCTGAAGGAAGCGCGCTTCCTGGCGGGAGATGAATATTCGATCGCCGACATTGCCGCCTATCCGTGGCTGGGCAATTTGTGGAACGGCGATGCCTATGGCGAAACGCGCGAATTCCTGCAGCTGCAGGAATACGAGGCGGTGGGCCGCTGGGTCACGGAAATCTCCGCCCGCCCCGCGGTGAAGCGCGGCCGGCTGGTCAACCGCCCGTTCGGCGCCGAAGGCACCGTCCTGCGCGAACGCCACAGCGCGGCGGATTTCGACACGCTGAGCCCCGGCGTGCTGGACTGAGCGCGCCGCGCGCAACGGGTCATGAAAAGGGGAGCAAGGCTGAGCGTCTTGCCCCCTTCCCTTCCGGCCAAGCTCTGCTAAAGGCCGCACCTCTGCTGGGGCGTCGCCAAGTGGTAAGGCACCGGTTTTTGGTACCGGCATTCGCAGGTTCGAATCCTGCCGCCCCAGCCAGCAAGCTACCTC
>CALMJG010000085.1 GCA_937864195.1 uncultured Novosphingobium sp.
GGCCGGTGCGGACGGCGGTGATCTCGCCCTTGACGTTGAAATCGTCGAGCACGGTTTCGAGCAGGCGGGCGTTGCGTTCCAGCGCCAGCTTGTCGATCCTGGGCGAGGAATTGGGCGGGGGATCGTGGAGCAGGTCCAGCCCCGGCAGCTCGAACTTGTCGAACAGGTCGCCCTGGCGGGTGGCGGCGGTCAACTGTGCGGGCTTGGCCATGCGGGCGGGATCGCTGATTTCGGGAGCCTTGCGATCCGGGCCGAGCGGGTGGAGCACGGTGCCGCCTTCGTCGCGCTGGCGCTTTTCGCGCGGAGGCTGGGCTGCGGGAACATCGCCAATCCGCGCCTCGCGCTGCGGCGCGCGGCGGCGCAGCAGGCTGGGCAGAGTGAACAGGCTGCCCCAGTCGAGCGCGAAGACGCGGCCCGCCAGCAGCGCTCCGCCCGCCAGGCAGGCAAGGCCGGCGGCCAGCTTGGCCCAGCCCTGCGCGGCCACTGGCAGCAGCGCGGCCAGCGCATCGAGCGCCTTGGCGCCGAGCAGCCCGGTCATCCCGCCAAAGCCCGCAGGCAGTGATCCGCCGCGCCCGTCGATCCACAGCGCCAGCGGGGTGGCGATCAGCGCCATGGCCAGCGCCAGCACGCCCAGCGGCCGCCACCAGGCATGGTCGGCATGGGGCAGTTCCAGGTCTTCCTCTTCCACCAGCCGCCACAGCTTGCGGGCCATGACATAGAGCATCGGCAGCAGCAGGATCGCCACCGGCCCGAACAGGAACAAGGCCCGCTCCGCAGCCCAGGCGCCGGGCGTGCCCATCCAGTTGAGCACCGGGCCGCCAGCGGCGGTCGAGGCCGAAGGATCGGTCTGGTGATAGCTGGCCAGCGCGGCTGCCAGGAACAACATCAGGCACAGCAGGACCAGCGCCCCGCCGATCTCGCCCGCGCGGCGCAGGCTGCGTTTCATCGCGGCGCGCCAATCGACGCGCGCACCGCGTGCCCCTGCAGAAACCGGACGTGTCGCCATGATGCTCCCCTACGTGCGCCGCGCACTATGCGCCCGGGGGCGAGTCCGCGTCAAGAATCCAAGGATTTGCGGGGAGTCGGCCTACCGCAAAAAGGCGTCGATGGCGGCCCAGGCGGGGGTGCCGAGCCGGCTTGCGCGGCGGGCGTCCATGCCGCCCAGCGCAATCACCGGCAGTCGTGCGCGCGCCGCCAGCAGGCGGAAACGCAGCGGTCCCAGCACCTTGCCGCCAGGGTGGGAGCGGGTCGGGAACACGGGCGAGAGTACCAGCGCGTCGGCGCGGCGCGCGCGGGTGATCTCGGTCAGCGAGTGGGCCGTGACGAGCCGCAGGCCGGGGCCGCCGCGCGCCAGCAGGGCGGCGGAGCCATAGGCGCCGTCCGCGCCCCAGGCCCGCGCCTGCCGCATGGTGCCGGACAGGACCACCAGGTGCCCGCGTGCCCGGGCGATCCGGGCCAGCGCGGCGAAGCGGGCGCGGCGCTCCCCCTCGGGCAGGTGGTAGTGACGGAACACCAGTCCGCTGCCGCGCGGCAGGTGCCTCAACGCCGCCTCCAGCACCGCATCGTTGCGCGCATCGGACAGCACCCAGACGCGGGGCAGGGCGCCGTGGGGGCCGGGCGTGCGAATATCCTGCTTCAATCGCGGCATGGCATCGCTATAGCAGCGCGCCATGACCGATCCAGCCGCTGCTCTTGCCGACGTCCGCTCCCGTATCGCCCAGGCCGCGAAGATCGCGCACCGCAAGGCGGAGGAGGTGACGCTGATCGCGGTGAGCAAGACCCACGAGGCCCCCGCGATCCTTCCCCTGATCGAAGCCGGCCAGCGCGTGTTCGGCGAAAACCGGGTGCAGGAAGCGGCGGCCAAGTGGCCCGCCCTGCGCGAGGCGCACGGGGGAATCGAACTCCACCTCGTCGGCCAGCTTCAGTCGAACAAGGCGGACGAGGCGGTGGCCCTGTTCGACTGCATCCACTCGCTCGACCGGCCCTCGCTGGTTGCCGCGCTGGCAAAGGCAATGGACAAGGCCGGGCGGCAGGTGCCGTGCTTCATCCAGGTCAACATCGGCGCGGAAGAGCAGAAGGGCGGCTGCGCCCTTGCCGACCTGCCCGCCCTGTTGGCGCAGGCCCGCACCGCCGAGCTGCCGGTAATTGGCCTGATGTGCGTGCCGCCTGCGGGCATCGAGGCTGCGCCATTCTTCGCCCTGCTCGACAAGCTGGCGGCCGACCACGGCCTTGCCGGGCGCTCGATGGGGATGAGCGACGACTTCGAAACCGCGGTGATGCTGGGCGCAACCCACGTGCGCGTGGGTTCCGCCCTGTTCGGCGCGCGGGGCTAGGCCGGAACCACTGCTTCGCCGGCGCAGGCGCGCAGCGGCTCGGCCCCTTCCAGCGGCTTCAGCCCCAGCTTGGCGAACAGCGCCGCGTCGGCATCGTCCCCGGCATTGGCGGCGGTCAGCAGACGGTCGCCGGTGAAGATCGAATTGGCCCCCGCCAGGAAGCACAGCGCCTGGGTGGCCTCGCTCATCGATTCGCGGCCCGCCGACAGGCGCACCATGCTGAGCGGCATGGTGATTCGGGCCACAGCCACGGTGCGGACGAATTCGATGTCGTCGATCCGGGCCATCGGCGTGTCGGCCAGCATGTCGCCCAGCACCGTACCTTTGATCGGCACCAGCGCGTTGATCGGCACGCTTTCCGGATGGCGCGGCAGGGTGGCGAGAGTGTGGACGAAGCCCACCCGGTCGGCCCGGCTTTCGCCCATGCCGACGATCCCGCCCGAACAGACGTTGATCCCGGCGGCGCGGACGTTGGTCAGCGTATCCAGCCGGTCCTCGAGGCTGCGGGTGGAGATCACTTCGCCATAGCGTTCAGGCGAGGTGTCGATGTTGTGGTTGTAGTAATCCAGCCCGGCCTCGGCCAGCATTTCGGCCTGGCGGGGGGTGAGCATTCCCAGCGTCATGCAGGTTTCCATCCCCATGGCGCGCACGCCCTTCACGATCTCGACGATCGCGGGCATGTCGCGGTCCTTGGGGTTGCGCCAGGCGGCGCCCATGCAGAACCGCTGCGATCCGGCGTCCTTGGCCTGGGCCGCCGATTGCAGCACTTCGCGCACGTCCATCAGCTTGGTCGCCGCCACGCCGCTGTCGGCGTGGACCGACTGCGAGCAATAGCCGCAGTCCTCCGGGCAGCCGCCGGTCTTGATCGACAGCAGGGTGCACAGCTGGACCTGATCGGCCGGGTGGTGCGCGCGGTGCACCTCTGCCGCGCGGAACAGCAGTTCCGTCAGCGGCAGGTCGAACAGTTCGGCGATTTCTTCACGGGTCCAGTCGCGGCGCACGGGTATCTCCTTATCCGGACGCGCTCCTAGCAGAGGCCGGGGCAGAGGCAATCGTGCGCAAGCGCTGTCAGTCGCCGTGCTTCGTCAACTCGTCGCCGCTCAGCGTCACCACGTGGAGCAGGTTGGTGGAACCCGGCGTGCCGAAGGGCACCCCGGCCAGCGCCACCAGCTTCGATCCCGCCGTGCCGAAGCCCTGGCGCAGGGCCATGCGCTTGCCCTTGGCGATCATCTCCTCGAAACTGCCGATGTCGCGGGTGTGGACCGGGGAGGCTCCCCACAGCAGCGCCTGCCGCCGGGCGATGCGCAGCGATGGGGTCAGCACCAGCACCGGCACCGAAGGCCGCTCGCGCGCCACGCGGCGGGCGGTGCTGCCCGATCCGGTGAAGACGATGATCCCGCTGACCTGCACCGTCCGGGCAATGGTCGCGCTGGCCTGGGCCAGGGCATCGGCGGTGGTCGCGTCGGGGCGGACTTCGGTGAAGTGGATGCGGTCGTGATAGCCGGGATCGGCTTCGACCTGCGCGGCGATGCGGTGCATGATCGTCACCGCCTCGACCGGCCAGGCCCCGCTGGCGGTTTCGGCGGACAGCATCACCGCGTCGGCCCCGTCATAGACCGCGTTGGCGACGTCGGACACCTCGGCGCGGGTCGGCGCGGGGCTTTCGATCATCGATTCGAGCATTTGCGTCGCGACCACCACCGGCTTGCCCGAACGGCGGGTGGCGGCAACGATCCGCTTTTGCAGCGGGGGTACTTCCTCGGGGTTCAGCTCCACCCCCAGGTCGCCGCGCGCGACCATGATCCCGTCGGCCAGTTCGATGATCTGGTCGATGGTCTGGATCGCGGCAGGCTTTTCGATCTTGGCCATCAGCGCGGTCGGGGCAGCCTGGTGATGGCTGGCCATCAGCTTGCGCGCCTCGGCCACATCCTCGGGCCGCTGGACGAACGACAGGGCGATCCAGTCCGCCCCCTGATCGAGCGCGAAGGCAAGGTCGCGGCGGTCCTTTTCGGTCATCGCGGCGACTGGCACCACCGCATCGGGCACGTTCACGCCCTTGCGGTCGGAAATCACCCCGCCGACCTCGGCCGAGCAGAGGATGCGGTTTTCGTCCGCCTCGATCACCACCAGCCGCAGCTTGCCATCGTCGACCAGCAGGCGCTGGCCCTTGCGCAGGATGCCGAACAGTTCGGGGTGGGGCAGGCAGACGCGCGTTTCGTCGCCCGGCGTCGGATCGCGGTCGAAGGTGAAGTGGCCGGAATGACGGATCACCGCCTTGCCATCCCTGAACTGGCCGACCCGCAGCTTCGGCCCCTGCAGGTCGCAGAGGACCGCAACCGGGCGGCCAAGGCTCTTCTCGACCGCGCGGATCGAGGCGATGGTTTCGGCATGGGTGGCGTGGTCGCCGTGGCTCATGTTGACGCGGAAGGCGTCGGCGCCGGCGCGCATCAGCTTTTCGATCATTTCCGGGCTGCGGCTGGCGGGGCCGAGGGTGGCAAGGATCTTTACCTTGCGGCCGCGTGGATCAAGTCTGGCCAATGTGTACCTCTTTCATTTGCCCATCGCCCTATGGCAAAGCAGGGACAAACCCAAGGATATCCCCGATGAGCTGTTCCGAGAATACGAATGCATCCGACAACGATCCGCTTGAGGCGCTGGACGATGCGGTTGCCGCCGCCGCCTTTCGCCGCCTTGTGCGCCATTTGCGACACCGCCATGACGCCCAGAACATCGAGCTGATGGGGCTGGCCGGGTTCTGCCGCAACTGCCTGGCCGACTGGATCCGCGATGCCGGCGCCCCGCTGGACAAGGAAGCGGCCCGCGCGGCGATCCACGGGATGCCAAGTGCCGACTGGAAAGCGCGTTTCCACAGGGAAGCGACTCCGGAACAGCTTGCGCGCATGGAGGAGAGCTTGCGGAAGAACGCTCCCGGCCACTAAGAGCCTCGCAACTGATTCACCCAATTGATGGAGTTGCCCGATGGCCGAAGCCACCGATGATCGCCTGCGCCTGCTGATCGAGCGCGTCGAACGCCTGGAGGAAGAGAAGAAGGGCATCGGCGACGACATCAAGGACGTCTACGCCGAAGCCAAGGCCGTGGGCTATGACGTGAAGATCATGCGCCAGATCGTCCGCATCCGGAAGATGAAGCCCGATGACCGGCGCGAGATGGAAATGCTGCTCGATACCTACAAGGCCGCGCTCGGCCTCGGCTGATCCGGCCAGGGGCGCGGCGCTTTCAGGCTTGCCAGTGAGCGCGCGCCCGCTACCCTCGGGGCGAATTTTCCCGGGAGAGCAAAGCGATGATCGTTACCACCACCACGCTGATCGAGGGGCGCCCGGTCCAGCAGTACCTGGGCGTGGTTACCGGCGAAGTGATCGCCGGGGCCAACCTGGTGCGCGATATCTTCGCCTCGATCACCGACATCTTCGGCGGCCGCTCGGGCAAGTATGAGGAAGTCCTCGCCACCGCGCGCGAGCAGGCTCTGGCCGAAATGCAGGACAAGGCCCGCGCGCTGGGTGCCAATGCGGTGATCGGCGTGGACATCGACTACGAGGTGCTGGGCAAGGCCGGGTCGATGCTGATGGTGTCGTGTTCGGGCACTGCCGTCGTCGTCTGACCGACGCCACAACGCTGGCAGGTTGTCTAGGCGCCGCTGCTCCGCTAGGGGCGGCCCACATTTTCCATTCCAGCTGCAAGGCAGGGGCCATGGCCGGTCATTCCAAATTCAAGAACATCATGCACCGCAAGGGCGCGCAGGACAAGAAGCGCGCCGCGCAGTTTTCCAAGCTTTCCCGCGAAATTACCGTCGCCGCCAAGATGGGCATGCCCGATCCGGACATGAACCCGCGCCTGCGCGCCGCGGTTCTGGCCGCGCGCGCCCAGTCGATGCCCAAGGACAATATCCAGCGCGCGATCGACAAGGCGAGCAAGGGCGATGCGGAAAACTACGAGGAAGTGCGCTACGAGGGCTATGGCCCGGGCGGCGTGGCGATCATCGTCGAGGCGCTGACCGACAACCGCAACCGCACCGCCACCAACGTGCGCAC
>CALMJG010000086.1 GCA_937864195.1 uncultured Novosphingobium sp.
CCCCGCCGTATCGGGTCAGGCCGCGATCGAGGCCGCCGCGCTGCGTTCCGACAGGTTCCGGCAAGAGCGCGAGGCCGATTGGCAGCGGCTTGAGGAAATCGTCACCCGGATGGAGCGCGGACGGCTGCGCAAGCTGTCGGACGAAGACCTTGTGGCGCTGCCGGTGCTTTACCGCACGGTCGCCTCCAGCCTGTCCGTCGCGCGCGAGACCTCGCTCGATGCCGCGACGCTGGCCTATCTGGAGGGGCTGGTCCAGCGCGCCTGGTATCTGGTCTATGGTCCGCGGGTGACCCTGTGGGGCTGGCTCGCCCGCTTCTTCGGTGGCGAATGGAGCCGCGCGGTCCGTGCCATCTGGCCAGAACTGCTGGTCGCCTTCGCGCTGATGGCGGCGGGCACGGTGGTCGGCTGGCAACTTTGCGCGGCCGATCCGGACTGGTACTATTCGCTGGTCCCCGGCGGCTTCCAGGATGAACGTGTGCCGGGTGCCAGTCGTGAGGTGCTGTCCTCAACGCTGTTCGGCAATGCGGGGCAGGACGGCCTGTCGGTCTTCGCCGCATCGCTGTTCAGCCACAATGCCGGCGTTGCCATCATGTGTTTCGCCCTCGGCTTCGCTTTCGGGGTGCCGCCGCTGCTGCTGCTGATCCAGAACACCGCCACGCTGGGGGCCATGCTGTGGCTGTTCAACGGGCAGGGCCTGCTGATCGATTTCATCGCATGGCTGTCGATCCACGGCACGACCGAGCTGTTCGCGATCCTGCTGGCCGGCGGAGCGGGGCTGCACGTTGGCCGGTCGATGGCCTTTCCGGGGGACCGCACCGTGGTGGAAGCCGCCGCCCGGGCGGGGCAACGCGCCGCCGTGGTCATGGCCGGGGTGGTCGTCATGCTGGTGATCGCAGGCATGCTCGAAGGGCTGGGCCGCCAGCTGATCGACCATACCCAGGGCCGGTTCGTGGTCGGCGGATCGATGCTGGCGATCTGGCTGTCCTATTTCTTCGCCTTTCGCCGCGCGCCGCAGGGGGGCGAGGCATGACGGCGCGCGCGATCCAGGCCCGGGCCGGGCGCGAGCGGATGCAGGTGACGCCCGAAGGGATCGCGCTGCCCGCCGTGCTCGCCAGCCGGGGCACGCGGTTTGGCGCGCTGCTGATCGACCTTGTGATCATGGGCGTGGCGATGGGCGTTACCTCGGTCGTCCTGCTGATCGCCGCCGCCGGGTTGAATACGGCGACCGGCGGGAAGATCGACAATCCCGACCCGCAGCTGAAGATCGCGCTGGAATTCGTGATCATCCTGTGGATCGCGGCGATGTTCCTGTTCCGCTATGGCTATTTCCTATTCTTCGAACTGGGGCCACGCGGGGCGACGCCGGGCAAGCGGATGACCGGCATCCGCATCGCCGCGCGCGACGGCGGACGGCTTAGCGCGGAAATGGTCCTGGCCCGCAACCTGCTGCGCGACATCGAGCTGTTCATGCCGATCGGGCTGGTGTTCTCCGCCGGGGAGACTTCGGGCGTGACCTGGCTGGCGGCGATGGGCTGGTTCATGGTCTTCGCGCTGTTCCCCTTCTTCAACAAGGACCGCCTGCGCGCAGGCGACCTGATCGCCGGCACCTGGGTGGTGGAGGCGCCGCGCCGCCGGCTGGAGGCCGCGCTCTCCACCACGCCAACCGCGCGTGCCGGCACCAGCTCGGCGACCGGCGCGGCCTATCGCTTTGGCGATGCGGAACTGTCGGTCTATGGCGAATACGAGCTTCAGACGCTGGAGCGCGTCCTGCGCGAGAACCGGCGCGAGGCGCTGGTTTCGGTGCACGAGGCGATCTGCCGCAAGATCGGCTGGAACCCCGGCGCGGGCGACGAGCGCGCTTTCCTGGAGGCCTATTACACCCAGCTGCGCGCGCGGCTGGAGGCAGGCATGCGGATGGGCAAGCGCAAGGCCGACAAGTTTACCTGAAATCCGGGCGGCACGCGCCGCCCGGATTTCAGGGTTTCCATTGGCCTTACTTCTGCTTCCAGGTCAGTGCGCGCAGCAGCTGGCTACCCAGCTGCCGGCGGTACTTCGAACGCTCGGCCGATCCGGCCTGCATCGCCGCCGTGGTCGATTGCATATGGGCGAAGTAGGCATCATCGCGCTTCTTTTCTTCGGCCTTGTCGGCAAAGCGCGGGAAGCGGGTGATCAGGTAGTAATCGGGCTCTCCCGGGCGCTTGTTCTGGTTGGCGAGAATCTCGTAGCCCGAAATCCAGCCCTGCGCCTTGGCGAAGTCCTGCCCCTTGCGCCACTGCCCGGCCAGGTGGTTCATGTATTGCAGGTCGGCGCCGTCATCGACCGCGATCATCGAGACTTCGACATAGTCGCCGGATTCGACCGGCCAGGGATCGTCGGCCATGGCGGGTGCGGCGAAGGCAAGGGTCAGCGATGCGGCCGCAAGGGCCGCGCAGCGGAATGCTTTCATGGTCATCCTCCTGTTGGAGCGCTTCCCCGTGCGTCCTGCGCGGAGTTTGCGCCCATTCTCCCCTGGAGTCGGGCGACCCGTACCAATTCCGGCACCAAAAGTGGGGAGAGGCTAGGCCTGCCCACCAGCTAAGTCAAATTACCTAGTCCTGCCTGAAGATCGCCACCTGCCGCACCCCGGCGCTTGTCGCGCGGGCGCGGTACATGCCGGGGGTGTTCTGCGCGAACACCGCCTCGCCGCGCGGCGTTACCACGATCACCCCGCCATCCCCGCCGAGCGAGCCGACCTCCGCGATCACCGCGTTGGCGGCCTGCTGGGCGCTTTCCTTGCGAAACCGCAGCCGTGCGCAGATCTCGTGCGCCACCCCGGCGCGGATAAAATACTCGCCCGATCCGGTCGCGCTGACCGCGCAGGCCCGGTCATCGGCATAGGTGCCCGCGCCAATCACCGGGGCATCGCCGATCCGGCCCCAGCGCTTGCCGGTCATCCCTCCGGTCGAGGTCGCCGCCGCGACGTGCCCCGACGTATCGAGCGCCACCGCGCCGACCGTGCCGAACTTGCGGTCGACGTCATAGGACGACAGCTGCTTCGCCTTCATCTCGTCCAGCTGGCGGCGGCGTTCGGGCGTGGCGAACCACGCAGGGTCGACCTGTTCCAGCCCCTTTTCGCGCGCGAACTGGTCCGCGCCCGCGCCGCTCAGGAAGACGTGGCGGCCATCGGCCATCACCGCGCGGGCGAGGCGGACCGGGTTCTTCGTGCGGGTGACGCCGGTCACCGCCCCGGCGGCGCGGGTACGGCCGTCCATGATCGCCGCGTCCAGCTCGTTTACGCCATCCCAGGTGAACACCGCGCCGCGCCCGGCGTTGAAGTGCGGATCATCCTCCATCACCACCACCGCCGCCTCGACCGCGTCCATTGCGCTGCCGCCGCGTTCGAGCACCGCCGTCCCGGCCGCCAGCGCGCGGTCCAGCGCGGCGCGGTATTCGGCTTCCTTCCCGGGCGTCATCGCCTCGCGGGTCATCGTCCCCGCCCCGCCGTGGATCGCGATCGACCAGCGCGGCTTGGCGGGCCTGGCCTGGGCGGCCGCCCCCAGTGCGAGAGCGAGAGCGACGGCGGCGATGGCGGCGAGCTTCAATGCGGTGCTTGTCTTCATGGCCCGCGCATAGCAGAGATCGCCCATGCCCGACTATGCCATCCGCGAGGACGACCTGACCGGCGAAGAGGTCGCCGCGCTGCTGCGCCTGCACCTCGACGAAATGCACCAGTGGTCGCCACCGGAAAGCGTCCACGCCATGCCGATCGAGCGCCTGCGCTCTGCCGACGTGACGTTCTATTCCGCGTGGGACGGCCCGAACCTGGCCGCCTGCGGAGCCATCAAGCAGCTCGCGCCGGATCATGGCGAGCTGAAATCGATGCGCGCCCATCCGGACTACCGGGGGCGCGGCGCGGGCAAGGCGGTGCTGGCTCGGTTGCTGGACGTCGCGCGGGAGCGCGGCTATCGCCGCGTCAGCCTGGAAACCGGCGCTCCGGACCAGTTCCTTCCCGCGCGGCGGCTGTACGAAAGCCATGGGTTCGCCGAATGCGGCCCCTTCGGCGACTATGCCCCGGACCCGTTCAGCCTGTTCATGACGAGAACCCTGTGACCGGAACCTTGCTGCGCCCCGCCACACAGGCCGACATCCCGGCCCTGTCGCGCCTTGCCATCGATTCGTTCGTCGCCAAGTTCGGGGAGCTTTACCGGGCGGAAGACCTTGCCGCGTTCCTTGCCGAAGCGCTGGAAGAACCCGCCATCGCCGCCGAACTGGCCAACCCGGCGCGGCTCTATCGTCTTGCCCAGGCGGGCGGGCAGCTGCTCGGCTTCTGCAAGCTGGGCCTCGGCTGCGGCTTTCCCGAGCATGCGCGGGGCAGCCGGGTGATGGAACTGAAGCAGCTCTACACCGCTCCGCAAGCGACCGGGCGGGGCATCGGCGGGGCACTGATGGACTGGGCCATGGCCGAGTTCGCCGCGCGCGGCGCGGACGAGGTGCAGATCTCGGTCTATTCGGAGAATTTCGGCGCGCACCGATTCTACCAGCGCTATGGCTTCGCCAAGGTTGCCGACATCACGTTCAGGGTGGGCGAGCAGCTCGATCCCGAATTCCTGTTCGCGCGGATGCTCTAGCCCTCGCGCAGGCCCAGCACCGCCGAAACGTAGTTGATCGGCGCGTGATCGGCGAGGCTGCGCAGCAGCACGTTGCCGGGCCGCCAGGCATGGCGGCGCAGGTAGGCAAGCGAGCCGGCGCGGCGGTCGGCGGCGATCAGGGGCTCGTCCGGCGCGACGCTAACCTGGCCTTGCCGGTCGACGTAGTGCAGCACGCCGGCGTGGGCATAGGGCGGCTGCGGCGGAACCCGCGCGACCAGATCGCAGCATTCGGCATACCGCCGCACGGCCCGCCCCTCGAAGCGCGCGGCAAAGGCCCGGTCTCCAACGCGAGGGCTGCCGAAAGTGACCAGTTCGGCCCGCGCGTCGTCCGCCGCCAGCAGGGTTGCGAGCGCGCCGCCGAGGCTGTGCCCGGTGGCGAGAATCCGGCGGCAAGGCCGGTCGCGCAGCCAAGCGGCAACCTGCGCGGCAATCCCCTCGCTCCCGCGCCCCAGCCAGGCCCGCGCGAAACCGGCATGAACCCGCCCGCCCCCCGGCCATTCGCGCGGCCAGGCGCGGGCATCGGTGGCCAGATCCCGCAGCGAATCGGGCTGCGTGCCGCGAAAAGCGATCCAGACCGTACCGGCACCATCCAGCGCGGCGAAGCCTTGGCTGCCCATCGCGGGATCGTGCAGCAGGCCAACCTCCGCCAGCCCCAGTGCGTGGAGCGCGGCCAGCAGGGCTGCAGGATCGCTCTCGAACCGGAAATAGGCCAGCCGCGCCAGTTCCGCCGCCAGCCCGTCGCTGCCCGGCGCGACCAGTCCCGGATCGAGCGGCTGCTGCCGTTCGGGGTGGAACAGGGCCAGGCGGGTGGGATCGTACTGCACGAAAGGACCTATCCCGCCTCGATTGCGGCATGGCAAGCCAGCCTCTATATGGCCCCCATGTCCTCGATCAGACCCTGGCGCGATATCCAGCGCCGCAAGAGCCGGCAAATCATGGTCGGCACCGTGCCTGTGGGCGGCGATGCGCCGATCACGGTCCAGACCATGACCAACACCCTGACCAGCGATGCGGTCGCGACGATCGACCAGATCTGGCGCTGCGAGGATGCGGGCGCGGACCTGATCCGCGTCTCCTGCCCGGACGAGGCGAGCACGGCGGCCTTCGGCAAGATCGCGAAAGCGGCGCGGGTGCCGCTGATCGCCGACATCCATTTCCACTACAAGCGCGCGCTCGAAGCCGCGGACGCGGGCGCCGCCTGCCTGCGCATCAACCCCGGCAACATCGGTTCCAGCGACCGCGTGGCCGAAGTGGTCCGCGCCGCCAAGGCCAATGGCTGCGCGATCCGCATCGGCGTCAATGCCGGCAGCCTGGAGAAGGACCTCCTGGAAAAGTACGGCGAGCCCTGCCCCGAGGCGCTGGTCGAAAGCGCGCTCGATCACATCAAGCTGCTGCAGGACCACGATTTCCACGAATACAAGGTGGCGGTGAAGGCCAGCGACGTGTTCCT
>CALMJG010000087.1 GCA_937864195.1 uncultured Novosphingobium sp.
CTGGTGCGCAGGAACATGCGGGTGCGCATTTCCCAGCGCACCACGTTGGCCCACTGGTTGGTCAGCAGCGGCAGATCGCGCCAGGATTGCACCCAGCGGCCCATCGCCTGGCCGATCACCGTTTCGGAAGTGGGGCGCACGATCAGCGGCTCTTCCAGCTTCGCCTCGGGATCGGGCACCAGCCCGCCCTTGCCGTCGCCGATCAGGCGGTGATGGGTGACGACCGCCATTTCCTTGGCAAAGCCCTCGACGTGTTCGGCTTCCTTGGCGAAGTAGGACAGCGGGATGAACAGCGGGAAATAGCAGTTCTGCACGCCCGCCGCCTTGATCCGGGCGTCCATCAGGTGCTGGATGCGTTCCCAGATGCCATAGCCCCACGGCTTGATCACCATGCAGCCGCGCACCCCCGATTCCTCGGCCATTTCGGCCTCGGCGATGACTTCCTGATACCAGGCGGCAAAGTCCTGTTCGCGGGTGACGGTGAGTGCGTGCTTCATGGCGCGGCGCGATAGCCGAGGCGCGGGAGCGGGGCAAGGTTTGTGCGGGAGGGGAGGCGGTACGCGGGCAAGCCGGACCCCGGATCAAGTCCGGGGTGACGGCACAATCCAACACTTCGTCTTTCCGTTACCCTGAACTTGTTTCAGGGTCCAACGGGCCGAAAACGCCGCTGAGGCCGGCTCAAGCCAGTGGCGCGGCTCATTTTCGCCAACTGGGCAGGGCCAAACGATGGATGGACCCTGAAACAAGTTCAGGGTGACGTTAAGGGGAAACGGCCCTGTCGCTCGTCATCCCGGGCTTGACCCGGGATCGCTGGCCACCGCGAAGCCGCAAGGCAGGCGCACTTCGCGCGCTCAATCCTTCGCCAGCTTGTCCAGCTTCTTCTGCATCTCGGCCATCTGCGAGCGCAGCGCGGCGATTTCGTCGTCCTGTTCCTGATCGTGCGACTTGGCCTCGGGCTCGACCAGGCCGGGCATGAAGGCGGAAGCGGCGGCCTTGAACATGGCCATGTTCTGCTGCGCCAGCTTGGCCAGCGGATTGGCGCCCAGGCTGTCTTCGAAAGCGGCGCGCAGCTTGACCTGGTTGGTGCGGAAATTGTCCATCGATGCTTCGAGGTAGTGCGGCACCAGGCTCTGCATCGAATTGCCGTACAAGGCGATCAGCTGGCGCAGGAAACTGACGGGCAGCATCTGTTCGCCCCCGGCGCTTTCCTCTTCCATGATGATCTGGGTGAGGATCTGGTGGGTGATGTCCGCGCCGGTCTTGGCGTCGAGCACCTTGAAGTCCACGCCCTCGCGGGTCATTTTCGACAGGTGGTCGAGCGTGATGTAGCTGGATGACTGGGTGTTGTAGAGTCTGCGGTTGGCGTATTTCTTGATGACAACCGTTTCGCCCTTGGCTTCGCTCATCGCTAAATCCCCTGCCGTGCAGTTCTGCACCCCAAGTATGTTAGCACCTGCAATAGTTGCAATGCAACATTTCCATTGTGCGCAGCGAAAGGGGGTGCGCAGCGAAAGGGCGCGCGCACCGAAACCTAGCGCTGGAAGCGGCGCCCCAGCAGGGTCAGCAGTTCGTATTGCGACAGGCCGCTGGTCGCAGCAGCCTCGGGCAGGGAATAGTCGGCGCTCACCCAGTCGCCTTCGCGCAGGTGCGGGGCGGCGGCAAGGTCGATGATCGTCATGTCCATCGAGACCCGGCCCAGCACCGGCAGCGCGGCACCATCGGCCGAGCGGAACAGGCCCCTGCCCGACCAGCAGCGCAGGTAGCCGTCGGCATAGCCGAGCGAGATCACGGCGGCGCGCATGGCCATGGGCGCGGTGAAGGTGGCGTTGTAGCCCACGGTGTCGCCAGCGCTCAGGTCGCGGACCTGGATGATCGCCGCTTCGGGCCGCACGACCTGGCGGATATGGGGTGCCAGCGCCGCGCAGGGAACGCCGCCGTAAAGCGCGATGCCGGGCCGCGTCAGGTCGCCGTGGTAGGCCTCGCCCAGCATGATCCCGGCGCTGTTGGCCAGACTGGCGCGGGCGTGGGCCGCCATGCGCCGCGCTTCCTGCCAGCGGGCGAGCTGCGCGGCGTTGAGCGGGGTGTCGTCCTCTGCCGAGGCGAGGTGCGAAAGCAGCGCGTCGATCTCCAGCCCGGCGACCAGCGGATCGGCCAACTGGGCCAGCGACAGGCCGAGCCGGTTCATGCCGGTGTCGACCATGACATGGCAGGCCCCTCCCCCCGCGTCGCGCCAGATCCGGGCCTGGGGGAGCGAGTTGATCACCGGCCGCACCCCCAGCGCGCGCGCATAGGCGGCGTCCGCCGGCGTCTGCGGCCCGTGGAGCACCGCGACCGAGGCCGGACCGACCAGCGCGGCCACCACCGCCGCCTCGCTCCAGTGAGCGACAAAGAAATCGCGGCAACCGGCATCCCGCAGCACCGGCACGGCCTGGGCCGCGCCGATCCCATAGGCGTCTGCCTTGACCGCCGCCCCCGCGCTCGCCGTGCCTGACAGGTGGTTCAGCGCGCGCCAGTTGGCGGCCAGCGCCTCGCGGTCGAGGCTCAGGCGCAGGGTGGGCGGAGGGGGCTCAGGCGGCATCTTGTTCGAAATCGCGCGGCGGTCCGCCCTTCAGGCCCCACAGTGCAACGACGAAGGCCATCAGCACCACGGCCCAAGTGTACCACAGCCCCGCATAGGGATCGCCGGTCTTGGCCACCATCAGCCCGGAAATGAACGGCAGGAACCCGCCGAAATAGCCGGTGCCGAGGTGGTAGGGGATCGACATCGAGGAATAGCGGATGCGCGGCGGGAACATCTCCGCCAGCAGCGCCGCAACCGGGCCATAGGTCGCGCCCGACAGCGCCATCAGCAGCAGCAGCGCGCCCAGGATGATCGCGGTGTCACCCCACGACGGCTTGACCTTGGCGAAGTCATAGCCCGCCTCGCCCAGCCAGGCCTGGAGCTGCTTGCCGCGCGCGGCCTTGTCGGCCCAGGGGTAGGCGCCAAGCGGAAGAGACTTGCCGCCGACCGTGGCGACCAGTGTGTCGGACTTGCCAAGTTCATAGCTGACCCCGGTCCCGGCGAGATCGCCGAGCAGGATCGCGCATTGGCTCTTCTGTTCCTGCGCGAAGGGGTTGTAGCTGCAGGCAGGCCCCGAAACGACCACCGGCGCGCGCTCGGCAGCGGCGGCAAGGCCGGGGTTGGCGTGGGCGCCGATCACCCAATAGGCCGGGAACAGCAGCAGCAGGGTCAGCGCATAGCCCCAGACAATCGGCTTCTTGCGCCCGATCCTGTCCGATAGGTGCCCGGCCCACAAGTAGAACCCCATCCCCACGGCAGCCGCGATGCCGACGATGATTTCGGCGGTGGTGTCTTCCACCCGCATTGCGGTCTTGAGGAAGGTCAGGCCGCTGAACATCGCGGTGTACCAGATCACTGTCAGCCCGGCGGCGATGCCGAACAGGGCGATGAAGATCCGGCGCTTGTTGCCCGGATAGGTCATGCTCTCGACAAAGGGATTGCCCGCGATCTCGCCCTCTTCGCGCATGGCCTGGAAGACCGGGCTTTCCGACAGCTTGACCCGCATCCACAGCGAGATCGCAAGCAGGCCGATCGACAGCAGGAACGGCAGGCGCCAGCCCCAGTCGGCCCAGGCCTCCGCGCTCAGCAGCGACTTGCAGCCCAGCACCACGATCAGGCTGAGCACGAACCCGCCGACCACGCTGGCCTGGATGTAGCTGGTGAAATAGCCGCGCTTCTCGGGCGGGGCGTGCTCGGCCACATAGACCGCCGCGCCGCCATATTCGCCGCCCAGCGCCAGCCCCTGGAGGATGCGCAGCAGCAGCACCAGCGCCGGCGCGGCATAGCCGATGCTGGCCGCCGAGGGGATCAGGCCGACGCCCGCCGTGGCAATGCCCATCAGCGTCACGGTGACGAGGAAGGTGTACTTGCGGCCCAGCTTGTCGCCCAGATAGCCGAACAGCACCGCGCCCAGCGGGCGAAAACCAAAGCCCACCGCAAAGCCCGCCCAGACCAGCAGGGTTTCAAGCGTGGCATTGCCCGATGGGAAGAAGGTCTTGCCGATGATCGCGGCCAGCGTGCCGTAGATGAAGAAATCATACCATTCGAACACCGTACCGGCCGAACTGGCGGCAATCACCAGGCGGATGTCGGAACTCTTCGGTTTCACGTCTGGATGCCGTGCCGGCTCGCTGTTCATCAAGGGATCTCCCCACCCGTTTTGCGGGATCGCTCTAACGCTGCAATCAGGCGGTGGGAAGCGCCTCAAGCGCGGCCTTCCACGGCAGCAGGATCGCGCCGTGGCGGCCGGGATAGTCCCGCGCCGCCGCGATCGCGCCAAGCCCCGGCCAGTCGGGCAGTCCGGCTTCGCCGCGCAGCCAGCCTTCGATTTGCGCCAGCGCCGCGGCCAGCGCGGCCCGGTCGTGCCCGCTTGCGGCCCCGGCGAAGATCGCCGCCGAGGCCTGGCCCACGGCGCAGGCCTGGGCGCGCAGGCCGATCCGTGCGATCCGGCCTTCGCCATCGCAGGCGAGCCCCAGTTCGATCCGGCTGCCGCAGGCGGGCGAGCGGGCCGCGCCGCGCAAGGGCAGATCGCCGGTCAGCGGATAGCGCGCCAGCGCGGTTGCCAACGCCAGGACTTCCGGCGTGTAGAGGACCGCGGCAGAGGCCATGGTCAGTCCTTCTTTTCCGCAACAGCGGCAGCGGCGGCGGCTTCCCGGCGGCGGTCGGCGATCATCTGGACCAGTGCCTCGCTCGCCGCGTTGACGAAGGGATAGCTGCGCGCCTGGGTGATCCAGGTGGGCCGGCCGCCCGCGCCCCAGACCGTGTCATACCCCAGCGCCAGCAGCGAGAAGGCGGCAACCGCGATCAGCATGCCCTTGACCGAGCCGAAGCCGAAGCCCAGCACCCGGTCGATCGGGCCAAGCACCGAATTGCGGCTCGCCTCGCCCATCCGGTTGGCGAGCAGCTTGAAGATCGCATAGGGGACCAGCAGCAGGATCGCGAAGGCCAGCACTGCCGCGCCGCTGGTCGTGCCGACATAGGGGACCAGCGCATTGCTGAGCGGGGTGTGCAGCTGGCGGATCGCCACCATCGATACCACCCAGGCGGACAGCGCCAGGACTTCCTGCACGAAGCCGCGCACAAAGCCGGTGATCGCGCCCAGCGCGACCACGATCAGCACCGCAATATCGAAACCCGTCATGGGCTTGGACCCTATGAGGCGCCCATGATCCGGTCAACGAGATTTGGGAGCATCGCGATCGGGCTGAACCGCGCCCCATCGCGCTTTTCGCCCGCTTCACCCGGTCCGTGGGCGCTGGTGAAACCCAGCTTCGCGGCCTCGCGCAGGCGCACCCCGGAATGGGCCACCGGCCGGACCTCGCCGGCGAGCGAAACCTCTCCGAACCACACCGCATCGCGCGCCAGCGGCTTGTCCGCCAGCGCCGAGACCAGCGCGGCGGCCACGGCCAGGTCCGCCGCCGGATCGGCCAGGCGATAGCCGCCCGCGACGTTCAGGTAGACTTCCGCCGAGGAAAAGTTGAGCCCGCAGCGGGCCTCCAGCACGGCCAGCAGCATCGCCAGCCGCCCGCTGTCCCAGCCCACCACCGCGCGGCGCGGCGTGGCGCCGCTGGCGAGGCGGACGATCAGCGCCTGGATTTCCACCAGCACCGGGCGCGTTCCCTCGATTGCGGGGAACACCGCGCTGCCCGCCACCGGCTGCTCGCGGCCCGAGAGGAACAGGAGGGAGGGATTGCCGACCTCGGCCAGCCCCTGCCCTTCCATCGCGAAGACGCCGATCTCGTCCACCGGGCCGAAGCGGTTCTTGATCGAGCGGAGGATGCGGTACTGGTGGCTGCGCTCCCCCTCGAAGCTCATCACCACGTCGACCATGTGTTCCAGCACGCGCGGGCCGGCGATCGAGCCGTCCTTGGTGACGTGGCCGACCAGCACCAGCGCGGCCCCGCAGTCCTTGGCATAGCGGATCAGTTCGAACGCGCAGGCGCGCACCTGGCTGACCGTGCCCGGCGCGCCCTCGATCTGGTCGGAATGCATGGTCTGGATCGAATCGATCACCA
>CALMJG010000088.1 GCA_937864195.1 uncultured Novosphingobium sp.
AGGACCACGATTTCCACGAATACAAGGTGGCGGTGAAGGCCAGCGACGTGTTCCTGGCGGTGGCCGCCTACAATGGCCTCGCCGATGCGGTCGATTGCCCGCTGCATCTGGGCATTACCGAGGCGGGCGGACTGATCGGCGGCACGGTGAAAAGCTCTATCGGCATCGGCAACCTGCTCTGGGCCGGGATCGGGGACACGATCCGCGTCTCGCTTTCGGCGGAACCGGAAGAGGAAGTGCGCGTCGGGTTTGAAATCCTGAAGGGACTGGGCCTACGCACCCGGGGCGTGCGAATCGTCTCCTGCCCAAGCTGCGCGCGGCAGGGCTTTGACGTGATCCGCACGGTCGAGGCGCTGGAAAGCCGCCTGTCGCACATCAAGACGCCGATGAGCCTGTCGGTGCTGGGCTGCGTCGTCAACGGCCCGGGCGAAGCGCGCGAGACCGATATCGGCGTGACCGGCGGCGGCAATGGCAAGCACATGGTCTACCTGTCGGGCGTGACCGACCACCACGTGCAGAGCGAGGCGATGCTCGACCATATCGTCGGCCTGGTCGAAGCCAAGGCCGCCGAGCTTGAGGCCGTTCAGGCAGACCCCGCCGCCTGAGGCGCCCAGCCATCGCGCCACGGGGCAGAGGCGTTTGCGAAGCGGTAAGACCTTGGCCTTACAAGGGCTTGGATGTACCGCCTGCTTGCCATTGCCCTTGGCGCGATCGGCGCGATGAGCCTGCTGGCCGTCGTGCTCGGCGTCGGTGCGCCCCGTCAGGATCCAGCCCCCGCCGATCCGGGCGCTGCGGAAACGCCCGCTCCCCGGCTTGAAGCTGCCGAGGCCATGGTGCTCAGGCGCGATGGCAGCGGCCAGTTCCGCCTGGTCGCCAGCGCCAATGGCAGCGACGTCGCCTTCCTGGTCGATACCGGCGCGGACATGGTCGCGATCACCGAGGCAGAGGCCGAGAACCTGGGGATCATGCTGGTCGACGGCGATTTCGAGCCGATGGCCCAGACCGCATCCGGGGTGGGCTACGGCGCCGCCGTCAGGCTCGACGAGCTGGTCGTCGCGGGGCAGGAATTCCGCGACGTGGACGCCGTGGTGATGCGCGGCCTGTCGACCAACCTGCTCGGCCAATCGGTGCTGCGCAAACTTGGCAAGGTCGAGCTGAGGGGCGATTCGATGGTGATCCACCGGCGTTGAGCCGTCCGCGCGGCTCGTCTATCGGGCCTTCATGACCCTTGCCATCCGCCCCGCCCGGCAATTCGACCTGCCGCTGATCGCCGAACTGATCCGCGCCCTGGCCGAATACGAGAAACTGGCCCACGAAGTCCGCTTCGACGAGGCGGAGCTGGGCCGCCACCTGTTCGGTCCCCACCCCATGGCCGAAGTGGTGATCGGCGAACTGGACGGCGCGGCGCAGGGATTCGCCCTGTTCTTCCACAGCTTCTCGACCTTCGAGGGGCGTCCCGGCATCTATCTGGAAGACCTGTTCGTGCGGCCCGCCGCGCGCGGTGCGGGGCTGGGCAAGGCGCTGCTGGCGCACCTCGCCGCCCTCACTGTCGAGCGCGGCTGCGCCCGCCTGGAATGGTCGGTGCTCGACTGGAACGCCCCGGCGATCGGCCTCTACCAGAGCCTCGGGGCACGCTTCATGGACGACTGGACAGTCATGCGGGTCGACGGCGAAGCCCTGGCGCGCATGGCAACGCCGGGCCGGTGACATGCGATCAACCCCCTTCCCTTGGGCGGGTGATTCGGGTTATCCACAGGGCATGACTGGGGTGAACCGGCGCGATCTGATCAAGGGCTCGCTGGCGGCGGGGGCGATGCTTGCCCTGCCGGCCCGTGCGGCTGCCCAGGATTTCCTGCAGGATTTTGACCGGGCGTTCGGCCTGGCGCCGGAGGCGCCGCCGCCGCCCCCCGCCCCTGCCCTGCCCACGGTTATCGAACCCAACCCGGCCTATGACCGCAAGCTTCTGGAGATTGCCGCGCGCGAGATCGAGCGGGCCGGCGCCAGGGTCTGGCGGCGCGACATCGTCGGCATTGCCGACTTCGCCCGGCCTTCCACCCTGCCGCGCTTCCACTTCGTGAACCTGGAAGGCGGGACGATCCGCTCGTTCTACGTCGCCCACGGGCGCGGGTCGGACCGCGACCATTCGGGCTTCCTGCAGGACTTCTCGAACGTGCCGGGTTCGGAAGCGACCTCGCGCGGGGCCTACCTCACCTGTGAGTGGTACAACGGCAAGTACGGCACCTCGATCCGCCTCGAAGGGCTGGATCAGGACAATTCCAACGCGCTCGACCGGGCCATCGTGATGCACCCGGCCTGGTATGCCTCGCCGGGGCTGATCGCCAAGCAGGGCAAGCTGGGCCGCTCCGAAGGCTGCTTCGCCATGGCGCCGGACCAGTTCAACGAGGCGCTGTGGAACCTTTCCGGCGGCCGCCTGCTCTACGCCGACCGGATCGAGGTCTGACCTTTCGGCCGCGGGCGCCCAAGCGGCGCGGGACTAGCGCAAAGGCCCCGCTCGGGCTAAGGCCCGCGCGCTATGACTGAACAGCGCGACGATACGACCAAGGCGGACTGGCGTTCCACCGTCTTCCTGCCCAAAACGGACTTCCCGATGAAGGCCGGCCTTCCCCAGAAGGAGCCGGGCATTCTCGCGCGCTGGGAAGCGCAGGGGCTGTACGCCAAGCTGCGCGAGGCGCGCGCTGGGCGCGAGAAGTTCATCCTGCATGACGGCCCGCCCTATGCCAACGGCGACATGCACATCGGCCACGCGCTGAACCACATCCTGAAGGACATGGTCTGCCGCACCCAAAGCCTGCTGGGCAAGGACGCGCCCTATGTTCCGGGGTGGGACTGCCACGGCCTGCCGATCGAATGGAAGATCGAGGAGCAGTACCGCAAGAAGAAGCTCGACAAGGACCAGGTCGACCCG
>CALMJG010000089.1 GCA_937864195.1 uncultured Novosphingobium sp.
CTAGGCGGTGCATATGCGTGAGCAAGGGGGAGGGCTTTTTGTCAGCCCGGATTGCGCTCGAAACAGGGGATGCCCTCGACCACTTCCACCCACGGCAGGCGGGTGGAATTCCACAGGCTGATGCCGGGCGCGAAGGGCGCGGGATCGTCCAGCGTTCCGGCCTTGACCGCGACCATGGGGTTGGCGGTCAGTTCCGACAGGATCGGGCTGCCGCATCGGGGGCAGAACAGCCGGTTGACCGGATTGCCTGACTGGGTGTCGCCATCGACATAGCAGGCCAGTTCGCCGCTCGTCGTCACCGCGTCCTTGGGCACCACCAGGTTGACCGAAAAGGCGCTGCCTGACTGGCGGCGGCAATTGCTGCAATGGCACTGGGCGACCGCGACCGGCTGGGCATCGATCGAGTAGCGGACCTGGCCGCAGTTGCATCCGCCTTCAAGCATTGCCGTTCTCCCTTGTGACCAGACCATAACGCGCGTCGAATCCATCGAGCAGCGCCCGCAGCGATTCCTCGAATGCGGCCAGCGGATCCTGCGGCGCGGCGGCGATCGCGCGCGCCAGGCGCGGATAGCGCTCCGCATCGAAGGCGGGCATGGCCGGCAGGTGATAGGTCTCGGCGGCGGCCGCGAACAGCGCCGTGCCATAGGTCAGCTTCTCGATCGCCTCGACGATCACCAGCTGGTGTTCGACCGGATAGGGATTGTCGCTCAGCGAGTTCTCATAAGGCGAGAGCATCAGCTGGCGCGGGAAGAAACGCAGCATCAGCGGCGCGGCATTGGCGTGGGACAGGATCACCCGCAGGGTCGAAACCGACAGGCCGATCATCCGGTCCTTCCACCCGGCTTCGCGGCTGGTGCCCTTGCCGACCTGGCGCAGCAGTTCCAGCGCGACCAGCTGGAGCAGCTCGTCCTTGTCCTTGAAATGGTAGTAGAGCGAGGGCGCGGCGACTTTCAGCACGCGGGCCACGGCCTGCACGCTCAGCGCCTCCAGCCCGTCGCGGTCGATCACTTCCAGCGCTGCGGCCACTGCCGCCTCGCGCGTGATCAGCGGCTTGGTCGGGCGCCCCGCGCGGGTGCGCTGCTGCCTTGGCGGCTGTTTTCCTGCCGGCAATGCTGCGCCCTTCATGTGGTCACAGCCCCAGCCGGGCCTTGGCGATGATGTTGCGCTGGATCTCGTTCGATCCGGCATAGATCGATCCGGCCCGGTCGTTGAGGTATTTCAGCGGGGCGATGGCAGCCTCGCGCGGGCCGCTCAAGCCGGGATCGTGGGGGATCAGGTTCGGCCCGCCCGCAGCTCCGGCGCTCGGCTGGAAGGCCAGCCCGTATGGCCCCGCCGCTTCCAGCGCCAGCTCGGTAAGGTGCTGGCTGAGTTCGGTGCCAAGGATCTTCATCACCGATCCGCTGATCCCCGGCCGCCCGCCGCGCGCGGCGGCGGTGAGGGCGCGGAATTCGTAGACCTCCAGCACGTCGACCCGGATCTGGGCTTCCGCAACGCGCGCGGCGAAGCCGGGGTCCTGCATCAGTGGCCCGGCCATCTCGCGGATCCGCTTCATCCGCTCCTGCAGGCCGGGAGCATAGGCGCTGCCGCCGCGCTCGAACTCCAGCAGGTACTTGGCGACAGTCCAGCCATCGTCGATCGCGCCCACGGCATTGGCCACCGGCACGCGCACTTCATCGAAGAAGATCTGGTTCTGGATATGCTCGCCGGATGTCATCACGATCGGCTGAACGGTGACGCCCGGGCTGTCCATCGGGATCAGCAGGAAAGTGATGCCCAGCTGCGGCCGGTCGAACTGGCCGGTGCGCACCAGGCAGAAGATCCAGTTGGCGACATTGGCGTGGGTGGTCCAGATCTTGGTCCCGGTGCAGACGAAATGGTCCCCATCGCGCACCGCGCGCATCTTGAGCGGGGCGAGGTCCGATCCGGCGTGGGGTTCGCTGTAACCCTGGCACCAGAAATGTTCGCCCGACAGGATGCGGGGCAGGAAGTGGGCCTTCTGCTCCTCGCTGCCGTGGCCCAGCAGGGCGGGGCCGCACATGGCGATGCCCATCGGCGAAAGCGGCGGCGCGCCCGCCAGCGCACATTCGCGCGCGAAGATATAGCGCTGGGTCACGCTGAACTCCCCGCCGCCCCACTGCCGGGGCCAGGCAGGCGCTGCCCAGCCGCGCGCATGGAGCCGCCGCTGCCATTCCATCGAGGCGTCATGATCGCCGTAGACGCTGGTCATCCAGCGCCCCGCCGCGCGCAGGTCCTCGGTCAGCTCGGCGTCCAGAAAGGCGCGGACTTCCGCGGCAAAGGCGCGATCCTGGGCGCTCAGGGCCAGTTCCATGGCAACTCCTCGATGCTTGCTAGCAGATTTATCTTATCGCATTAGATTAGGGCGTCAAACCGCACCCCGCGCCATCGTGGGGGATTGCCATCCAGCGGCGACAGGGCAAGGTTGGGTCATGGACTTCGAACTTAACGACGAGCAGCAACAGCTCAAGAGCACAGTTGAACGCTATCTGGCCAGTGCGGGCGATTTCGCCGCGCGGACCCGCGCGCTGCGCAGCGAAAGCGGCTGGCGCGAGGCGGTGTGGCACGGACTGGCCGAACTGGGCGTGCTCTCGATCGGCCTGCCCGAGGCCCACGGCGGTTTCGGCGGCGGGCTGGAAATGATGGCGGCAATGGAAGAGCTGGGCCGCGCGCTCGCACCCGAACCGGTGGCGGAAACGCTGTTCCAGGCCGCGCCGCTGCTGGCGCGCGGCGGGTATGGGCACCTGCTGGAAGGGATCGCCGCTGGCAGCGTCCGGCTTGCCCTGGCCGTGGGCGAGGAGGGGCTGCGCGATGACTTGTCCGCCATTGCCCTGCGCGCTGCGCGCACGGCGGACGGGTGGCGGCTGGATGGCGCCAAATGCGTGGTGGTCGCCGCGCCCTGGGCGACGCACCTGCTGGTCGCGGCGCGCACTTCCGGGCAGTCCGGCGACGGGGAGGGGCTGACGTTGTTCGTGGTTCCCGCCGACGCGCCGGGGGTGACGATGACGCCTTACCGCATGCTGGACGAGCGCCGCGCCGCCGACGTGCATTTTGCCGGTGTTGAGGTAGCGGCGTCCGCTCTGGTCGGCGCCGAGGGGCAGGGTCTGGCCCTGCTGGAGGAATGGCGCGACCGGGCGATTGCCGCCGCTGCCGCCGAGGCCTGCGGGGTGATCGAGCGGTTGCTCGACGATACCGTCGCCTATGCGAAACAGCGCGAGCAGTTCGGGCAGACAATCGGCTCGTTCCAGGTGCTCCAGCACCGGATGGTCGACATGGTGCTGGAACTGGAACTGGCCCGCTCTGCCGCGATGCTGGCCTGCCAGTCGCTGGATGGCGATCCGGCGCAGCGCGCCGCTGCCGCCTCTGCTGCCAAGGTGACGGTGGCCCGCGCCTGCCGCTTTGCCGGGCAGAACGCGGTCCAGCTCCACGGCGGCATGGGCATGACCGACGAACTGGCGATCGGCCACTATTTCAAGCGCGCCACGGTGATCGAGCACCAGTTCGGCAGCGCCGGCTGGCACCTGTCGCGGCGGGCCGGACTGGACGAGCGCGCCGCGTAATTTCCATGCACACCCGGGGAATTCGACGGGGGTCAAGGACGGACCATTATCTACTAGTGTTAGATAGCTTCCGCAACGCACGACAGACAGTGCCGCACGACAGACAGTGCCGCACGGAAGGATCAGCCGCACGGAAGGCAGCAGTGCCCAATCGCCCCAGCCGCGCCGCTATGGCATTCCGCTGACCAGCCTGCCCTGCCGCGAAAGCGGCGGGCTGATCTGAGGCATCCTCGATCCCCATGCCGAGGCCGAAGGAAGCGGTGCGGGTGCTGCGCGGCGAATCCGCCAATCCCGTGCCCGATGCCAGAACCTGCCTGCTGGCGGGCGGTCCCGGCGCGCCCACGATCAGTTCCGCGATCTTCGGCACCGGGGATTTCTGAACCCGGCGCCGATCGCACAAACGAAGCGGAAACAGGCGGCAGTTTCGTCTCGGCCTGCATTTGCACATCACAGCTCCGTTCGCCTGTGCTAAGGGCGCAGGCGGATGAAGCTCAATCGAAAACAGATACTTCCGGCGCTGTTG
>CALMJG010000090.1 GCA_937864195.1 uncultured Novosphingobium sp.
GCGACTACGTCCTCGCCCACGCCTATCTGCGCGACGACCATGTGCTCGACCCGGTCCTGCCGCCGGAAATCCCGATTCCGGCGATTGCCGAGGTCCAGATCGCGCTGGCCCACGCGGCGGAGATGGTCAGCGGCGATGTCGGCGCGAACCTCAAGAAGCGGATGCGCACCGGGACTGTCGCCACCACCGACGACCGCAACTGGGAACTGCGCTACACCCATTCCTCGCAGCGCCTCAGCCTCAGCCGGGCCATCGGCATCGACATGGAAAGCGCAACCATCGCCGCGCAGGGATACCGCTTCCGCGTGCCCTACGGCACGCTGCTGTGCGTTTCGGACAAGCCGCTCCACGGCGAGATCAAGCTGCCGGGGCAGGCCAACCGCTTCTATGAGGAAGCGATCGCCGCCCACCTGCTGATCGGCACCACCACGGTCGACCTGCTGCGCGCGGAAGGGGCCAGGCTGCATTCCCGCAAGCTGCGCGCCTTCAACGAGCCGCCGTTCCGGTAAGGCCCTCCCCCGCTCGACACGAACGCGCGGGAGGGGCGGGCAAATCAGGCCGTCAGGAAATCCCGGATCGCGCGGCCCAGCTCCGGCTGGGTCACGCAGCCCATGTGGGTGCCCGGGATCACCGCATGGGTCGCATCGGGCAGCGCCCGCACCAGCGCGACCGGATCGCCATTGTCGCGGTCCTCGTCGCCGCAGACCACGAGAGTGGGCATGGTCAGCGCCGCCAGCGTGTCGGGCGCGGTATCGGTCATCGTCTGGAGCAGCAGCCGCGCCGCCACCCGGTCGACCTTCATCGACTTCATGAACTGCACAGTCATAAAGGCGGGATCGCCCATCCGGATCTGCTCGAACCGGTCGAGCACGTCCAGGAAGAAGGCCTGCCGCCCGCTCCAGCCCGCAAGCCCCTCCAGCCCCATGCCGCCCAGCACCAGCCGGCGCGGACGCAGGCCGTGGAGGACGCCGCGCACCGAGGTGCGCGCGCCCAGCGAAAACCCGCCGAGGTCGAAATCCTCCAGCCCCAGCGCGGCAACCAGCGCGATGAGATCAAGCGCCAGCACGTCAGCCGGATAGGCGGCCTCCTCGTGCGGCGCCGCGCTCTGCCCGTGGGCGCGCAGGTCCGGCATCAGCACCTCGAAGCCCGCCTCTGCCAGCAGCGCGCCGTGGCCCCACTTGATCCAGTTCATCTGCGCGGACGAGAACAGCCCGTGGACCAGCACCAGCGGCCGACCCGCGCCCATGCGGTGCAAGACGAGCCGCGCTCCGCCGTGGCCGGTGAACTCTTCGCTGCGGACGATCATGGTGGGCTCCCTTCGGTTCGCAGTCGCATTAGCGGGCATGTTCCCCAATGTCATGCTGCACCGCACCATTGACATCTTAAGCGGGCTTAATATATGCCCCCTCATATGGACAACATCGGATATCTCCTCAGCGATCGCGCGCGCCTGCTGCGCCGCGCGTTCGATGAACGCGTGCGCGCGCTGGGGATCACCGGACCGCAGGCGCGCTTGCTGCTCCACCTGCTCCACAACGAAGGCGCGAACCAGGGCCACTACGCCGAACAGCTCGACGTGGAAGCGATCACCCTGTGCCGCATGGTCGACCGCATGGAAGAGGCCGGCATGATCGAGCGCCGCCGCGACCCGGCCGACCGCCGCGCCTGGCAGCTTTACCTCACCGCCCGCACCCGCGAGATGATCGACGAGGTCCGCGCCTGCATCGACAGCCTGCTGGAAGACATGCTGGCCGGTATCTCCCCCGCCGAGCGCGCCGAATTCGCGCGCTTGCTCACCCTGATCGGCACCAACCTGGGTGCCCGCCGCGACAACAAGGTTCCCGTCAATGGCTGAAGCCGATCCCGCCATTTCGCACGCCGACGCAACCGCGCTGGAAGCGGCCACGCCGCCTGCCCCGCGTCGCCACTGGGGCCGCCTTGCCGCGATGGTCAGCCTGCCGGTGCTGCTGCTGATCGGTGGCGGCGTCTATTGGGAAAGCCTGCAGGGCAAGGTCACGACCGACAACGCCTATGTCCACCTCGACAAGGTCTCGGTCAGCGCCCAGGTCGGCGGCAAGATCGTGGAAGTGCGGGTCAAGGAAGACGACATCGTCAAGGCCGGTGACCTGCTGTTCCGGATCGATCCCGAGCCGTTCCAGCTTCAGCTTGCCCAGGCCGATGCCGAGATTGCCGGCGCCCAGGCCAGCGAGGCCTCGCTCGCCGGGGCCAGCGCGCTGTCGGGCGCGGAAATTTCGGCGGCGCAGGAAGCCATCGCCTATGCCCGCACCAACCTGGAGCGGCAGGAAGCGCTGTGGAAGAAGGGCTTCACCACCAAGGCCGCCTATGACGCCGCCCAGCACCAGGTCGCCCAGGCGCAGGACCAGCTGGAAATCGCCCGCTCCAAGACCCGCGAGGCCGCTGCCAAGCTGGCCACCGGCAGCCAGGTTCCGGGCGTGTTCCCGCAGATTGCCGCCGCCCGCGTGCAGCGCGCCAATGCCGAGCTGAACCTGCGCCGGACCGAGGTGCGCGCGCCGATTTCCGGCCGGATCAGCCAGGCCGACCGTCTGCAGATCGGTCAGGAGCTTATCACCGGCCTCCCGGTCGTGACCATCGTCGCGAACGAGCAGGGCTATGTCGAAGCCAACTTCAAGGAAACCGACCTGGCCGACATGAAGCCGGGACAGCCTGCCGAGGTGAAGTTCGACGCCTGGCCCGGCGTCAGGATCAAGGCCCATGTCGCCTCGATCGGCGCAGGCACCGGCAGCGAGTTTTCGGTGCTTCCCGCGCAGAACGCGACCGGCAACTGGGTCAAGGTCACCCAGCGCGTGCCGGTGCGGATCGCGCTGGACGAGGCCCCGCCGCGCAGCCTGATCGCCGGCCTGTCCAGCAAGGTCACGGTCTACACCGACGGGCGCAAGCACTAAGCCGCGATGGCCAGCGCCGCCGCCCCCGCCCCGCGCCGCGCACGCGAGCCCGTCGGCCTGCCTCCGCAGGACGACGTGGCCATGCTGCCGGTCGAAAACAACGCCCTGCTGACCATCGGCATCATGGTGGCGGCCTTGCTGCAGGTGCTCGACAGCACCATCGCCAATGTCGCGATCCCGCACATGCAAAGTTCGCTGGGTGCGACCGCGGACGAGGTCACCTGGGTGCTGACCAGCTACATCGTCGCCACGGCCATCGCCATGCCGATTACCGGCTGGCTGGCCGACCGGATCGGCTCGCGCAAGCTGTTCATCGTTTCCGTCGCGGGCTTCGTGCTGTCGTCGATGCTGTGCGGAATGGCCCAGAATATCGAGGAAATGGTACTGTTCAGGGCGATGCAGGGGGTGACCGGCGCGTTCATTTCCCCGCTGAGCCAGGCGGCGATGATCGATACCAACAAGCCATCGCGCCAGCCCCAGATGATGGCGCTGTGGGGCATGGGGATCATGGTCGGCCCGATCCTGGGGCCGCTGATCGGCGGCTGGCTGACCGAGAACTGGAACTGGCGCTGGGTGTTCTATGTCAACGTGCCGCTGGGCGCGGTGGCACTGGCAATCATGATGGCGGAACTGCCCTCGCGCCCGATCGCGCGCCGCAAGTTCGACCTTGCCGGCTTCGCGCTGGTCGGCATTGCCCTCACCTCGGTCCAACTGCTGCTGGATCGCGGCAACCACATCGACTGGTTCGATTCGCTGGAAAGCTGGATCTACCTGTTCCTGGCCATCTCCACCGGCTGGATGGCGCTGATCCACCTCACCACCACGCGCGAACCGCTGTTCAGCCGCGGCCTGTTCCGTGACACCAATTTCGTCATTTCGCTGGCCTTCATGGTCGTGATCGGCGTGGTGATGTTCGCCACCATGGCCCTGCTTCCGCCGATGCTGCAGCGGCTGTTCGGCTATGGCGTGCTGGACACCGGCTGGGCGCTGATGCCGCGCGGCGTGGGCACGCTGATGGCGATGCAGGCGACCGGCTGGCTGATCCGGCGCGGTTTCGAACCCCGCATCCTGGTGGCGGCGGGCCTCGCCGTGGCGGGCCTGTCGCTGTGGGAGATGTCGCAATGGTCGCTGGCGGTCGATTACCAGCACGTTGCCATGTCGGGCTTCATCCAGGGGATCGGCATGGGCATGGTGTTCATTCCGCTGAACGCCAGCGCCTTCGCGACCCTGGCTCCGCACCTGCGGACCGAAGGGTCGAGCCTGATCAACCTGTTCCGCTCGATCGGCTCCTCGATCGGCATCTCGATTGTCACCGCACTGCTTGCCCGCAACATCCAGCAGGCCCATTCGGACCTTGGCCAGAAAATCACCGGATCGGTCACCTCGATGATCGACGTCACCACCGCCGACCGCTTCCAGAGCGCGGGCGAGACGGTGATGCGGATGCTTGACCTGGAAGTGAACCGGCAGGCGGCGATGATCGCCTATATCGACAACTTCCACCTGATGATGTGGATGTCCTTCGCGGCCATCCCGTTGGTCCTGCTGATGCGCAAGGCCGACCTGACGACCGGCCCGCGCAGCCAGACACAGGACCCGGCCGACCTGCCGCACTGATCGGGCGGGCTGGTCGACCCTCCCCCCGAAGCTTGTTTCAGCCCTTCTGGAGGTGGCGCCGCCCCAGCAGCTCGGCGATCTGCACCGCGTTGAGCGCAGCGCCCTTGCGCAAGTTGTCGGACACGCACCACAGCGCCAGGCCATTGTCGACCGTCGGATCCTCGCGCACGCGGGAAACGAAAGTCGCGCCGTCGCCGACGCATTCGACCGGGGTGACGTATCCCCCGTCCTCGCGCTTGTCGACCAGCATCACGCCCGGCGCCTCGCGCAGGATATCCTGCGCCTGTTCGGCGGAAAGCTCGTCCTCGAACTCGATGTTGAGCGCCTCGGAATGGCCGACGAACACCGGCACGCGGACGCAGGTGGCGTGGACGCGGATCTTTGCTCCCAGGATCTTCTTGGTCTCGACCACCATCTTCCACTCTTCCTTGGTCGAGCCGTCATCCAGGAAGCTGTCGATGTGCGGGATGACGTTGAAGGCGATCTGCTTGGTGAACTTCACCGGCTCGCTGCTGTCGCCGACGAAGATGTTGCGGCTCTGCTCGAACAGCTCGTCCATCCCCTGCTTGCCCGCGCCGGAAACCGACTGGTAGGTGGCGACGACCACGCGCCTGATCTTCGCGGCATCGTGCAGCGGCTTCAGCGCCACGACCATCTGCGCGGTGGAGCAGTTGGGATTGGCGATGATGTTCTTGACCTTGTAGCCGGCGATCGCATCAGGGTTCACCTCGGGCACGATCAGCGGCACGTCCGGGTCCATCCGCCAGAACGACGAATTGTCGATCACCACGCAGCCCGCCGCCGCAGCGCGGGGCGCATGGACCTTTGCCACATCGGAGCCGGCCGAAAACAGCGCGATGTCCCAGCCGGTGAAATCGAAATGCTCGATGTTGCGGACCTTGAGCATCTTGCCGGTTTCGCCGAACTCAATCTCGTCGCCGGTCGAGCGGGACGAGGCGACGGCGGCCAGTTCCTCAATCGGAAACTCCCGCTCGGCCAGCACGTTCAGCATTTCGCGCCCGACGTTGCCGGTCGCGCCGACCACTACCACCCGGTAACCCATTTGCATGCACTCCATGTCCCGGGACACCGTCATGCTGAACTTGTTTCAGCATCCATCGTGCCACACACGCATTGGCCTATGGGGATAGATGGACCCTGAAACAAGTTCAGGGTGACGATCAGATTCCGACTAGCGCCCCCCGCCCGGCCCCAGATGCCGTTCAAGGAAGGCAAAGATCGTCTGCCACAGGTGCACGCCGACTTTCGGGCCTGAAACGCGGTGGGTATAGCCGGGATAGAGCATCATCTCGAACGGCACGCCCTCGCCCTGCATCTTCGCGATCAAGGCAGAGCTGTTCTCGAACACCACGTTATCGTCGGCCATGCCGTGGACCAGCAGCAGCGGATCGGCGATCTTCGCGGAGTCCGGCAGCGCGCTGGCGCGATCATAGGCCGCCGCGTCGGTGCGCGGATCGCCCATGTAGCGTTCGGTGTAATGGGTGTCGTACAGCTCCCAGCGGGTGACAGGCGCCCCGGCGATCCCGGCGGCGTAGAGCCCCGGATCGGCCTGGAGCATCTTGATCGTCATGTAGCCGCCATAGGACCAGCCGTAGGTTGCGATCCGCTGCGGATCGACTTCCGGCAAGGTCTTGAGGAACCTCGCGCCGGCGGCCTGATCCTGCACTTCGACCCCGCCCATCGCCCGCCAGATGTGGCTGGCAAACTCCACGCCGCGCCCCTCGACGCCGCGGTTGTCGAGCTCGAACCAGATGTAGCCCTGGTTCACGATCGCCTGCTGCAGCGCCCCGCCCCAGCCGCGCGTGACGACCTGCGAGGTCGGGCCGCCGTAATGGCTGAAAAACACCGGGTAGCGCTTGCCCGGCACCATTGGCGGGGGGATCATCTTCCAGTGGAGGTCCGTGCCGTCTGCCGCCTTTATCGTCCCGAACTTCGGCGCGCGGTGGGCGGCGAGGTAAGGCGCATAGGGATGGCTGGCATCGAGCCGGTTCTCTTCCACCCATTCCAGCCGCTTCCCCGCCGGGTCGGCGAGATAGACCTGCGGCGGCTGCAAGGGCGAGGAACGGGTAACGAGCAGGGCCTGCCCGCGCCGGTCCATGCTGGCATCGTGCATCCAGCCCGCCTCCCCCAGCGCGGTCAGCTTGCCGGGCCGGTTCAGGTCCAGCGCATAGAGCTGATGCGCCAGCGGATCGTCGCGGTTGCCGATCAGGAACAGGCGGCCCGCGGCCTCGTCCACCCCGACCAGCTTGGAGACCACCCACGGCCCCTGGGTCAGCTGGGTCCAGCGCCCGCCCTTGAAGCGGTATAGATGGCCGAACCCGTCGCGTTCCGACCACCAGATCAGGCTGCCGTCCCTCAGGAACCGGTAGTTGTCGGTCAGGGTGATCCAGCTTTTCGGCGCGGCCTGCTCGCTCAGCAGCACGCTGGACTTGCCGGTGGCGGGATCGACGCTCAGCAGATCCAGCCGGGTCTGGGCGCGGTTCTGGCGCTGGACGTAAAGCGTCTTCGCATCGGGCGCCCAGTCGACCCGGGCGAGGTAGATGTCGGGATCGGGGCCGAGGTCGACCTTGACCCGCTCCTCCCCGCCGGGGCGCTGCACCCACAGTTCGACCAGCGAATTGGCCGTCCCTGCCTTGGGATAGCGCTGTTCGTAGGTCTTGGTCCCGTCCGCGCCGATTGCCGCGCGGGTGACGACGGCAAGCGGGCTGTCATCGACCCGAGCGATGGCGATGCGGCTGTCGTCGCTCGCCCACCAGGTGCCGGTGTGGCGGTCCATTTCCTCGTCCGCCACGAATTCAGCGGTGCCCCACGAGACGAGGCCGTCCTTCGCTCCGCCATCCGGCGTCACCTGCGGCGCGGCCTCGCCTGCCGCCAGTTTTTCGACCGTCTGCACAGCCAGGTTCTGATCCCGCACAAAGCTCAGCCACTGGCCCTTGGGCGACAGCGCCGGATTGAGCGCGCCCTGCGGCACGGCCAGGCGCCGGGCCTCGCCCTGCAGCGGCACCAGCCAGACCTCGCCATCGACGGGAACGAGCAGGTTCTTCCCGTCCGCCGCCCAGTCATAGCCGACCACGCCCTTGAGATCGCCGATCCGCAGCCGCTCGCGCTGCATCTTCTCGGCCTCGGTGAGTTCCTTGCCGGAGGATAGCTTCGCGCTGTCGACCAGCATCCGCCATTGCCGCGTGGTGCGATCATAGCCCCACAGGTCATAGCGCTCGCGGTCGTCCGGGCGGCTGCGCAGCAGGGTCAGCCAGCGGCCATCGGGCGACAGCTTCACCCCGCGCGGGACCGGACCATTCAGGCCGGGGCTGGCGAAAACGCGCTGGAAGTCCAGCACCGGTGCCGCCTTTGTCTCGGCGCTCACCGGAGGTTCTCCCGCATGGGCAGGAGTTGCGGAAAGGACAGTCGCGGCAAGCAGAAGGGCAGCAAATCGCATGGCAAGGCATTGATCCCGAAAACGACGAAGGCGCCCCGGCCGCAGCCGGGACGCCCTCTTAATGTGCTTTGCAGAGCTTAGGCCAGTGGCCTTGAGCCTGACTGCGCCATCAACCTTCGTTGCGGATGTCGCGACGTTCGGCAATGCGCGCGCGCTTGCCGGTGCGGCCGCGCAGATAGTACAGCTTCGCACGGCGCACGACGCCGCGGCGGACCACGGCGATCGATTCGATGTTGGGCGAGTAGAGCGGGAAAACGCGCTCCACGCCTTCGCCGAAGCTCATCTTGCGAACGGTGAAGTTGCTGCCGATGCCCTTGTTGGCACGGGCGATGCAGACGCCTTCGTAGTTCTGAACGCGGGTGCGCTCACCTTCGATGACCTTCACGCCGACGCGGACGGTGTCACCGGGGCGGAATTCCGGGATATCCTTGGCGGCCTTGGCAATTTCCTCGGCCTCGATCTGCTGGATCAGGTTCATGTGATCTCAGTCCTTCTTCTTTTGCCGCGCGCCAGAGGCAGACTGGACCCGAGCGCCCTCATGGCGCTCCCAAAGATCCGGCCTGCGTGACCGTGTATCGACCTCGGCCATGGACTTTCGCCAGGCCGCGATCTTCGCATGATCCCCCGATCGCAGCACTTCAGGGATCGTGCGCCCTTCCCACTCGGTGGGCCGGGTATAGTGGGGATATTCGAGCAACCCTTGTTCAAAGGATTCCTCGGTCCCACTCGAAGCCGCGCCCATTACGCCGGGAAGCAGCCGAATGCAAGCGTCGAGCAGCATCAGCGCCGCCGGCTCGCCCCCGGACAGGACGATGTCGCCGATGGAGACTTCCTCGACATCGCGGCCTTCGAAGATCCGCTCGTCAAATCCCTCGAACCGGCCGCACAGCACGGTGACCCCCGGCCCTGCCGCCAGCTCGCGCACGCGGGCCTGGGTGAGCGGCGTCCCGCGCGGCGTCATGGCGATCACCGGGCAGTCGGGCTGGAGCGCACGGGCGTGGTCGATGGCCTTCGCCAGCACGTCCACCCGCAGCACCATGCCCGCCCCGCCGCCAGCGGGCGTATCATCCACGGTGCGGTGCTTGTCGGCCGCGAAATCGCGGATCTGCACGGTTTCCAGGCTCCACTTCCCCTCCTCGCGCGCGCGATTGGCGAGGGAAACGCCCAGCGGCCCGGGGAACATCTCGGGGTAAAGGGTCAGAACGGTGGCGGCGAAAGTCATAGGGTCCAGTTCTCTACCCGCAGACCAGGCACATCGGCGAAGTCGGCTTCGTTGTTGGTGATGATCGTTGCGCCGACGCTGAGGGCATGGGCGGCGAGCAGGCGATCGAAGCGGGCGCGCTTGAAGGGGAGGCTGGCATAGGCACGCGCGGCGGCTTCATCGAAGGGCAGAAGCGGGATCGCCTTGATAAAGGCATCCAGCACTTCAGGCGGCGGCGCTTTGCCAGCATTTGTGCCATAAGCGACCTCGGCATAGCTGATTGCGGATATCGCGATTTCACCCGCATCGGTTGAGGCAATGCGGGCCTTGAGGCGCTCATTGCCCAGATCCATTGCATAGACAGCCGAATTCGCGTCGATGAGGTAGCGGATCACTTGGCTTCCCGCGCCTTGCGCGCCGCCTCACGCGCAGCGATCGTACTTGGGCGCTCCTCGAAATCCTCACGCGGCGCAAGCTTTATCCCGGGCGCCTTGCCTGCAAAGCCGCTGATGTCGATCTTGGGCCTCGGCGTCTCTTCAGGCTCGATCACGAACCCGGCCCGCTCCTCGCGCAGGACCATGGTCGAGCCTTCCTTGAGGCCAAGTTCCTTGGGCAGGCGCAGGGCGAGCGAATTGCCCGACTTGAACACCTTGGCGCGATATTCCTTGCCCATGCGAGGCCTCCGTATATACATCGCGTATATACATTCCGGGACAGACCGTCAAATGAAGCGCCTTCTCGCCCTCCCCCTGCTGCTCATCTCCACGTCCGCGCTGGCAGAGGAGATCGGCGAGTGCCGGTTCGACCGCGAGACGCTGAGCTTTGCCGGAACCCCGCTGGAGCAGGCCACCTGCCTGCTGCGCAAGATCGAGCTGCGCGGCGAAAAGAAGCCGCAGAAGCTGCCGAAGGTGCTGGTCCGGCTGATGCAGGATGGCGGCACCCCCGGCGCGGAGCAGAAGGCCGCCGCGATCGCCGCATTCCAGGAGCCGTACCGCGCCTATGCGCTCCTTCACGCCGACGCCCCCGTCTCGCAGACGCAGGCCGGCCTGCCGTTGGCCTATTTCGCGATCCACGACACCTCGACCCCGTTCTACGCGAACGAGCCCTTTCCCCGGCGGCTGGACCGGGACCCCAGGGTCAACAGCTTCGAACCCTACCTCGCCGGAGGGATCGCGCGCGAACCCGTCGCCCACATCTTCCTCAACCGCTATGGCCAGATCTGGCCGGGGCACGAATTTGCCGAAGGCTGGCGCGCGACCAAGCTGGAAAGCCGCGTGGTCGGCCCCGCGGCGCGCGGGCGCTTCGTCCATATCGAGACGGTCCAGCCGCGCCGCTTCCTGCCCGGCGCGACCACGCGCAAGGACACCTATGGCCCGAAACCCGGCTTTACCGGGGAGCAGTACCGCCAGCTTGCCGCGCTCTATGTCTATACCAGCGCGCGCGCGGGTCGCTGGCTGATCCCGGGCTTCCATGCCGCAATCGACGGCGGCATCCCTGAAGCCCACGACGATCCGCAGAACTTCGACCTGAAGCGGTTCGGCAGGGAAGTCGAAACGATCCTGCGCGCCGCGAAACGTTAGGGTCAGGACACTAGGCTCGGCGCACGGCCAGAAAGGCGGCGGGCAGGCCGACCACCAGCGCCACCATCAGGCCGCCGCCCAGCAGCGCGATCACCGGATAGATCGCCTGACCGTCATGGTCATCGACCAGAACCAGCACCATCGGCGGCAGCGCGGGGAGAAATCCCGCCGCCAGGGCTGCCATGGCGCTGCGCTGCAACGCGCTCCAATCCACGCGGTTGCGGCGGAGCCAGCGGGCAAGGGCAACGGCAATCCCGGTGGGAATAGCCACGCAATACAACAGGATGATGAACAGACCCATCGGGTCAGCCTAGCGGATCAGGCCTCGTCCGCATAGACGGCGGCAATCACCAGACGCTCCTCGTCCCACTCGGGCACGGCCTCTACCCGCATCGGCACCATGAAGCGCTTGCCGGGCTTGCCCTCGATGGCAGGGCGCTGGATTTCCAGCACGTCGCCCGCGCCAAAATTGTCGACCGCGATACAGGTGCCAAGCGCCTCGCCGCTGTCGGACACGGCGGGCAGGCCGATCAGGTCGGCGTGGTAGTATTCGCCCTCGCCCAGCGGCGGCAGGGCGGAGCGCGGCACGGTCAGCGCGGTGCCCCGCAGCCTTTCGGCGGCGGTCCGGTCGCCCACTTCGGCAAAGCGGGCGATCGCGCCGCCCTTGCCGTCGTCCTTCAGCTTTTCCAGCGTCAGGCTGGAATCGTTGAAGGCGCGGTAGCGCCGCAGCGCCGCCACGCCTTCACCGAACAGCTTGAGGCGGACCTCGCCGCCGACGCCGTGCGCACCAGTGACGGCGGCCAGCGTAACGGCGCGGTCCGTACCCAAGACTTAGCCTTCAGCCTGTTCTGCGGCCGGAGCTTCCTCGGCCGGAGCTTCTTCGGCAGCCGGGGCAGCAGCAGCGGCCTTGGCAGCTTCTTCGGCTTCACGGGCAGCTTCGATCGCGGCAGCGGCCTTCTCGGCCTTTTCCTCGGCGCGTTCCTTGGCCTTCTTGCCGGGCTCGCCCTTGGCCGGGTTCACGGTGGCAACGCGTTCCTTGATGCCGGCCTTGTCGAGCAGGCGGGCGACGCGGTCGGTCGGCTGCGCGCCGACGCCCAGCCAGTACTTCACGCGGTCCTCGACCAGGCGCACGCGGTTTTCATCGTCCTTGGCGAGCAGCGGGTTGTAGGTGCCGACCTGTTCCAGGAAGGCGCCGTCGCGCGGGGCGCGGCTGTTGGCGATGACGATCTTGTAATACGGGCGCTTCTTGGAACCACCACGCGAGAGACGAAGGGAAACAGACATTCAATTCACCTTTCAATCAAAGACTTGAAACTTATTTCTTGAGCAATTTGGAAAGATCGGGAGTGCCGCCACCGAGGCCCGGAAGCCCCCCCGGCTGGCCGCCGCCCAGGCCCGGCATGGCGGCACCGAGGCCGCCCTTGCCGAACAGGGCGCCCAGGCCCTTGAGCCCGCCCATCTTCTTGATCTGCTTCATCGCGCGCTCCATTTCCTGGTGCATCTTGATGAGCTTGTTGACGTCCTGGACCTGCACGCCCGAACCATTGGCCACGCGGATCTTGCGCTTGGCGTTGAGCAGGTCGGGCTTGGCGCGTTCCTTGGGGGTCATCGACCCGATGATCGCGTCCATGCGCAGCAGCACCTTGTCGTCCATGCCGGACTGCTGCATCGCCGCCTTGGCCTTCTTCATGCCCGGCAGCATACCCGCGAGCGCGCCGAGGCCGCCCATCGACTGCATCTGGCGCAGCTGCTGGCGCAGGTCGTTCATGTCGAACTGACCCTTCGCCATGCGCTGGGCCATGCGCTCGGCGTCTTCCTCCTGGATCGACGCGGCCGCCTTTTCGACGATCGAGACGATGTCGCCCATGCCGAGGATGCGGCTGGCGACGCGGCCGGGATGGAACGGCTCGATCGCGTCGAGCTTTTCACCGGTACCCGCGAACTTGATCGGCTTGCCGGTGACCGCGCGCATCGACAGCGCCGCACCGCCGCGCGCATCGCCGTCCATCCGGGTCAGGATCACGCCGGTCAGCGGCACCTGCGCGGTAAAGCTCTGAGCGACGTTGACCGCGTCCTGACCGGTCAGCGAATCGACCACCAGCAGCACTTCCTGAGGCGTCGAGATGCCGGCCACGGCCTTCATCTCGTCCATCAGCTGCTGATCGACGTGGAGCCGGCCCGCGGTATCGAGCAGCAGGACGTCGATCGCCTGAAGCTTCGCCGATTGCAGCGCGCGGGTGGCGATCTCGGTCGGCTGCTGGCCTGGCACGATCGGCAGGGTGGCAACCTGGACCTGTTCGCCCAGCACCTTCAATTGTTCCTGCGCCGCCGGACGGTTGACGTCCAGCGAGGCCATCAGGACCTTCTTGCCCTGCTTTTCGCGCAGCATCTTCGCCAGCTTGGCGGTGCTGGTGGTCTTGCCCGAACCCTGCAGGCCGACCATCATGATCACCACCGGCGGCGCGGCATTCAGATCCAGGCCCGGCGTATCCTGGCCGCCCAGCATCTCGACCAGCGCGTCGTTGACGATCTTGACGACCTGCTGGCCCGGCGTGACCGAGCGCAGGACGTTGTGGCCGACGGCCTGTTCGGTAACCTCGTCGACGAAGCGGCGCACCACCGGCAGGGCAACGTCGGCTTCCAGCAGCGCGATTCGCACTTCGCGCATCGCCTCGCGGACGTCCTGCTCCGACAGCGCACCGCGGCCGCGCAGGCGGTCGAAGACATTGCCAAGCCGATCGGACAGTGCGTCAAACATTCGGAACGCTACCTCAACGCGAAAAACGCCGGCGGGCGAAACCTCGCCGGCCAGCGTGAAGAACAAGTCCTCAACATCATGTATGAATGGTGGAGCCTAGCGGGATCGAACCGCTGACCTCCTGCATGCCATGCAGGCGCTCTCCCAGCTGAGCTAAGGCCCCATTCCATTCATCTTGGTCAGCCCTGGGAGGCCAACCTCAACCCCTTCCTCGTGGTCGGGACGCCGCCTCTAGAGGGGTCGTTCCACCTTGGCAAGGGGATATTTCGATTAATTATCGTCGCCGTCGCCATCCGAATCCAGACCGACGCCAAGATCGTCGTCGCCGCCCAGATCGACGTCGTTGTCCGGCGAATCGCCGTCATCGTCGATGTCCAGATCGGCATCGGCCAGATCGCCGTCTTCAACGACTTCGACCTTTTCCTTCTGGATTTCCTCATAGGGAATCGGCTGCTTCGACTTCAGCACCGGTTCGGCATGCCAGGCATAGCCGCATTCGATGCAGGTGATCGGATCGTCCTTGCCCAGATCGTAAAAGCGGGTGCCGCATTTCGGGCAGCCATGCTTGGCGCCCCATTCAGCCTTGACCATGTCAATTCCTCGATGCTGCCCGTGGGCCGGGGCCCGGGCGTAAATTCACAGCTTACTATTGGAGACGGCGAGCGCCATGTCCAGCGCGGCGCGCGCCTTGCCATAGCGCGCGCCCGCTGTCAAAAGCCGCGCGCATTTGCCGCCCCCTGTCCCGGAAAGACCCCAGCCCCGTGTCCAGCGCCGATCCCTCCGCCATGCGCCCGCGCCGCTTCCTGCCGGGAGCGCCGCTGCGCGGCACGATCCGGGTGCCGGGCGACAAGTCGATCAGCCACCGCTCGATCATGCTGGGTGCGCTGGCCGTGGGCGAAACCCGCGTTACCGGCCTGCTGGAGGGCGAGGACGTGCTGGCCACCGCCGCCGCGATGCGGGCGATGGGGGCTGAGGTTGAGCGCACCGGCAGCGGCGAATGGCGCGTCCACGGCGTCGGCGTGGGCGCCCTGCTCCAGCCTGGCCAGGCGCTCGACATGGGCAATTCCGGCACGTCCACGCGGCTGCTGATGGGCCTGATCGCCAGCCACGGCATCACCGCCAGCTTCATTGGCGATGCCAGCCTGTCGAAGCGGCCGATGGGCCGGGTGATTGACCCGCTGAGCCGGATGGGCGCCGATTTCACCGCCAGTCCCGGCGGCACCCTGCCGCTGATGCTGCGCGGCGCCTGCCCCGCCGTGCCGATCGAATACCGCCTGCCGGTCGCCTCGGCCCAGGTAAAAAGCGCCGTCCTGCTCGCCGGGCTCAACACCCCCGGCGTCACCACGGTGATCGAGCCGATCCCGACCCGCGACCATTCCGAGCGGATGCTGCGCGGTTTCGGCGCGGAGCTGACGGTCGATGTCGAATCGGACGGCACCCGCGTGATCCGGATTCGCGGCGAGGCTGACCTGAAACCGCAGGTGATCGAGGTTCCGGGCGATCCGTCCTCCGCCGCCTTCTTCATGGTCGCCGCGCTGGTGGTGCCGGGCAGCGACCTCGTCATCGAGAACGTCGGCCTCAACCCCACCCGCGCCGGTCTGGTCGAAGTGCTGCGGGCAATGGGCGGCTCCATAGAGGAGCTGAACGCCCGCGAAGTCGGCGGCGAGCCGGTTGCCGACCTGCGCGTACGGCATTCGCAGCTGAAAGGCATCGCGGTCGATCCCGCCCTGGCCCCCAGCATGATCGACGAGTTCCCCGTGCTGTTCGTCGCCGCCGCGCTGGCGGAGGGCACCACCGTCACCACCGGGCTGGACGAGCTGCGCGTCAAGGAATCGGACCGCCTGTCGGTCATGGCCCAGGCCCTCTCCGCTGCCGGCGTGCGCCTGTGGGAGCAGGAGGACGGCCTGACCATCGAAGGCACCGGCGGGGATCCCCTCCCCGGCACGGCCAGCGCGATTGCCACCCATCTCGACCACCGCATCGCGATGAGCATGGCCGTGGCGGGCCTTGCCAGCCGCGCGGGCGTGGAGGTCGACGATACGCGCCCGATCGCCACCAGTTTCCCCCAGTTCGAAGCCCTGCTGGAAGGCCTGACGGGATGAACGAAACCGTCGCGAATGCCTTCGGCTTCGCCGGCATGGCCTGCATCATCTTCGCCTATGCCTATGCCACCCATGCACAGGCGGCCAATCCCTTTCTCCAGCACGGCACCAACCTGGCCGGTGCGGCACTGCTGACCGTCTCGCTGCTGGTCAACACCAACGTCGCCTCGCTGGTGCTCGAAGGGTTCTGGGCAGCGATCGCGATCTGGGGGCTGGCCAAGGCGTTTCGCGAACGGGGGAAGCAGGCATGATCATCGCCGTCGACGGCCCGACCGCCTCGGGCAAGGGCACTATTGCCAAGGCGCTCGCCGCCCATTTCGGCCTGCCGCATCTCGACACCGGACTGCTCTACCGCGCGGTCGGGCGGCAATGCGCGGTCAATGGCGGCGATCCGGGCAATCCGGCCGACGCGCTGGCGGCCTGCGCCTTTCCCGATTCGCTGCTGGACGATCCTGAACTCCGCAGCGAGGCGAGCGGCGGGCTCGCCAGCCGTGTTTCGGTCCACCCCGAGGTACGCCACGCGCTCTATGAACGCCAGCGCGCCTTCGCCATGCAACCGGGCGGCGCGGTGCTGGACGGGCGTGACATCGGCACGGTGATCGCACCCGAGGCGCAAGTGAAGCTGTTCGTCATCGCCAGCGTGCCCGCGCGGGCGGAGCGGCGCTTCAAGGAAATGCAAGCTTCGGGCCGCGCCGTCACCTTCGCTGAAATCGCCGCCGATCTGGAGGCGCGCGACCTGCGCGACAGCACGCGCGCCGAAGCGCCGCTGGTTGCTGCCGCAGATGCCGTGCTGCTGGACACCAGCGATCTGGGCAAGGACGCGGCCATTGCCGAGGCGATCCGGCTGGCGCAGGCGCGGCTGGGGTGATAGCCCCCTGGCGATGAAGTCGTTTCTCGCCAGCGCCGCCCTGATCGCCACTGCCGCCCTGATCGTCGCCCCCGGAGAGGCCGCGACGAAGCGCGGCACGGCGCAGGCGGCCCATGCCGCGCGCGTGGCCAAGGGCCTCGCCTTCGCGCAGGACCGCTGCGCCGCCTGCCACGGGGTGACCGCCAACGCGGGCTCGCCCAATCCGGAATCGCCCAGCTTCGAGGATATCGCCAACCAGCCCGGCCTGACCCGCACCACGCTGCGCCGGTTCCTGACCGATTCGCACAACTATCCCGAAGCCATGCAGTTCAAGGTCGAACGCACCGAAATCAGCAATCTGGCGGACTACATGCTGACCCTGCGCAAGCCGGGGTACAAGCCGGCGATCTGAGGGGCGCGACAACGCGGCCCTACCCGCGCGCTTCCTTCGCTACCCCCTCCCAGCCACCGTCATGCTGAACTTGTTTCAGCATCCAACGTGCCCCCGGGACCGCAGGTGACTTCGCGAGCAAACCGCGCGGTTCGATGACTAATGTCGCGCCGGGCTTGTGGCGCCATGGATGCTGAAACAAGTTCAGCATGACGATGCGGATGGGCGACGTGGTTGGAAGGCCGGAACGAGCTTCGGAAGCCAGACCTGCAACCCGCGCTGTCCTACAGACCCCGCCCTGCGATAAACCGGCGGGATGTACCGCGCCCCGCCCCCAACCACACGCCGTCAGCCCCTCCGGCCGCCACCGGACAGATCCCTTCAGGACACTGTCCACTGTGTCCACCCGTTCAGGAAAACCCCGAATTTCCTTGCGCTCACGGGGTATCTGGCCTAGGGGCCGCCGGTCTGCCCGGGCCTGCCCCGAGTGGGCGCCCTGGGCGGCATCCGGCTCCCTTGGCAGTTCGGCCCTTTGGCCCGCGTCCGGCATGGTGCCGGCAGCGGAGAAAGACCGGCGGAAAAACCGCCTGGCCGGAAACACCGATGAACGAGGAAACTCAATCCATGGCATCTTCTGCCACCCCCACCCGCGACATGTTCGCGGCTCTCCTTGACGAATCGCTCGGCGGCGCTGCCGACGGCGGTTTCGAAGGCCGCGTCGTCAAGGGCACCATCACCGCGATCGAAGGCGACAAGGCGGTGATCGACGTCGGCCTCAAGAGCGAAGGCCGCGTCGCACTCAAGGAATTTGCCCAGCCGGGCCAGCCCCACGGCCTGAAGGTCGGCGATGAAGTCGAGGTCTATGTCGACCGCGTCGAGAACGCCGATGGCGAAGCCATGCTCAGCCGCGACCGCGCCCGCCGCGAAGCCGCCTGGGACAAGCTCGAGAACGAATTCGGCGAAGGCAAGCGCGTCGAAGGCGTGATCTTCGGCCGCGTCAAGGGCGGCTTCACCGTCGACCTCGACGGCGCCGTGGCCTTCCTGCCCGGCTCGCAGGTCGACATCCGTCCGGTCCGCGACGTGCAGCCGCTGATGGACGTGCCGCAGCCGTTCCAGATCCTCAAGATGGACCGCCGCCGTGGCAACATCGTGGTTTCGCGCCGCGCCGTTCTGGAAGAAACCCGCGCCGAACAGCGCTCGGGCCTGATCCAGAACCTCGCCGAGGGCCAGATCATCGACGGCGTGGTCAAGAACATCACCGATTACGGTGCGTTCGTTGACCTGGGCGGCATCGACGGCCTGCTCCATGTCACCGACATGAGCTACAAGCGCGTCAACCACCCGAACGAAGTGATCGCCATCGGCGACACCGTGAAGGTCCAGATCATCCGCATCAACCAGGACACCCAGCGCATCAGCCTGGGCATGAAGCAGCTGGAATCGGATCCGTGGGAAGGCGTCGCCGCCAAGTACCCGGTCGGCGCCAAGCTGCGCGGCACCGTCACCAACATCACCGAATACGGCGCCTTCGTGGAGCTGGAGCCGGGCATCGAAGGCCTGGTCCACGTTTCGGAAATGTCCTGGACCAAGAAGAACGTCCACCCCGGCAAGATCGTCTCGACCTCGCAGGAAGTCGACGTGCTGGTGCTGGAAGTCGACAGCGACAAGCGCCGCATCAGCCTCGGCCTCAAGCAGGCCCAGCAGAACCCCTGGGAAGCCTTCGCCGAGAAGCACCCGGTCGGTTCGTCCGTCGAAGGCGAAGTCAAGAACGCGACCGAGTTCGGCCTGTTCATCGGCCTCGACGGCGACGTCGACGGCATGGTCCACATGTCGGACATCGCCTGGGGCATCTCGGGCGAGGACGCGCTGGCCCTGCACCGCAAGGGCGAGCAGGTTTCGGCCATCGTGCTCGACGTCGATGTCGACAAGGAGCGCATCAGCCTCGGCATGAAGCAGCTTGAAAAGGGCGCTCCGGCGGCCGGCGTTTCGGCTGCGGCCAGCGGCCTGCGCAAGAACGAGGTGGTCACCGTGACCGTTCTCGAAGTCCGCGACGGCGGCCTGGAAGTCCAGGCTGGCGACGACGGCGCGACCGGCTTCATCAAGCGCAGCGACCTTGGCCGCGACCGCGACGAGCAGCGTCCGGACCGCTTCCAGGTCGGCCAGAAGCTCGACGCCATGGTCATCGGCTTCGACCGCTCGAAGAAGCCGAACTTCTCGGTCAAGGCCCGCCAGCTCCACGAGGAGAAGGAAGCGGTCGAACAGTACGGTTCGTCGGATGCCGGCGCCTCGCTGGGCGACATCCTGGGCGCCGCGCTCAAGGCCAAGAAGTAAGCACAAGTCGCCATCCCGGGCCCCGGCCCGGGACGGCCAGACCATCAAAGGCCCGTCCGGAGCGATCCGGGCGGGCTTTTGCTTTCCTGTATGCCCGCACCGGGGCATCATCGCCCCGATGTGGTTCCGCGCCTTCCTCGATCCCCCCGCCCGTGCCGCCCCATGGGTAGCGTACAGCTCGATCGCGGCGATGCCCGTGATCGCCGGCAGGCCAGGCCTGCTCAGCCTGCCGGCATTGATGGTCGGCGTCCCGCTTGCCGTCACCGGTCTTGCCCTGGGGCTTGCCCGGATGGTCTGGGTGATCAACAAGACCAGCCTGACCGACGGCGGACCCGCCTTGCCCGACCCCGGCGCGCTCAATTCCGGACCGATGCGCACGCGCTGGTTCAACCTTTACGGATATGACCGGCGGCTGTTCCTGCTGCTGCTTGCCCTGATCGTGGAACTGGGCCTGCTTGGTGGTCACGACGCGCCGCGCGAAGCGGGCTTGTGGCTGTGGTGCGTCGGGGTCTATCTTGTCGGCGCGGCCAATTACACACGGACCTCGCCATCAGAACCGGTGAGGACGGGAGAGACCCCCAATGCTTGAAGTTCACCAGTTCGCGTGCCTGTCCGACAATTACGGATACCTGCTGCACGACCCCGCAAGCGGCGAAACGGCCTGCATCGACACCCCCGATGCCGAAGCCTACCTGCGCGAGGCAGGCCACAAGGGCTGGCAGATCACCCAGATCTGGAACACACACTGGCACCCGGACCACGCGGGCGGCAACGCCGCGATCAAGGCCGCAACCGGATGCACCGTGATCGCCTCTGCCGCAGAGGCCGAGCGCACGGCAGCCGTCGACCGTTTCGTGGCTCCTGGCGAAATCGTCGCGCTTGGCGATTTCGAGGCGCTGGTGATCGACGTGGGCGGGCACACCATGGGCCATATCGCCTACCACCTGCCGGAGGCCTGCCTGGCCTTCGTCGGCGATTCGCTGTTCGCCCTGGGCTGCGGGCGGATGTTCGAAGGCACGGCGGAGCAATTCTGGGCCACGCTGGCCCGGCTGAAGACGTTGCCGGCCGAAACCCTGCTCTACTGCGCGCACGAATATACTGCGTCGAATGCCCGTTTCGCGGTGCATGCCGATCCTGATAATGCGGAACTCGCCGCCTATGCCGCGCGGGTCGCGGCGCTGCGGTCCGAGGGCAAGCCGACCGTGCCGACCACCCTGGCGCGCGAGCTCAAGGCCAATCCGTTCCTGCGGGCCGACGATCCCGACCTCCAGGCGCGCTGGGGCCATCCGGGCAACGCGGTGGCCACTTTTGCCGCGATGCGGGCAGCCAAGGACAGCTTCTGACCGTGATGCAGGCGCTTGAAGTCAGCTCGCTTGCACCGGAGTTCGCCGGCTGCGCCCTCACCGAGAGGCCAATCCCCGTGCGCGCTGCCGGTGAAGTCCTGGTGCGGGTCCGCGCCGCCTCGCTCAACTTCCCGGACCTGCTGATGACCACGGGCGGCTACCAGTTCAAACCCGACCTGCCTTACGTAGCCGGCATGGAACTGGCAGGCGAAGTGGTCCAGGCCGATCCCGGCAGCGAATTCGCGGTGGGCGACCGGGTCTATGGCGGCAACAAGACCGGCGGCTTCGCAGAATATGCCACCCTGCCGGAGCGAGCCATCACGCGAATGCCCCACGGCATCGACTTTCCCGCGGCCGCCGCGCTGGGCGCAGCCTATGGCACGGCCTATACCGGGCTGGTCGAGATCGGCGGCCTCAAGGCCGGGCAATGGGTGCTGGTCCACGGCGCAAGCGGCGGTGTCGGGCTGGCGGCGGTGGAACTGGCGAAGCGGCTGGGCGCCCACGTCATCGCCACCAGCGGCTCGCCGGACAAGGTCGAGCGCCTGAAGGCCGCCAGCGATGCCGACGCGGTTATCTTGGCCAATGGGCGATTTCGCGAACAGGTCGCCACCATCACCGACGGAGCGTTGTGCGACCTGGTCTACGATCCGGTGGGCGGCGACGTCTTCGATGAAAGCACTCGCTGCGTGGCCTTCGGCGGCAAACTGCTTGTGATCGGTTTCGCGGGCGGAAGAATTGCCGACATTTCGACCAACATCCCGCTGATCAAGGGCTTCTCGGTCGTCGGCGTCCGTGCCGGGGAATACGCCCGGCGCTTTCCGGATCGCGGTCGGGCGATTCGAGAAGCTGTGGCGACGCTCGCAGCAGATGGACGCCTGAGCCCGCATATCGACCGGATTCTGCCGCTCAGCCGCTGGCACGAGGGATTCGCCGCGATGGCTGCGCGGGAAATCGTCGGCAAGGTGGTGTTCGAGCCGGGAAGCTGAGGCGCGGCGGCGGAGCCGAGCGCCAATCCGTCGTCCCGGGCTCAGTCGCTGGCAAGCGCGAGGCCTCCCACACCCCGCCAGCGATCCCGGGTCAAGCCCGGGATCACGTTACGCTTTTAAGCGACCGATCCCGGCCTGCACCGGGACAACGGCATGGTTCCCGCCAGCCGGAACGAAAAAGGGCGGCCCGCAAGCCGCCCTTTCCCCTCTCCAGCCCGTGGCGGAAGCTCAGAGCCCCGCAATAGCGTCGTCGACCAGCGCCTTGTCGGCCTTGGCATCGTGGTTGGCAGCAATCAGCCCGCGCGCCGCAGTTGCAGCGGCTGCAGCCGCCTTGGCGCGCAATTCCGCAACTGCCCCACGCTCGGCAGCACCGATCTTGTCTTCGGCCATCTTCTCGCGGCGAGCGATCAGCGCCGTGGTATCATCAGTGGCCTTGGCAACGATGGCATCGGCTTCGCTGCGGGCGTGGGCCAGCATTTCGGCCGCGTCCTTTTCGGCGTTGGCAATCTTCGCGGCATATTCGCCGCGCAGGGCCTCCGCCTCGGCCCGCAGGGCCTTGGCTTCGTCGAGCTGCTTGCGGATTTCAGCAATCGACGAGTCGAGGCCGGAAGTGACCAGGCCGGGAACCTTCTTCCAGATCATGATCAGGATCAGCGCGGTCATCGACAGCGCGACCCACATGCCGGGGCCGACGAACCCGAAGGCTACCGGTTCAGCATGGCCCGCGGCTTCCGCGCCATGCTCGGCGGCGGCTTCGGCGAGGAGACGAAGATCAAGCATTGAGCGCCTCCTTGGCGGCGGCGGCGGCCGCCTTGGCATCGACCTTCACGCCGGCAAGGCGCAAGACGATGTCGCCAGCAGCCTCGGCCGCGAGCGCTTCGATGTCCTTCAGGGCCTGCGCACGCGCTTCCCCGATCCGGGCTTCAGCTTCGTTCAGTCGCACATCAATGCGGCTGTTGGCTTCGGCAAGGCTGATTTCGCTGGCCTTGGCAGCTTCCTGCTTGGCCTTGGCGATCACCGCCTGGGCCTCGGCCCGCTGGGCGTTGGCCTGGCTGCGCCAAGCCTCTTCCTCGGCGTTGGCGGCGGCGCGCGCCGCCTCTGCTGCCGCAAGATCGCTGGCGATCTGCTTGTCACGCACTTCGACGGTCGCCATCACCTTGGGAACCATGCCCCGGCCAATGACGAAGAAAATGAAGCCGAAGAACAGCAGCATCCAGAAAATCTGGCTGGAGTACGTCGCGGCAAGCTGCGAAATTTGAGGCATCGTGGCGTCCGGTCTTGTCCGGCTGGCAGGCCCTCCCGAACGGAGGGCCGCCAGCCGGATAATCAGTCGGTCTGGTTACGTCAGGCGACGAAGATCAGGATCATCGCGACGACGAACGAGAGCAGGCCGAGAAGTTCCGCGGCCGCGAAGCCGATGAACAGGCGGCCCTGCTGGCCGTCAGCGGCACCCGGATTGCGCAGCGCGCTCTCAAGGAACGAACCGAAGACGTTACCCACGCCGATGGCGGCCATGCCGGCGCCGATGGCAGCGAGACCAGCACCGATCAGTTTGGCGCTTGCAGGTTCCATGTGAAAACTCCTTTTCTCAGTAATTCTGTTGGTTGAACGGCAAACTTAGTGAAGATTCTCGGCGTCGTTGAGATACAGCGAGGTCAACAGCGCGAAGACGTAGGCCTGGATGCCGGCGACCAGCAGCTCAAGCGCCGAGATCGCGACCATCAGGACGAAGCTGGGAATGCCGACCACGGTGCCCCACAGCAGGCCCGAGTTCGAGCTGTCGATCACGAAGCTCGACAGCACTTCGAGCAGGACGTGACCGGCCATCATCGCCACGAACAGTCGCAGCGCGAGGCTGAACGGGCGGACGAGGAACGAGATCAGCTCGATGAACGGGATCAGCCAGAGCAGCCAGATCGGCGTGCCGTGCGGCACGAACAGCGAGAAGAAGTGGAACCCATGGCGCCAGAAGCCCACGATCAGCACGATCGAGAACGACAGGATCGCCAGCACGCCGGTCGCCGTGAAGTGGCTCGTCGGCGTGAAGGGATGCAGACCCGGGATCAGCGCCAGCGGCACCAGACCCAGCAGGTTCGCGAAAAGAATGAACGAAAACAGCGAGAAGATGTACGGAACATACTTCTTGCCAGCCGGGCCGACATTGGCGGCCAGCAGGTTGTCGATAAAGCCGGTCAGGCTTTCGACCGCCATCTGCCAGCGGCCGGGGACCAGCTGGCGCTTGTTGCCACCCGCCACGAACACCAGCAGCGCGACGACGGTAATCGCCATCCACAGCGCGGAGTTGGTGAAGGCGATGTTGTAGCCCGCGATCGACCAGTGATCGGTGCCGAACATCGGCTCGATCGTGAACTGGTGCATCGGATCGACTTTTGCCTGTTCGGCTGCCACGCGTCCTGCCCTCGCTTGCGTCATATGCACGCCAGCGCCCTTCATGCCCCCGGAAATGGGGTTCAATCGGGACGCCGGGTGGAAATCCGGATAATGCTCCTGAAGGCAACGATGATCCCGAGGGCCATCACCACCAACAGACCCCAGGGCGAGGTTCCGGCGGCCCAGTCAATGACCCAGCCGATGAACGCACCGCCGCCGATCCCCCCGATCAGCTCTGCCAGAACGCGGTTGCCCATGCGATAATTCGCATCGGCCTCTGCGCCTGCCGCTGAGCGAGTGCGTTCCTCTTCCCGCTCGCGTGCGGCCCTGAGCCGCTCTTCGAGCGCGTCGATTCGCGCATCCTCGCCAAGGGAGTCTCGGGCTGGCTTCTCGTCGCTCATGCCATGCTCCTTCAATCGGATCGCGGCACGGGCAACGGTTGCCCGCCGAGGGCGCCGCTCCCTTAGGCAGCCCCCGCACCTGAGTCAACCGATAGGAAACGGTGCAGCCATGGATACGAAAAGGCCTCCCCGCACCCTGCGTGCGGGAAGGCCCGTGATGGCCATTTCCAGCCGGTCAGTTGACCTTGGGGCACAGTTCGCTGCGCAGCGGCGGCTCGGCAGTGCGGGTCCGCCAGGAACCGTCGGGTGCCTGGTACTTCTCGCCCGGGACCGTGCGCAGGATCGCAAGGCATCCGGCGGTGAAGGCATATTCCTCCACCGTCGCGGCGTTGGCCTGCGCCTTGTCCGCGTAGATGTTCTTGCGCTTGATGTTGATGTCGTCGGCCAGCCGCTTCACTGCGGCGCTGGGCGGGGTCGGGAAGCCAAGGTAGCCGTCGGCCTTCTCGCCCACTTCGCCCTTGGCGCGGGCATCGGCATAGGCCGGGTCGCGCTGCTGGGCGGCAGCCGGCGCGGACAGCGACAGCAAGGCCAGAGACAGCGCCCCGGCAGCCAGGGCCAAGGGGCGGTGCTTCAGGCGGGATTCACGCAGCAACATGATTCAAGTCCTTCAAAAGATCCCGGAGTTTTCCTCGATCGTGTTCCCGGCATCCGCCGCGAGACGATAAACGACCTCCTGCTTGATGTTGATGTTGAGCTCGATCACGATCGGCTTGTCCGGCGCATTTATGGAAATGCACCCGCCGAGCGCTACCGCGCAGCCCGCCAACACCCCCAGCGCCATTACCCTGCGCCGGGCCGACCATCGTTTCCCGGATTGCCTGACCTGCATGGTCAGGGTTGTCGCAGCCCGGGCGCGGTTGGTCAATTCATCGCTGTTCATGGCCTATCCCTGGTGACTGGAGGCTGAATATCTCCGGCTTTCGGTGGATCCGGATTGCGCCCGGGCGTTCCCGGCGGGACTGCGGCGCGGCCCTGCGCATCGATCAGGCCCAGAGTGCGTGGGTCACGAATGTACGTGGGATCGTAGATCGACTTGTACGATCCGATCAGTTTCTGGAACGGCGCGCGGATGTTGATGTTGAACTGGATCGGCAGCTTGGCGAACCGGCGGGTGATGAAGTTGCGCTTGGCCCCGACGCCCTGGGTCACCCCGGTCAGCTTCACGCGGGTGACGAGTTCGCCCTCCAGCGGACCGTCCATGCCGATGGTCATCTTGCGGTAGTCGATCGAGCGCAGTGTCTGGAAGGCAAAGTTGCCCATCGGCGAAAGGTCCTTGTAGGTCAGTTCGCCGACATAGGAGAGATTGCCGCCGCCGGGCCGCGATGCGAGCATCCCGCCTTCGATCCGCCCGCCGTTCTCGTCGAACACCAGCGGCAGATCGCCATCGAACACGCCGTTGGCCGTGAGATTGCCCAGATCGAGCTGCTGGATGAACTTTGCCGCATCCGCACCCTGAAGCCGCAGCGTGTAGCGCCGCACTTCCGCCGCACCGAACACCATGCGGGTGGGCAGAAGCTCCAGCGTGCCGTCGACGAACGGCCATTTCGCACCATTGACTGCCAGAACGCCATTGCCTTCGAGCACGAAGGAAACCTCGCCGTCCACCACCTCGATCCCGGGATTGATCGAGGCGATTTTCAGGCGCTGGTCAGGCGCCGTAACCAGCCCGATCAGATCGGTGAAGACGACCGTGCCGCGGGTGCCCTTCACAGGACCGAACGCGGCCGCAAAATCCAGCCCGTCGGTACTGAAGCGGCCCTTGCTGGTGACTCGTGCCGCGTTCCAGGCGATCTCGCCCGTTCCGGTCAGGGTGCCGCGAGCGTTGGCGATCACGCCGAGCGCCAGGGTAGAGAGCGTGTCGGGCTGAAGCTGGCGGTCGAACACGATTCCCGGCACGAACAGATCGGCCCGTCCCGCACTGGTGGCAGTATCGTGTACGATCCGCGTCTCGACGATCGGGCGGTCGCTCTTCGGCTCGCGCAGCAGGGCAAGCGCGGTCAAGCTGTTGCCCGCAAAGCTGAGCGAAGCATCGCGTGCCACCAGCGGGCGGAAGCGGTCGTCCACCTGCCGGTCCTCGACCCGCAGAGTCGCGCCGGCCAGATCGAGCTTCCCGCCCGCAAACCGCCAGTTCCCCGCACCGTCCAGCACGTCCAGCGGCACGGCGGCCATCCGGAACTCGGCGCCGGAGAAAGTGCCTTGCATCGCACTTCCCAGGCTACCCTTGAGCTGGGCAATCTGCAGGGTGGTCGGCGCAGCGGGATCACCCAGCCTGACCCCTACCCCTTGCATCGCCAGCACTCCCGGCCAAGCGAACCCGGCCGGGCCTGACGTGAGCTGGATCGGGGTCGCGCCGAGCCGCCCCCCCAGGGCGAATCCAGCGGTGCCGCCGGCGATTCGCAGGCCGCGCGCATCGCTGCGCAGGATCGCCCCTTCCCGTCCCGGACACACGGTCAATTCACGGCGATCGAGCTGCAGGCTGGCCACCTTGAACGCGGCGAAGCGCAGCGGGGTGCAGCGCCGCCAGGCTGCGAGACCCGCGCCTTGCGACCAGATCCCGTCGATCGGCACCACCAGCGAATCGATCCGCCCCCCGGGCAGCGGGCCGCTCAACTCGGCGCGCCCGGAAAAACCGATGGCGCCGCCGCTCTCCTGCACCAGCACCAGTTCCGGCAGGGCCAGGCGAGCATCGCCGGCGCGATATTCGGCCATGCGGAGCCGCGCCGTGGCGCGTCCGGCGCCCTGCCGCTCGATCCGTCCTTCGATCGAGGGGATGCCGGGGCCGCCGGTGACCACATTGCCCCACAGGCGCGGGCCGGTGCGCCCCCCCAGCATCACTTCGGTCCGCGTCAGCCTGAGGAGATCGGCGCCGCTGCGCCCCGTCAGCACGGCGCTGGGGATCACCAGCGTCGCCAGCTGTCCGCCCTGACGGAGCGTGTAGCTCGCGGCGAGCCGGCTCCCGGGCGCCTCGCGCGCAAGGCCCTGCCGGAATTGCGCCGCAAGCGGGGCGAGCAGCGTGCCCTTCCCCGATTCGACCAGCCCGCCCAGCGCCGTATCGAGGCCTTTGCCCGGAGCAACGGCATGACCTTCGAGCGTACCCTCGCTCTCAAGGCGCGCGAACCGGTCGCGGCTGCGGACCATTCCTTCCACGAGCATCCGCTCCGCACCAAGCGCGCTGCTGGCCAGGCCCCGGCCTTCCAGGCGATAGCGTGCCGTCACGTCCCCGGCCCGCAGTGTGAAGTCGCCGCCGCCGGCCAGTCCCTGAACGCGCGCGCCATCCCAACCGAGTGCGCCGCTGGTCAGGCCGAGCTTGCCGGAAAGCCCGTCGAACGCGGCCGTGGCGGTGACGTCCAGCGCGGCACTGGCGCTCGCCAGCGACAGGCCCTGATCCGGGCAGCCAAGCGAGGCGCTGCGCAGCGGACCGGTGAAGTGGGCCTTGCCGTCCGCCGTATCGACATTGCCGTAGAGCGACAGGCCCTGCCCGCTGCAGCCACTGCCCGAGAGGGTGGGAGCCACGGCCGCAACCAGTCCCTTGAATCCGTCCTTGAGATTGCCGCGCCCTTCGGCCTTGATCCCGATCACTCCGAAATCACTGTCGAACCGGGCACGGGCATCCACCAGTTCGAGGTTCAGGTCGGGAAGCCCGGGCGGGCGGGTGCTCTTGGCGAACAACAGCTTGTCGAGCACGCCGAAGCTGGCCTTCGCATCGCGGTAGGTGCCGTAGAGCCGCGGACGGACCAGCTTGACCCGGCCAATGGCGGGCAGGCCGAAGGTCGGCTCGATATAGACCTCGGCCCGCTCGATGGTCATGTCCGGGCGGCGCGGATCGCCGATGACGATGTTGGTCAGGACTTCCTGCCGAGGCCCGGCGGACTCGATCCTGTAGGTTGCCGGAAGGTCGTAGCCGCGCAGCTGGCCGGCAATGATCCGGTCGGCGATCTGCACCCGCTGGGTCCAGACGATCCCGAGCGCGACCAGCGAAATCCCGCCGAGCACGCCAAGCACCCGCCAGCGCCTGCTGCGCCGCGGCCGAATTTCGGCGTCCTCGGGCTCCTGCTGCCCCGGAACGGGTTCCTCGCTTTCGCTGTCGAGCATTGTCCCACACTTGCGCCCTTGCCGAGGGAAAGGCAATGGAGGCAGATGGATGAACTACCCCTGTCCAATGGTGGAAGTTCCCGCGAGGCCGTTTCCGGAGGCGCGCCGGCGCACGACGGAGCGGGCCACCGCGCCCGTCTGCGTGCGCGGATGCTGGGCGGCGGGGCCGACGCGCTGGCTGACCACGAGCTGATCGAATACCTGCTGATGCTGGCCATCCCGCGCAAGGACGTGAAGCCGCTGGCCAAGGCGCTGCTGCGCCGGTTCGGCACCCTTGCCGGAGTGCTGAACGCCGATGCCGCAGCGCTGTCCAGGCACCCCGGCATGGGCGAGACCAGCGCTGCCGCGCTCAGGATCGTGGCCATCGCCGCGCGCCGCCTGGCCCGCACGGTCGTGCAGGAGCAGCCGGTTCTGGGCAGCTGGCAGGCGCTGATCGACTACCTGACGATCGACATGGCCCACCTCAACCACGAACGGGTGCGCGTACTCTATCTCGACGTGCGTAACCGCCTGATCCTCGATCACCTGGTCGGCGACGGCTCGGTCGACGAGGCCGCGATCCATCCGCGCGAGGTGGTGAAGAAGGCGCTTGAAATCGGCGCGAGCGCGCTGATCCTCGTCCACAATCACCCCTCCGGCTCGCCCGAGCCCAGCCGCGCCGATATCGCGATCA
>CALMJG010000091.1 GCA_937864195.1 uncultured Novosphingobium sp.
GCCGCTGGACCACTGGCCCGGCCGTCCGGCGAGCGAGATGCATCGGCCTTAGGCGCGCGGAGGTCTCGTATCGGCCAGCGGTCCCGGACTTGATCCGGTACCGCTGGCAGCATCACGCCGGGCATTGACGCAAACGTTCCCGCACCGCATCGCTGCGGGCCATGACTTCGCCCTACCGCCAGCATTCGCGCATCCTCACCGCCTCGCTCACCGGCACGGCGGTGGAGTTCTACGATTTCTATGTCTTCGCCACGGCGACGGCGCTGGTGTTCGGGCAATTGTTCTTTCCGCAAAGCTCTCCCGAGGCGCAGGGCCTGCAGGCCTTCATGGTCTTCGGTATCGCTTTTCTCGCGCGGCCCGTGGGGGCGGTGGCGTTTGGCCATTTCGGGGACCGGATCGGGCGCAAGGCGACGCTGGTTGCCTCGCTGTTGCTCATGGGCGGATCGACCCTGCTGATCGCCTTCCTGCCCAGCCATGCCCAGGCCGGGTTCGTCGCGCCGCTGTTGCTGTGCGTGCTGCGTTTCGGGCAAGGCTTCGGCCTTGGCGGGGAGTGGGGCGGGGCGGCGCTGCTGGCGGTGGAGAACGCGCCCAAGGGCTACGAATCGCGCTTCGGCTCCGCGCCGCAGCTTGGCGCGCCGGTGGGTTTTCTGGCCGCCAATGGCCTGTTTCTGCTGCTGGGCATGTGGCTGGGGGACGAGGATTTCCTGAGCTGGGGCTGGCGCGTGCCGTTCCTTGCCTCGGCCCTGCTGGTGGGGATCGGCCTGTGGGTGCGGCTCAACATCGGCGAGACCCCGGCTTTCCGCGCCGCGCTGGAAGCCGCGCCGCCGCCCGCCGTGCCGCTGGCCAAACTGCTGCGCGATCACTGGGGCGCGGTGCTGGCGGGCAGCGCGGGCGTGGTCGCCTGCTTTGCGCTGTTCTATCTTTCCACCGCCTTCGCGCTCGACGTCGGCACCCGCTCGCTCGGCTATGCGCGCGAGGAGTTCCTGGGGCTGCAACTGGGTGCCAACTGCTTCCTGGCGCTGGGGATCGTGCTGGCGGCTTACCTGTCCGACAAGTCGAGCGCCCGCGCGGTGCTGCTGTGGGGTTCCGTGGCGACGATTGCGATCGGCTTCGCCTTCGGCCCCGGCCTCGCTTCCGGTTCGGCGCTGCTGGTGTTCCTGACGCTGTCGGCCGCGCTGCTGACCATGGGCTTCGTCTATGGCCCGCTCGGCGGCTGGCTGCCGACGCTTTACCCGGTGCCGGTGCGCTACAGCGGGGTGTCCGTGGCGTTCAACGCGGGCGGCATCCTGGGCGGGGCGGTGACGCCGCTGGCCGCCAAGGCGATGAGCAACGCGGGGATGGGCGGCTCGATCGGGCTGCTGCTGGTCGGCGCCGGGGCGCTGACCCTGATCGGCGTCAGTCTGGCGCGTCCGGCATCCTGAGCAGGGTAAGCCGCGCCTTGCCGACCTTGCGGTCGGCCACGGCTTCCAGCCCCTTGACCTCCGGCTCTTCGTTTACGGCGGTTTCCAGGCTGATCCAGGTGGGGGGGCCGATCCAGCCGAGCCGCTGCAGCTTGTCGAGCGCCACCGCGCCCGCGCCGCTGCCATAGGGCGGATCGAGCAGCAGCAGGTCGAGCGGTTCCTTGGCCGGACCGAGCGAAAGGACGGATGACGCGCGCACATCCGCCCGCGTTCCCGCTTCCAGTGCGGCGACATTGGCCTTCAGCGCCTTCAGCGCCGCCGCGTCCTGCTCCACGAAAGTGCAGCGCGCCGCGCCGCGCGACAGCGCCTCAAGCCCCAGCGCGCCGGAACCGGCGAACAGGTCGGCCACGGCCAGCCCCTCGAAACTGCCGAGCCGGCTGACCAGCATCGAGAACAGCGTCTCACGCGTGCGGTCGGCGGTCGGGCGGGTGGTGTCGCCCGCAGGCGCGGTCAGCTTGCGGCCGCGCCAGTCCCCGGCGATGATCCTCACCGGCGACGCGCCTTCTGGACGCGCAGCCGCGCGTGTTCATGCGAGGCGCGCGGGGCTTCGTGCGAAACGTCGCCCTTCAGCGTCTTGCGGAAGCGTTCGACCTCGACCTCGCGGATTTCCACCGCCTGGCCCCGCGGCAGGTCGAGCAGTTCGAACGGGCCGTAGCTGGTGCGCAGCAGGCGGCTGACCTGAAGGCCGAGGTGTTCCAGCACGCGGCGCACTTCGCGGTTCTTGCCTTCGGTCAGGGTCAGCTCGATCCACTGGTTGCGCCCGGTGCGGCGTTCCATGTTGGCGTTGATCGAGCCGTAATGCATGCCCTCGATCGTCACGCCCTCGCTCAAGGCCTCGAGCTGTTCCTGGCTGATGTCGCCGAAAGTGCGGGCGCGGTAAGTGCGGGGCACGCCGCTGGAGGGCAGCTCCATCGCCCGCTTGAGGCCGCCGTCGTTGGTCAGCAGCAGCAGCCCCTCGGTGTTGATGTCCAGCCGCCCGACCGGCATCAGCCGGGGAGTGCCGGGGGGCAGGGCATTACGCAGCGCGGTGTAGATGGTGGGGCGCCCGCCGGGATCGCGCTCGGCGGTGATCAGGCCGGAGGGCTTGTGGAACGCGAACAACCGCGCGCCTTCGGGGGCTTTCACCGCCTTGCCGTCGACGGTTACGCCTTTGAGGCTGGTGAGCAGCGTGGCGGGGGTGGTGACCACGTCCTCGCCGATCTTCACGCGGCCCTCGGCGATCATCCGCTCGACCTCGCGGCGGCTGGCGATCCCGGCGCGGGCAAGCAATTTGGCAATGCGGTCGCCCTCGCGGGGCTGGTCCTGACTTGTCATGGCCGCGCCTTAGCCGCTTCGGCGCATTTGCGAAAGGCAGGGCCGAACGATCGGACTTTCCACAGGGCCTGTTCTTGGCCAGTGCAGCGGCTAAGGTGCCGGTGAATCGGGCAGGAGCGGGAATGACGAGCGAAAATCCGGCGAAGCAGGGCACTCTGAAGCTGCTCGCCGCCGCCTTTACCAGCCGCAAGACCGGGGTCATGCTGGTGCTCGGCATGGCCGCGGGCCTGCCCAACGTGCTGCTGCTTGGCTCGCTCTATGCCTGGCTGGGCGAGGCGGGCGTCAACCTTGAGACGATGGGCGTCTTTTCGCTGATCGGCCTGGCCTATGCCTTCAAGTTCCTGTGGTCGCCCGTGGTGGACCGGGTGCGGCTGCCGGGGCTGTGGCGGCTGGGGCGGCGGCGCAGCTGGCTGGTGCCGATCCAGGCGCTGGTCGGACTGGTGCTGATCGTCCTGTCGCGGCTCGATCCGCAGGCGGCGCTGGGCTGGTTCTCGCTGCTGGCGGGCATGGCCGCCTTCGCCGCCGCCACGCAGGATATCGCGATCGACGCCTGGCGCGTCGAAGTGGCGGACGAGGTGGCGACGCTCGACGTGCTGTCGGCAATTTACCAGCTGGGCTTTCGCCTGGCGACGCTGATGGGCGGGGCGCTGGCGCTGGTGCTGGCGGCGCGGATCGGCTGGCCGGCGGTCTATTTCGCCATGGGCTGCTTCATGCTGGTGGCCATGGTCGCCAGCTGGCTCGCCCCCGACACCCCGTTCGAGGCGCGCGGCGATCACGAGCAGGCGCTGGCCGGCCTGCCGCCAAGGGTCCGCGCAATCGCGCTGGGGCTGGTCGGCGCGCTGTGGAGCTGGGCGCTGTTCACCGTCATAGCCTTCATGGTCGCCTCGCTGGGCGCGGCTCCCGCCGATCGGCCCAGTTCGACCGATTTCATCAAGGTCCAGGGTCCGCTGATCGTCATCGCGACGGTGATCCTGCCGACCATCATTGCCGCCGTGATCGGCCACTGGCAGCGCAGCGGCAAGTTTGCGGGGGAGGGCAGCACGGTAGCGGCGCGGCCCAACCCGCTCGACCATGCCTACCGCGCGCTGATCGAGCCGCTGGGCGAGCTGGTCGGGCGGCTCGGCTGGGCAGCGATCCTGGTCTTCGGCATCATCCTGACCTACCGCCTGACCGACAGCGTCTGGGGGCCGTTCGCCCTGCCGTTCTACCTGCAGGAACTGAAGTATTCGAACGACGAGGTGGCCTTTGCCAGCAAGTTCTTCGGCGTGGGCATGACCATGGCGGGCATCGCGCTGGGGGCCGTCAGCTTCACGGTGATCGGGCGCATGGCGACGCTGGTTTTCGCGGCGGTGATTTCCGCCGCCAGCAACCTGCTCTACGCCGACCTCGCGCTGGGCGGGGTCTGGATCGACCGCTTCGGCCATGCCAGCGGGTTCTACTGGCTGGCGGCGGAGTTCGGATCGGACGAGCGCCTGTCGCGCCTGCTGCTGGCGATCACGGGGGAGAACCTGGCGGGCGGCTTCGCCGGGGCCGCGTTCACCGCCTATCTCTCCTCGATCACCTCGCGCAGCCACGCGGCGGTGCAGTTCTCGCTGCTGGCCTCGCTGACCTTCCTGGTCGGTTCGCTGGGGCGCGCGGCAATCGGCGCGCAGATTGACGCGAACGGCTATGCCCCGGTGTTCTTCCTGACTGCCGGGCTGGGCCTGATCGCCGTGGTGCTGACTGCGCTCGAATGGGCGCGCCAGGCCCGGGCGGCGCGGATCAGTCCGGAAACTCCCGGTTGAGCCGCAGCACTTCGCCCGCAAGGTAGAGCGAGCCGCAGATCAGCACATCGCCCGCTTGCGGCAGGGCGGCGAGCGCGGCGGGGACATCGGCAAAGGCGCGCACCGGCAGGCTGGTGAAGGGCGCAAATTCCTGTGGCGCATGGGCCTCGTGCCCCGGCGCGGGAACGACCGACAGGCTGAGCAATTGCCCGGCGAGCGGCTTGACGATGGCCGAAGGATCCTTGTTTGCCAGCATCCCGGTAATCAGGTGAAACGGCGCAGCCCCGGCAAAATAGCGCGCGATCGCCAGCCCCGCGTCGACATTGTGCCCGCCGTCCAGCCACACCCGCCGCCCCGGCGCAAGCGCAGTCAGCGGTCCTTCGCCCAGCAATTGCAGGCGCGCGGGCCAGCGCGCGGCGTGGATGCCCTGGGTCATGGCCTGCGGCGAAACTGCGACCTGCGACTGATGACGCAGCATGGCCACGGCCAGCGCGGCATTGTCGGCCTGGTGACTACCGGCAAGCGTGGGGAGGGGGAGCGCCAGTTCGCCCGTCCTGTCGCGATAGGCAATGCCGTCCCCGTCAATCTCGGCAAACCAGTCCAGCCCCCGGATCGCGGTGCGCGCGCCGACTTTCATCGCGTGTTCGATCACCGTGCGGGTCACATCGACAGGATAGGCCTGCGTCACCAGCGGCACGCCGAGGCGGGCGATCCCTGCCTTCTCGAAGGCGATCCGGCACAGCGGTTCCTGCGGTACGCCCTGTTCCGGAGCGAGCAGGAAGGCTTCGTGGTCGATCCCCAGCGAGGCAATCCCGCAGGCGGCCTGGCCATCGAGGACGTTGGTGGCATCGAAGCGCCCGCCCAGGCCGACCTCGATCACGCAGACATCGGCTGGCACGCGGTGGAAGGCGAGGAAGGTTGCCGCCGTCGTCACCTCGAAGAAGCTTGGCGAAAGATCGACCCCGGCGTCCAGCACCTCCCGCAGCAGATCGGCCAGCAGGTCGTCGGAAATCAGCTGGCCCGCCACGCGGATGCGTTCGTTGTAGCGCACGAGGTGCGGCTTGGTGGCGGCGTGGACGGTCAGGCCCTGCGCTTCCAGCATGGCGCGCAGGTAGGCGCATGTGGAACCCTTGCCGTTGGTCCCGGCGACGTGGAACACCGGGGGCAGCGCCTTTTGCGGATCGCCCAGCCGCGCCAGCAGGGCATGGATCGTCTCCAGCCCGATCCGCCCCTGCGGCAGGCTGAGCGCGCCCAGCCGGTCCAGCTGCGCCTGGACGCGCGGATTGTCGGAGATGGCGAAGTCTTTCACGAAAGCCCCTCCCGCTTGCGGGAGGGGTTTGGGGAGGGCCTGTTCATGTGCCCTGCGCAACATTCCCTCCCCCGGCCCCTCCCGCAGCCGGGAGGGGGGAAGAATGTCGCCGGCTTTGCCGGCGTGATTGTTATGCGGCTGCCTTTGCCGCCGTCAGGTAATCCAGCACGCTGGCCAGCCGCGCTTTCAGGTCGCGGCGGTGGACCACCATGTCGATCATGCCGTGTTCCAGCAGGTATTCGGCGCGCTGGAAGCCTTCGGGCAGCTTTTCGCGGATCGTGTCCTGGATCACCCGCTGGCCGGCAAAGCCGATCAGGCAGCCCGGCTCGGCGATCTGGACATCGCCCAGCATGGCGTAGCTGGCGGTGACGCCGCCGGTGGTGGGATCGGTCAGCACGACGATATAGGGCAGGTTCGCCTGGGCCAGACGGCGCACGGCCACCGTGGTCTTGGGCATCTGCATCAGGCTGAGGATGCCTTCCTGCATCCGCGCGCCGCCAGCAGCAGTGCAGATGACATAGGCGCACTTTTCCTTGAGCGCGCGGTCGGCCCCGGCAACGAAGGCCGCGCCCACCGCCATGCCCATCGATCCGCCCATGAAGGCGAAGTCCTGCACGCCCAGCACGCACTTGTTCCCGTCAATCGCGCCCAGTGCGTTGGTCAGCGCGTCAGGGTGCGGATTGGCGGCGCGGGCGGCCTTCAGCCGGTCAGGGTACTTCTTCGAATCCCGGAACTTGAGCGGGTCTTCCTTGACCTTGGGGGAATCGAGGATCGTGAAGCCCGGATCGAGCAACTGCCCCAGCCGCGCATCGGCGCCGATCCGCCCGTGATGGTCGCAGCGCGGGCAGACCGACAGGTTCTCCTCGTACTCCTTGGTGAACAGCATTTCCTTGCACGAAGGGCAGCTGATCCACAGGTTGTCGGGAGTGTCCCGCTTCTGCGCGAAGGGAAGCGAATTGCGAACGCGGTTGAGCCAGCTCATGGGGACGTCTTAATCCAAAAAGATCGTCATTGCGAGCGAAGCGAAGCAATCCAGGGCGGTTTGCGCGGCCCTGGATTGCCGCAGGGCTGCGCCCCTCGCAATGACGAAGGTCTCTAAATCCGTGCCGAATGCACGGCATCGGCCAGCGCGCGCGTCAACTCGCGCACCGGTCCCGCCGCATCCTTGCCGTGCTGGGCAACAAGATCGACCAGCGCCGAGCCGACGACCACGCCATCCGCCACCTTGGCGATCGCGGCGGCCTGCTCGGGCGTGCGCACGCCGAAGCCGACGGCGACCGGAATCGTCGCCTCGGCCTTGAGGCGGGCCACCGCATCCTCGATGCTCGCCTGCGCAGCCTGCTGCATGCCGGTAATGCCCGCGACCGAGACGTAATAGAGGAAGCCCGAGGAACCTTCGAGCACGGCGGGCAGCCGCGCGGCATCGGTGGTGGGGGTGGCGAGGCGGATCAGCGAAATGCCTGCCGCGCGCAGGGCGGGGCCAAGTTCCTGGTCCTCCTCGGGCGGAATGTCGACGCAGATCACCCCGTCGACCCCGGCCCTGGCGCACTGGTCCGCAAACCATTCGGAGCCGCGAGTCGTCATCGGGTTGGCATAGCCCATCAGCACCAGCGGCACGTCCGCGTGACGGCTGCGGAAATCGGCGGCGATGCGCAGCAGGTCGGCGGTCTTGGTGCCCGCTTCCAGCGCGCGGATGTTGGCGTTCTGGATTGCCGGGCCATCGGCCATCGGATCGGTGAAAGGCATCCCCAACTCGATCACGTCCGCGCCGCCCTCGACCAGCGCGTCGAGAATCGCGGGGGTGGCATCCGGCGCCGGATCGCCGCCGGTGATGAAGGTGACAAGGGCCGGACCCTTGGCGAAAGCGCGTTCGAAGCGGGTCGTCACAGCGTCACCCCCAGGTGTTCGGCCACCGAAAAGATGTCCTTGTCACCGCGCCCGCACAGGTTGACGAGCACAATCTGGTCCTTGCCCATGGTCGGCGCGACCTTGGTGACGGCGGCGATGGCGTGGCTGGGTTCCAGGGCGGGGATGATGCCTTCGGTGCGGCAGAGCAGCTGGAAGCCTTCCAGCGCCTCGTCATCCGTGACGCTGGTATAGTCCACCCGGCCGACGTCGCGCAGCCAGGCGTGTTCGGGGCCGATCCCCGGATAGTCGAGGCCCGCGCTGATCGAGTGGCCCTCGACGATCTGGCCATCATCGTCCTGCAGCAGGTAGGTCTTGTTGCCGTGGAGGATGCCGGGGCGTCCGCCCGCGAGCGATGCGGCATGATCCTTGTCGAGGCCGTAGCCCGCCGCCTCGACGCCGAGCATCCTGACGCTGGTGTCATCAAGGAACGGGTGGAACAGGCCGATGGCGTTGCTGCCGCCGCCGATCGCCGCGACCAGCAGGTCGGGCAGGCGGCCGGTGCGCTTCAGCATCTGTTCGCGCGCTTCCTTGCCGATCACGCTCTGGAAATCGCGGACCAGTTCCGGATAGGGGTGCGGACCCGCTGCGGTGCCAATGATGTAGAAGGTATCGTGGACGTTGGCGACCCAGTCGCGCAGCGCTTCGTTCATCGCGTCCTTCAGCGTTCCGGCGCCAGCGGTGACCGGGCGGACTTCCGCGCCCAGCAGCTTCATGCGGAACACGTTGGGCGCCTGTCGGGCCACGTCGGTCGCCCCCATGAAGACGGTGCAGGGCAGGCCGAAGCGCGCGCAGACGGTGGCCGTGGCGACCCCGTGCTGACCCGCGCCCGTTTCCGCGATGATGCGGGTCTTGCCCATGCGGATCGCCAGCAGGATCTGGCCGATGCAATTGTTGATCTTGTGCGCGCCGGTGTGGTTCAGCTCGTCGCGCTTGAACCACACTTGTGCGCCGCCAAGTGCCTCTGTGAGCCTTGGTGCGAAATAGAGCGGGCTGGGGCGGCCGACATAGTGCTCAAGCAGATCGTCGAACTCTGCCTTGAAGGCCGGATCGGCCTTGGCGGCGGTATATTCCCGCTCGAGGTCGAGGATCAGCGGCATCAGCGTTTCCGCGACATAGCGGCCGCCGAACTGGCCGAAGTGCCCGCGCTCGTCGGGCTGGGTGCGATAGGAATTGGCTGCGGTCATGGCTGCGGCGATTGGCAGAGCAGGGCGGCTAAGTCCAGCGTTTCGGGGCTGCCTTCATCCCTGGAGGCATTCCCGAAAGTGCAGGGAAATGCTTCGCATGCGACATATTGTGGTGCAAATGTGCAACAGTGTTTCTGGAGATTGGTATTTCTGAACGCGTGGTTCATTTACGGGCAATCAGCCGTTCCCTACCTGCCCCTCAGCCCATGACCTGGGCCTGAATGAAAAAGCAAACGGAATCCAAGGAGTTTCCCATGAAGAAGTTCGTCCTCCCGCTGATCGCCTCGCTGGCGTTCGCGACCCCCGCCCTGGCCAACGAAGCCCGCCTTGAAGTGCGCGGCGGCGCGATCTGGTCGAATGGCACCACCGAGGACACCTGGGGCGCTGCTGCCGGTTACGACTTCGACCTCGGCACTTCCGCCTTCGCGGGCGTCGAAGTCTCGGGCGACAAGATCGGCACCAGCGGCACCAAGGTCGCCTGGGGCCTCACGGGCCGTCTCGGCGCGAAGTTCAACGAAACCAAGCTCTATGCCAACGGCGGCTACACCACCGAGCCTTGCGACCTGTGCGAAAGCACCTGGCACGCCGGTGCGGGCGTCCAGCAGGGCCTCGGCAACAAGTTCTACGTGAAGGGCGAATACCGCCACAACTTCGAGCGGAACCTGCAGCCGGGTTCGGACGCGCTGGTCGCGGGCGTCGGCATCAAGTTCTGATCCACGTTACCAAGTCACCGAGCAGAGGGCGGTCCGGCAACGGGCCGCCCTTTTGCTATTGGCCGAGCGCTGCGGCGCAGAATGCCGCGATCCGCGCTGAATCCTTGACCCCGCGTGCGCTTTCCACACCCGAAGATACATCGACGAAGTCCGCGCCGGTGATCGCCATGGCCTCTGCCACATTGTCCGCATCAAGCCCGCCAGCGAGAATCCAGGGGAGCGGATGCTGCACCCCGGCCAGCAGACGCCAGTCGATCCTGAGGCCGGTTCCGCCCGGCAAGGCGTCGCCCTCGGGCGGCTTGGCATCGTAGAGCACCCGGTCCGCAGCCCCGGCATAGGCCTGCGCGGCGGCCAGATCCGCGCGGGTGCGAACCCCGATCGCCTTCCACGTCTCGCGCTGAAGGGCACCGCGCACGGATGCTGCGAACGAGGCGGATTCGGACCCGTGCAGCTGGATCACGTCGAGCCCGACCGCCCGGTGCGCAGCCTCCAGCTCGGCCATCGCCGGATCTACGAACAGGCCGACGACGCGCGCGCGCCCGCGAGCTTCGCGGGCCAGGGCGGCGGCTGCTTCCAGCCCGACGTGGCGCGGACTCTTGGCCACGAATACCAGTCCGATGTGGTCCGTACCGGCCGACAGCGCCGCGCCCAGCGCCGCGCTGTCCTTGATGCCGCAGATCTTGATCGAGGGCCTGCCCATGCCCCGCGCGCTTAGCGCGGGCGGGTTCAGGGCGCCAGTTCGAACTGGACGCTTACGGTGATCACGGATTCGACCTCGCCAGCCGCAACCGGCGTGGGCGCGGAATCGGCCATCGCCGCCTTGGCGTACATCACCGGCATGGGCGGGCTGTAGCCGCCCCCTTCGCTGATCGAGACCATCCGCACCACCCGCAGGCCGGTGGCCCTGGCATAGAGGTCCGCGCGCGCGCGCACGGCCTTGATCGCGGCGAGGCGGGCTTCGTCCTGCGCCGCTTCGGGATTGGCCATCTGGAAGTTCGGCCCGCTGACCTGGTTGGCGCCGGCCGCGACCAGCGCATCGAGCACCTTGCCGAAGCCCTTGAGGTCGCGCTGGCGGACGCTGACCATGTTATTGGCCTGATAGCCGATGATCCGCGCTTCCTGCGTCACCTGCCCGTCGGGGCGAACCACCGGCTGGCCGTAGATCGGGTTGAGGTTGATCGAAGTGGTCTGGATGTCCTTGTCGGCAATGCCCGCGCGCCTGAGCGCGGCAACCACCCGGTTCATGTCGGCCGAATTGGCGGCCATCGCTTCTGCGGCGGTCTTGCCCTGGCTGGTCACCCCGGCGCTGAACAGCGCGAGGTCGGGCACGCGGGTCGAGCGGCCCTCGGCGCTGAGCGCCAGCAGCGTGCTGCCGGGGGCGATCGCGGGGCCGGACTGCGTCTGCTGCGCAGAGGCTGCGGCTGGCGCGATCATCGCGGAGAAAGCGAGTGCGGCCGGAAAGGCAAGTGACTTCATGGCATTGCTCCTTTGCACGGCGGCGTACCCGCCGGCGGCTTGCGCGCCGCTGAACGCGCGCGAGAGCAATTCCGGCGTCAGAGCGTAGCCTCGATTGCCCGCGCGGCGGCGGCAGGATCGTCGGCGCGGCTGATCGGGCGGCCGATCACCAGCACGCTCGCGCCGCCGTCGCGCGCCTCGCGCGGGGTGACGGTGCGCTTCTGGTCCCCCAGCTTGCCGTTGGCCGGGCGCAGGCCGGGAACGACGAAAAACCCGTCCTTCCACTGGTGGTGGACGGCGGAAACTTCCTGGCCCGAGCAGACGATCCCGTCGAGCCCGGCCGAGTGGGCAAGGTCGGCCAGACGCATCGCTTGGTCGTGGGGCGTGCCGCCCACGCCGGTCGCGGCGAGATCACCATCGTCGAGGCTGGTCAGCACCGTCACGGCCACAACCTTGCAGTGCTCGCCCGCGGCGGCCTTGGCATCTTCCATCATCGCCCGCCCGCCCGAGGCGTGAACGGTAACGATCGAGGGTTCCAGCACATGGATCGCCTGCATCGCGCCGGCGACAGTGTTGGGGATGTCGTGGAGCTTGAGGTCAAGAAACAGCGGGAGGCCGAGCTTCGCAATCTCGTGCACGCCGTGGTGGCCGTGGGCACAAAAGAATTCGAGGCCGAGCTTCAGCCCGCCGACATGGTCCTTGACCTTGCGGGCAAGCGCTTCGGCCGCATCGAGGCGCGGCAGGTCGAGGGCGAGATAGATCGGATTCGTCGTCATTGCGGCGGCGATTGCGTGTCCGGCGCGCGCGCGTCAAGCTGAGTTGTGGTGCCGAAGGGTTGAGCCGCGCCGTTTGGCGCGGTGCGCAGCGTATTTTCCAGCGATTCGATCCGGCGGCTCGTGCGCCAGCGCCCGGCCCGGTTGACCAGCCACATCGGCAGGAAACCGAGCAGGAAGAACACCAGGGCGACGAAGCCCACCGGCCATTCGAATCGCAGATAGGTGCCATCGGACAACGGCCAGAAGTTGACCGGCACCGTAACCCAGTTGATCGCGATGAAGGCGACCAGGATGATCGTCAGGATCACCCAGCCGATCGTGCGCAGCGCTTGCATTGGGTTGGCCCTCCCGGAGATTCAGCACCTTGGCCCGATGCTAGGCGCGAACGCGGTACAATGGAAGACCGCGCGCGTTCGAGGTGGTCGCGGGCTTGGCACTCGCGTCGTCCCGGGCTTGACCCCGGACCGCTGGCAATTGCGAAGCTGCAAGGTCGTCTGGGGCCGGTCACCGGTCCCGGATCAGGTCCGGGACCACGCTGCGGCCCCGGGACGCCGGTGCGGTTATTCGCCGAACACGCGGGCGAAGATCGTGTCGATCGCCTTGAAGTGATAGTCGAGGTTGAACTTTTCCTCGAGCTCGGCGGGCGAAAGCGCGGCGGTGACTTCGGGGTCGGCCTTGAGCAGTTCGAGCAGGTTGAGTTGCCCGTCCGATTCCCACACCTTCATCGCGTTGCGCTGGACCAGGCGGTAGGCGGCGTCACGTTCGAGGCCAGCTTGCGTCAGCGCCAGCAGCACCCGCTGCGAGTGGACAAGGCCGCCCATCTTGTCGAGGTTCTTCTGCATCCGCTCGGGGTAGACCAGCAGCTTGTCGACCACGCCCGTCAGCCGCGCCAGCGCGAAGTCGAGGGTGATGGTCGCATCCGGGCCGATGAAACGCTCGACCGAGGAGTGCGAGATATCGCGCTCGTGCCACAGCGCCACGTTCTCCAGCGCGGGGGTGACCGCCGAGCGGACCATGCGGGCAAGGCCGGTCAGGTTCTCGGTCAGCACCGGGTTGCGCTTGTGCGGCATGGCCGACGAGCCCTTTTGCCCGGGCGAGAAATATTCCTCCGCCTCCAGCACCTCGGTGCGCTGCAGGTGGCGGATTTCGACCGCGAGCCGTTCGATCGAGCTGGCGATCACGCCCAGCGTCGCGAAGAACATCGCATGACGGTCGCGCGGGATCACCTGGGTCGAGACCGGCTCGGGCGCCAGCCCCAGCTTGTCCGCAACATATTCCTCGACCGAGGGATCGATGTTGGCAAAGGTGCCGACCGCGCCGGAAATCGCGCAGGTCGCCACTTCCGCGCGCGCCGCGATCAGGCGGGTCTTGCAGCGGGAGAACTCGGCATAGGCTTCGGCCAGCTTCTTGCCGAAGGTGGTCGGTTCGGCGTGGATGCCGTGGCTGCGGCCGATGGTGGGGGTGTACTTGTGCTCCAGCGCCCGGCGCTTGATCGCGGCGAGCAGGTCGTCGAGGTCAGCGAGCAGCAGGTCGGAGGCGCGGGCCAGCTGGACGGCCAGCGTGGTGTCGAGCACGTCGGAGCTGGTCATGCCCTGGTGCATGAAGCGCGCTTCGGGGCCGACCTGCTGGGCCACCCAGTCGAGGAAGGCGATCACGTCGTGCTTGGTCACCGCCTCGATCGCGTCGATCGCGGCAACGTCGATGGTGGGATTGGTCGCCCACCAGTCCCACAGCGCCTTGGCGCCGCTGGGCGGAACGACGCCAAGCTCACCCAGCTTTTCGGTCGCGTGGGCCTCGATCTCGAACCAGATGCGATAGCGCGCTTCGGGCTCCCAGATCGCGACCATGGCGGGGCGGGCGTAGCGGGGGACCATGTTCGACTCCTAATACAGATGCCGCGTCCGCTAGGGGGAGGGGCGGGGGAAATCAACCCGGCGCGGTCAAGGGCGCCAGGCAAAGTCGAGCCGGACTTCGCCTGAAGTCCTCGCCAGCGAATCGTAGCTGCGTTCGATTATGACCCCGCGTCCTGCCTCGTCCACCGCGACCACGGTGGAGCAGCGGGTGCCGTAGACCTCATTGCGCACGAACACCGCTGCATAGTGCGAATCCGGTTGCGACGGGTCGCGGGTGTCGTCCGCGAGCGGTGCGAACAGCGCTTCGAGCGGTGCAGGGGCGGTCAGCCATTCAGCCAACGCGGCCTCGACCGCCTGCTTCTTGAACCATGGTTCATCGAGCGCGCCATTCGAGACGCTGTGGATGCCGGGGGCCAGGCCGCGCTGCTCGAACGCCGGGTAATTGGTGGTCAGGAACGCCGCGTGGCCCGCCGAGCATTCGAACAGGTTGAACGGGTTCATCGCCGCAGTATCCCCAGCGTCTTCGCCGAGCAGGGCAGCGGTGACCAGGTCGCCCCGGCTGGCCATGCCGAGGCGCGGATAACCCTCCGCGCGGCGATTGGTGACCAGCGCGAAACGGCGGGACGTTACGCCCAGCCAGGTGCCCCCGGCCTGGAGATCGCGCCCTGCCAGGATGCCATTGTCCCACCGGGCCAGCGGCGCCGAGGGGCGCACCTGGTACTCGTCGCGGTTGGCGATCACGACCAGCGGCCAGCGCGGATGCGCCTGCCAGGCGATGGCGGCGACGCACATCAGATCAGCCCCTTGGCCTTGAGGCTGACATGGCCCTCGCGGCCGATGATCACGTGATCGTGGACGACAATGCCCAGCAGCCGGCCAGCCTCGGCAATCCGCGCGGTGATCGCGATATCGGCGCGGCTGGGCTCGGGCGAGCCGGAGGGGTGATTGTGGAC
>CALMJG010000092.1 GCA_937864195.1 uncultured Novosphingobium sp.
TTGAGGACAACGAGGATCTGATTCGCGACCTGATCCACCGCCGCGCCAATGCCGTGCTGCGCTGGACGGGGCTCGACGAAAAGCTGGCCAATTCGGTGCTGGACGGGCTCTACAAACTGCTGGCCGAAGTGATCGTCGATCCCCGGCACCCGCTGCGCGGCAAGATCGAGGAGGGCCTCGCGAAGCTGTCGCATGATCTCCAGCACGATCCGCAGCTGCGCACGCGGGTCGAGCGGCTGAAGGGCGAACTGATCGCCAACCCCGCAGTGTCGACCTGGTGGCAGGGGGTGTGGGAGCGGCTGCGCACCGCCCTGCTCGCGCGCCTGCGCCGCCCCGCCGGCAGCGGCGAGGGGCAGTTCACCGAGGCCCTGGCCGAACTGGGCCGGCACCTGCGCGATGATCCGGCGCTGCAACTCCAGATCAACCGCTTCGCCCGCCGCACCGTGGTGGGAATTTCGGTGCGCTATGGCGATCAGATCGTCCGGCTGGTTTCGGAGACGGTCAAGCGCTGGGACGCGGCAACGGTTACCGACCGGATCGAGGGCGCAGTGGGCCGCGACCTCCAGTTCATCAGGATCAACGGCACGCTGGTCGGCGGGCTGGTTGGTGTTGTCATCTACGTGATCGACCAGCTGCTGTGAGCGGGCCGTTTCTCACCACCGCGCGGCTTGATTTGTGGCAGCCACGGACGGACGACCTTGCCGACCTGTTCGCCCTGACCCGCGATGAGGAGACCCGGCGCTTCCTGGGCGGTTTCGCGCCGAGCGAGGCAGATTCGTTCGCCCGCCTCTATCGCAATGCCGGGTCCTGGGCGCTCCACGGTTATGGCACCTTCATGGTCCGGCTTAAGGGCGAGGGGCGGATCGTCGCCAATTGCGGCGTATTCCGCAGCCACCGGGGCTTCGGGGCAGAGAGCGGCATGGACAACGTGCCAGAGGCCGGCTGGATCGTTCACAAGGACCACTGGGGCCAAGGCGTGGCCCGCGAAGCGATGGAAGCCGCGCTCGCCTGGTTCGACGCCACCCACGGCCGCCAGCGGATCGCCTGCATGATCGACGAAGGCCACGCCGCGTCCGACGCGCTGGCGGGCAAGCTGGGGTTCGTGCGCTATGGGACATTCCAGCCGGACGGGGGCGCCGCGCCGCTGGTCCTCTACGAACGACTGTAGAAACTGACGGAGGGGCGGGTGCAGCACAGGATGGGGCCGGGCGACCTGCTCGACAATGCGGGACAGCTGATCGAGCGCGGCTGGGCCACGGCGGAGGTCCGGCGCTATGACCGGCGCGCGATCCGTGCGAGCAGCTGGCGGATCAAGGAGTGGGATTACTACTGCATCCTGACCGACGACCATGCCCTGGCGCTGACGGTCGCGGACAATGGTTATCTGGGGTTCCTCGGCCTGTCATGGATCGACCTGAAGGCCGGTACGGCGGTCAATCACGGGGCGGTCCGGCCATTTCCCTTCGGGCGGATGGGGATGCCCGCCAGCGCGAACAGCGGCGATGTCGACCAGCACCACGGGGGCATTGACCTATCGTTCCGGCACGAGGCGGGAGGGCGGCGGCTGGCCTTCGCGGCTCCGGGCTTCGATCGCGGCAAGGGGCTATCTGGCGAGATCGCGCTGGCGCAGCCGGACGAGGACCGCATGGCGATCGCCACGCCCTTCCCTGATGCGCCGCGCGCGTTCTATTATAACCAGAAGCTCAACTGCCTGCCCGCGTCGGGTCACGCGCAGCTAGGCAGCCAGCGGATCGAATTCACCCCGGACCGCGCCTTCGCCGTGCTCGACTGGGGACGCGGGGTCTGGACCTGGGACAACACCTGGTACTGGGGCTCGGCCTCGGGACTGCACCAGGGCCGCCGCTTCGGCTTCAATATCGGCTACGGGTTCGGCGATACCAGCGCCGCCAGCGAGAACATGCTGTTCCTCGATGGCAAAGCGCACAAGCTGGCGGAAGTGACTTTCCACTTGCCCGACGGCCCGCTGGACCGGGCGGACTGGCGCTTTACCAGCAGCGACGGGCGCTTCGAGATGACCTTCACCCCGATCGTCGACCGGCACGACCGCGTCGCGATCGGCCCGTTCCTGACCGACCAGCACCAGGTGTTCGGGCGTTTCGCCGGCAGGGCGGTGCTGGATGATGGCACGGTGCTCAACATTGAAGGCCTCACCGGCTTTGCCGAGCAGGTTCACAACCGCTGGTGACCAACGAAAAAGACCCCGCCGAAGCGGGGCCTTTCCGTATTCGCGTTATCGCGTTGTTCAGAGCTTGCTGGTCAGTTCCGGCACGGCAGTGAACAGGTCCGCGACGAGGCCGATGTCGGCGACCTGGAAGATCGGCGCGTCTTCGTCCTTGTTGATCGCGATGATGGTCTTGGAATCCTTCATGCCGGCGAGGTGCTGGATCGCACCCGAGATGCCGACCGCGACGTAGACTTCCGGAGCGACGATCTTGCCGGTCTGGCCGACCTGGTAGTCGTTCGGCACGTAGCCCGCGTCGACCGCGGCGCGGCTGGCGCCGACGCCCGCGTTCAGCTTGTCGGCCAGCGGGAAGATGACCTGCTGGAAGGTTTCCGCGTCCTTCAGGGCGCGGCCGCCCGAGACGATGATCTTGGCCGAGGTCAGTTCCGGACGCTCGCTCTTGGCGATTTCCGAGCCGACGAAGGTCGACAGGCCCGATGCGCTAGCGCCCGACACGGCCTCGACCGCGCCCGAACCGCCGGTGGCGGCGGCCTTGGCAAAGGCGGTGCCGCGCACGGTGATCACCAGCTTGGCATCGCTGCTTTCAACAGTGGCGATGGCGTTGCCGGCGTAGATCGGACGGGTGAAGGTCTTCGGACCCTCGACCGAGAGGATTTCCGACACCTGCATCACGTCGAGCAGCGCGGCGACGCGCGGCGCGATGTTCTTGGCGGTGGTGGTGGCGGTCGCGACGAAGGCGTCGTGATCGGCCATCAGCGAGGCAACCAGCGGCGCGACGTTTTCGGCCAGCGCATTGGCATAGGCGGCGTCATCGGCGAGGTGGACCTTGCCCACGCCGGCGATCTGCGCGGCGGCATCAGCCACGGCGGCGCAGCCCGACCCGGCGACCAGCAGGTGAACCTCACCCAGCTGCGAAGCGGCGGTCACGGCGGCCAGGGTGGCATCCTTGACGGCGGTGTTGTCGTGTTCGACCCAAACGAGCGTCTTCATCAGGCGACTCCCATTTCCTTGAGCTTGGCGACGAGGGCATCCACGTCGGCCACCTTGATGCCGGCGCTGCGCACCGGCGGTTCGCTGACCTTGAGGGTCTTGAGGCGCGGCGCGACATCGACGCCGTAGTCAGCCGGGGCCTTGGTGGCGAGCGGCTTGGACTTGGCCTTCATGATGTTGGGCAGCGAGGCATAGCGCGGCTCGTTGAGGCGCAGGTCGGTGGTGACCACGGCCGGCAGCGCCAGCTTCACGGTTTCCAGACCGCCGTCGATTTCGCGCTTCACGACGACCGAATCGCCTTCGACGGTGACTTCGTTGGCGAAGGTGCCCTGCGGACGGCCAAGCAGCGCGGCGACCATCTGGCCGACCTGGTTGCTGTCGTCGTCGATCGCCTGCTTGCCGGTGATGATCAGGCCCGGGGCCTCTTCATCGGCCACGCCCTTGACGATCTTGGCGACCGCCAGCGGTTCGACTTCCACGCCGTCGTCGACCTGGACCAGAATGGCGCGGTCAGCGCCCATCGCCAGCGCGGTGCGCAGCGTTTCCTGAGCCTTGGCCGGACCGACCGAAAGCGCCACGATCTCGGTCACCACGCCCTTTTCCTTCAGGCGGATGGCTTCCTCGACGGCGATTTCGTCGAACGGATTCATGCTCATCTTGACATTGGCGAGATCGACACCCGTGCCGTCGGACTTGACCCGCGGCTTAACGTTATAGTCGATCACGCGCTTTACGCAGACCAGGGCTTTCATGTCTCGCAAGCCTTTCCCATGGAGATTGCCGAAATCGATTGCTGCACTGCCGCATAGGTAGAGTTTACGTAAACGTCAACTTCCCATTTAGCCGTGCACTTAAACGAGTGAACGGCATCGCCATTGCCGCGCATTCCCATGCGGTCAAGAGCGGAATCGGGGGCTTGCGCGCCAATTGTGCGGTTGCAGCGCGGCGATAGTATGCTGCACTGACAGCCTTTGCAGGGGGCTGAAAGGAAAGGGCCGGCTCCGCGCCCTGCGGAACCGGCCCCTTGCTTGCCCGTCAGGCGCGAGGCGCTCAGGCGGCCTTGCGCACTTCCGCGACGATCTTCTTCGCGGCGTCGCCCAGATCGGCGGCCGAGACGATCGGCAGGCCCGAACCTTCGAGGATCTGCTTGCCCTGTTCCACGTTGGTGCCTTCGAGGCGGACCACCAGCGGCACCGACAGGTTCACTTCCTTCGCCGCGGCGACGATGCCGTCAGCGATGATGTCGCACTTCATGATCCCGCCGAAGATGTTGACGAGAATGCCCTTCACCGCCGGATCCTTGAGGATGATCTTGAAGGCCGCGGTAACCTTTTCCTTGTTGGCGCCGCCGCCGACATCGAGGAAGTTGGCCGGGAATTCACCGTTCAGCTTGATGATGTCCATGGTCGCCATGGCGAGGCCCGCGCCGTTCACCATGCAGCCGATGTTGCCATCGAGCTTGATGTAGGCGAGGTCGTACTTGCTGGCTTCGATTTCGGCGGGGTCTTCCTCGGTCTCGTCGCGCAGTTCCATCACGTCGGGGTGACGGTAGAGGGCGTTCGAATCGAAGCTCATCTTGGTGTCGAGCACCAGCAGCTTGCCATCCGATTCGGCGAGCGGGTTGATTTCGATCATCGAGCAGTCGAGCGCCATGAACGCGTCATAGAGCTGCTTGCCCAGCACCTGGGCCTGCTTGTTGAGATCGCCCTTGAGCTTGAGGCCAAAGGCCAGCGCGCGGCCGTGGTGCGGCATGAAGCCTTCGGCCGGGTCGATGGTGATGGTGGTGATCTTCTCGGGCGTCTCGTGGGCGACGTCCTCGATGCTCATGCCGCCTTCGGTGCTGGCGATCATGGCGATCCGGCCAGTGGCGCGGTCGACCAGCATCGACAGGTAGTATTCCTTGCCGATGTCGACGCCATCGGTGATGTAGAGGCGGTTGACCTGCTTGCCGGCGTCGCCGGTCTGGATCGTCACCAGGGTGTTGCCCAGCATGTCCTTGGCGTGGGCTTCCACTTCCTCGATGCTCTTGGCGAGGCGCACGCCGCCCTTGGCGTCGGGGCCGAGTTCCTTGAACTTGCCCTTGCCGCGCCCGCCGGCGTGGATCTGCGACTTCACGACGTAGAGCGGCCCGGGCAGCTGCTTCGCGGCAGCGACGGCCTCTTCCACGGTGAGTGCGGGAATCCCCGCGGGAATGGCGATGCCGAACTTGGCGAGCAGTTCCTTGCCCTGGTATTCGTGAATGTTCATGGGTCTCGATCTCCGCGGGGAGGTAAGCCGTACGGCCGATGATGCGGCGCCGCATAAGCACATCGGGACCGGCTTGAAAAGGCCCCTGCATGCGCAATTAAGTTGCCAATTGCGGGGACTGTGGCCCTTCCGAGGCTTGCCAAGGCGCATCCGCGTGCCCAAGTTCGCCGCCGATGATCGACCGCGCGCGCCTGGAGATGATCGTTCGCGAAGCGGGCCGAATCGCCTTTGACCGCTGGCCGGGCGCCGGACACGCTCTCGAAGCGTGGGAAAAGCATCCCGGCAGTCCGGTGAGCGAGGCGGATCTTGCAGTCGACGCCTTCCTCAAGCGGGAACTTGGCGCGTTGCTGCCGGCGGCCGGCTGGCTGTCCGAAGAGACGATCGATGCCCCGCAGCGGCTTGAGGGCGGGTTGATCTGGCTGGTCGACCCGATCGACGGCACGCGCGATTTCATTCGCGGACGCACCGGCTGGGCGGTCTCGGTCGCGCTGATCAGCGCGGGGCGGCCGCTGCTCGGCATGCTCGATGCCCCGGCGCGCGGCGAGTTCTGGCACGGGGAGGCGGGGCAGGGATCGTGGCGCAATGGCGTGCGGCTGGTCGCCAGCCAGCGCAAGCAGCTGTCCGGCGCGCGGGTTCCGGCGAATGTCCTGCCCAGGATTGATGCTGACCTGACGCCGGTGGACCAGCCCAATTCCATCGCCCTGCGACTCGCCATGGTCGCGGCTGACGAGGCGGACCTCCTGGCGACGCTGCGCTGGGGTTTCGAATGGGATATCGGCGCGGCCGCCCTGATCGCGCGCGAGGCGGGCGCGGTGGTGACCGACGTGTTCGGCGAGCCGCTCAACTATAACAAGCGCGATCCCCGCGCTTTCGGCGTCCTGGCGACCGCGCCCGCGATCCACGCCGCTGCGGTGGAGCGGCTGGCCAGCCGCGCCCGCGAACTGGCGAAGGAATAAAGCACCCGCTTCCACCGTTCGTGTCGAGCGTGGTCGAGACACGTCCGCACTGCCGTATCTCGACCACGCTCGACACGAACGGATGGGGGAGTGGGGTGCATCACCACCCGCCTCCTTTCGTCATTGCGAGCGCAGCGAAGCAATCCAGGAGCGGTTTGCACCGCCTCTGGATTGCTTCGGCTTGCGGCCTCGCAATGAGAACCGCAGGAGGAAGACTTACTGCCCCGTGCGCGCGGCCTGCACGTCGTCGGTGGTCACCGGCACGATCTTGATCTCGACCCGGCGGTTCTTCTGCCGGCCATCGGCGGTGTCGTTGCTGGCGATCGGCATGGTCTCGCCAAAGCCCTGGCTGCGGATCCGCGCCGCCGGCACCCCGCGCGAGACGAGGTAGTTGAGCACGGTCCGGGCGCGGTTTTCAGACAGGGTCTGGTTGAAGGCATCCGATCCGGTCGAATCGGTATGGCCGTAAACGTCGATCAGGCTGTTGGGATACTGGACCAGGCTTTCCGCCACCTTGTCGAGCGTGGCGCGGAATTCGGGGCGCAGGCTATAGCTGCCGACGTCAAAGGTGACGCCGTCGGGCAAGTTGACCAGGATGGCGCTGCCGTTGTCGGTCTCGGTCACGTCGACGCCCGATCCGGCGGTCTGTTCCTTCAGTTCCTTGATCTGCTTGTCCATCTGGTAGCCGACCACGCCGCCCGCGACGCCGCCGATCCCGGCGCCGACGATGCGCCCGGTCTTGCCGCCGATCAGCCCGCCCAGCAGCGCGCCCGCCACCGCGCCGCCGACTCCGCCGATGGCGGTGCGCGACACCTTGCGCTCACCGGTGTTGGGATCGGTGACGCAGGCCGACACGGTCAGAAGCGAAAACGCGGCGAAGCCGGAAATCAGCAGTCTAGACTTGATCATGGAGCAAACCCCTCACTTCTCTTGGAAAATAACTTCAGCTGGCTACACCTTGCAAGCTGAACGCGGCATGGATCGATAGACCGGAAACGGGCAGCGCCGCCACTGGTTCCCGCAGCCCCCTTCGCCTTGGGCCGCAAACCTGCTAGGCCCCCTCATGTGACACCCTATCCCTGGTCCGACGTCCTGATCATCGCAGGCCTGATCCTGCTCAATGGCCTGTTCTCCATGTCGGAGCTGGCGATCGTTTCGGCGCGCCCCGCCCGGCTGCGCATGCTGGCGGATCGTGGCAGCTCGCGGGCGAAGACCGCGCTGGACCTCGCGGCCGATCCGGGCAAGTTCCTGTCGACGGTGCAGATCGGGATCACGCTCGTCGGGATCATCGCCGGCGCCTATTCGGGGGCAAGCCTGGGCGGTCCCACGGGCGAGCGGCTGATGGTGCTGGGCGTCCCGGCTGACTGGGCGCCAGAGGCGGGGTTCGCACTGGTCATCGTGCTCACCACCTATTTCAGTCTGGTTGTGGGCGAACTGGTGCCCAAGCAGGTCGCCCTGCGCGCGGCAGAGCCGATCGCCGTGCTGGCCGCCGTGCCGATGGCCTTTGTCGCGCGGGCGACCGCCCCGTTCGTCTGGCTGCTCGACCGTTCCTCCAGCTTGCTGCTGCGCCTGCTTGGCGCGCGCCACAAGGGCGAGGCGGGGGTGACTGCCGAAGAACTCCACATGCTGTTCGCCGAGGCGACGCGATCGGGCGCGATCGAGGAGGACGAGCGGCAGATCATGACCGGGATCATGCGGCTAGCCGACCGGCCGGTGCGCGAGCTGATGACCCCGCGCACCGAGCTCGACACGATCGACCGCCGCGCCAGCGAGGCCGAAGTGCGCGCGGCGATCAAGGACAGCCCGCATTCGCTGCTGCCAGTGGCCGATGGCTCGCCCGACAATATCGTCGGCGTGGTCAAGGTGCGCGAGGTGCTGGCGGTGCTGCTGGCCGGCAAGCGGCTGCAGATCGCGCGGCTGATGAAGAAGGCCGAGATCATCCCCGACCAGATCGACGCGATGGATGCGCTGCGCATTCTCCAGCAGTCGGGCGTGTCGATGGCGCTGGTCCACGATGAATACGGCCACCTCGAAGGGGTGGTCACTCCGGCCGATCTGCTGGCCGCGATCGTCGGCACTTTCGCCAGCCATCAGGACGCGGGCGACGAGCCGATGCTGGTCGAGCGCGAGGATGGATCGCTGCTGGTGGCTGGTGCCATGCCGGCGGACTTCCTGGCCGAGCGGCTGGGGATCGAACTGCCGGACGACCGCGACTATGCGACGGCGGCGGGCTATGTCCTGTCGGTGCTCAAGCACCTGCCGCACGAGGGCGAACATTTTGCCGAGCAGGACTGGCGCTTCGAGGTAGTCGACATGGATGGCCGCAAGATCGACAAGCTGCTGGTCAGCCGGGTCGACCAGACCGGCGGCTGATCGCAGCGAACAGGCCCACAGGCTCAAACGAAAAGGCCCACCTTGCGGCGGGCCTTTCCTGCAAATCCGAACCTGAGGCGGGCTTAGTTGCCGGCGCTGGCCTGGGCTTCGCGCCCGTCGCCTTCCGGCGCGGCAACGATGTCGCGGGTCACCGCGCCTTTGGCGACGGTGTTGGTGGCCGGATCGCCAACGGTCGAGCGGATCGACGGGGCGGCAACGCCAGCCCGGTTGTCGATTGCCGTTTCCACTGCGCTGCGCGGCTGGGCCGGGCCGAACAGGGCGTCCTGCGCCTGCTGCGATGCGCTGGTGTCAGACGGGCGCGGCGCGCCGGGGGCCGGCGGAACCAGCGCGAAATCGGGCGGCACCACCAGCGGGGCCTGGCGCTGCACGGCGAATTCGTCCGGCCGTTCGCGCCCGAGCAGGCCGCTGCTGCCGCAGCCCGCAAGCAGCGCGGCAGCGCCGGTCAGCACGATCAGGGCAGGGGTCTTGCTCATTGTGTCAAATCTCCGAGGGCTTCGCGCCCGCATCTTCGTCCCCGCGCTTTTCGCGCGAAAGGAACGAACGGGCAAGGATAATCAGGACGCCGATGGTGATCGCGGCGTCGGCCAGGTTGAACACCAGGAACGGGCGGAAATCGCCGAAGTGCAGGTCGGCATAGTCGACCACGAAGCCGAAGTTCACCCGGTCGCGGATATTGCCCATGGCCCCGCCCAGCACCAGGGCGAGCGGGGCGATGTCCCACCAGTGCTTTTCGCGCAGCAGCCAGACCAGCACCACGCAGGCGATGCCCAGCGTCAGCAGGATCAGGCCCAGGCGCATCTCCAGCGAATTGGCGGTCAGCAGGCCCAGCGAAACGCCGTAGTTTTCCACCCAGGTCAGGCGGAAGAACGGGATCAGCTCGATCACCTGCAGTTCGCGCAGCTTGATCGCGACGACCCACGCCTTGATCCACTGGTCGACCAGGAAGATCGCCAGCGCGAGAGCGAGGCCGATCAGGCGGTTGCGGGTGAGAAACTTCACAGCGGCTCGTTTCCTGCTTCGTCATGCCGAACTTGTTTCAGCATCCATCGTGCCACCGCGCGCTTCGGGCTGCGCGGATGAATGGACCCTGACCCGGTAGGGCGGTGAAGCCAAACAAGTTCAGGGTGACGGGGGGTGGATAGGGGTTCAGCCATTGACCACGGTTTCGCAGCGACCGCACAGTGCGCCGTCCTCGCTCACCTCGGGGAGGTGGCGCCAGCAGCGGCCGCATTTGTGATTTTCGGTCTTCCGCACTTCGGTTGGACCTCGGTGGACTGCGGCGACAATCAGAATCTCCGCCATGTCAACATCGCCGGGGTCGCCTGGATAGATGTATTCCGCCTCCAGACTCGAGCCGATCACCTTCTCGCGACGCAGCGGTTCGATCTGTTCGTTTGCGAGCATTCGCTGATCGCGAATAGCCGTCCACTTGCTGATCAGAGCATCGACTTCCACCTCCGGCACTTCGGGCCATTCCAGCAGGTGCACGCTGCCCGCTTCAGGATAGCGCGCGGCCCAGA
>CALMJG010000093.1 GCA_937864195.1 uncultured Novosphingobium sp.
TAGGCGGCGTGGACAAATTCGCGGTGCATGGGCCAGTGCCAATTGAGGCTGGCAAGATGCGAGGGGCTTGGTAGGCTGCAGATATGCTGCCCACCCGCACCTTAACCGGTTCACTTGTCATCGATGGGGATTATTACGAGTGGGAACTTCGCCGCGAGCCGCAGTGGTGCACCGCTGACGGTTGGCAGGGTATGCAGGTTGCAGTTCGTGCGGCAAAGGCAGGTGGCCGAGAGGCGCTCCTTCAATTTCCAATGCCCCAGAAGGCCGCTCAGCGCGCCCGTGGCAACCGACATCGCCCGCAAGTACATCAAGCAGAGTTGGAGACTGCCGTAAGGCTCGCGCTGTCTGGCGGATGGGACCCGTATGCACGAGGGAAGCCTTTTCACGTTGACGTTCCAACCGGTCATTGATTCAAGGCTGCTTTTTGGAGGCAGGCTTGAGCAGAGGCGATCTCAACGAAGCGGAATGGCGCATCTTGAAGGACTTACTGCCGATTGAGCCTGAGAACCGTGGTCGCGGCAGGCGTCCCGAGCAGAACCGCTCGATAATCAACGGCATACTCTGGCGGCTTCGCTGCGGCGCTCCATGGCGCGATGTGCCGCCCAAATACGGCAGTTGGAACACCATCTATCGCCGGTTCCGGAGATGGAGCGAGGCCGGGGTCTGGGAGACCGTAGCCGTGACGCTCGCCGAAGTCATGGCGGACAGCGGCCACTACAGCATCGACAGCACCACAGTCCGCGCCCATGTCTCGGCAGCGGGCGGAAAAGGGGGACTCATCGACGCGCTCTTGGCCGCTCGCGGGGCGGGTTCACCAGTAAGCTTCACTGCCTGGCCGATGCCCTCGGACGACCACTCGCCTTCCACCTGACGGTTGGTGAGGCGGCAGATTGCAAGGCATATGATGCCTTGATCGGGCTGCCAGAGCGCAAACCGGACGCTTTGCTTGCAGATAAGGGCTATGACGCCGACGCCATTCGCGCCGACCTTGTAGAGCGGAAAATCCAGGCCGTCATTCCCGGCCGGTCAAACCGTCGCGTGAAGATCGAACATGACCGGGTGCTCTATAAGCAGCGCAACCGCATCGAGCGCATGTTCGGTCACCTCAAGATCAACCGCGCCATCGCCACCCGCTACGACCAACTGGCCAATAGCTTCCTCGGCATGGTCCATCTCGCCACTGCCAGATACTGGCTTAAATTTGTCCACGCCGCCTAGGCTGCCCTACGGAGAGGGCGCTGCCCTCCCCCGAAATCCGGCCCCGAAATCCTGCCCCGAAATCCTGCTCCTTGAGGGGGAGGGTTGGGTGGGGGTGACTGGACGCCAGCGCGCCGTCTCCCCCTCCCCCGGGCAAGCGGCCATCCGCGCCGCTACAGGCTGAACGCCGGCCTTTGCGCCAGCCGCCCGCGCCATTTGGCAATCGCCGGATGGGCCGCGTCATAGGCATCCACCCGCAGCACTTTCGCGAAATCGAGCGCCACGGCGGCGGTGATGTCGGCCAGGCTGAAGTGCTGGGTCGCCACCCAGTCACGCCCGGTCATGTGGCGTTCGAACCGTTCGAGGAAGTGGTCCAGCCGGTCGCGCCCGCGCTGGGCGAGTTCAGGGATCTGGCCGTAATCGTTCGGCCCGGGCAGCGCGCGGCCGGCCATTGCGGGCGCCGAATTGCGCATCGCCTCGGCAATGGCCATGAAGCATTCGCCCTCGATCTTCGCGTTCCAGCTGGCGACCTCGGCCTTTTCCAGCGGCGTGCGGCCCATCAGCGCGGGCTCGCCCTGCGCGGCCTCGGCCCAGGCCGCGATCGCGGCATTGTCCGGCAGGACGGTGCCATCGTCCAGCACCAGCGCGGGCACGGTGCAGGCAGGGTTGATGGCGCGGTAGGCATCGGACAGCTGCTCCTGCGCGGCCAGGTCGACGATCCGCGTTTCGTGGGCGATCCCCTTCTCCGCCAGCAGGATCCGGGCGCGGCGCGGGCTGGGCGCGCGGGCGAAATCATAGAGCACAAGCATGGCATTCCCTCCGTTTTGCCCGCAGCCTAAAGGGTCCGCGCGGCGGAGGGAAGCGCTGCGCGCGGGCGGACCGACTGCCGGCGACGCAATCTTAACTCCCGCAGGCTATCTGCCAGTGACCGCTATTGCCGCTGCACAAGGATTGTCGCGCCATGGACCGCGCCGTTTTTCCGCCCGAAGCCCTTGCCGCCTTCGCCGCCGCCTATCCCGGCGCGCCGGTGCGGCTGAGCCATGCGCTGACCGAGCATCCGCTACTGACGCTGGAAGCGCTGGCGGGCCTGGCCGAGATGCTGCCGGCGGACTCGATCGAGTACAACCCCGGCACCCTGCCGATCGGGATCGCGCCCGAGGACGTGCCCCCGCCGTCGCTTTCGGTGACCCAAACCATCCGCCAGATCGGCGCGGCGGGATCGTGGGTGGCGCTCAAGCGGATCGAGCAGCACCCTGACTATGCCGCCCTGCTCCATGCGATCCTGGCCGAACTGCGCGAAGTGGTTGAGCCGCGCACCGGCAGGATGATGCAGCTCGAAGGCTTTGTGTTCATCACTTCGCCCGGCGGGGTGACGCCGTTCCACTTCGATCCGGAGCACAACATCCTGCTTCAGGTTACCGGCTCCAAGACCATGACCCTGTTTCCGGTGGAGGACGAGGAGATGTTCTCGGCCCGGGTGCATGAAGAGTTCCACCTCGGCAAGCACCACCGCAACCTGCCGTGGCAGGACGCCTTCTCCGCCAAGGGCACGCCGATCGCGATCGCGCCGGGCGGGGCGATCCACGTGCCGGTCAAGGCGCCGCACTGGGTGCAGAACGGGGACGAGCCGTCGATCTCGCTGTCGGTCACCTGGCGCTCGGACTGGTCCTATGCCGAGGCGGACGCGCGGGCCTTCAACCACATGCTGCGCGAACTGGGCATGCACCCCGCCAGCCCCGCCGCCTTCCCGGCCCAGAACACCGCCAAGGCGCTGGCCTACCGCGCGGTGCGCAAGCTCAAGGGGCTGAGCAAGAGCGCCTGACGGAACAGGCCTCACCCGGCCAAACCAACACGTCACCCCGGACTTGATCCGGGGTCCAGCTTGAACTTTCAACGCCGCGCCAGAAGGAAGAAGCCAGGCCCCGGATCAAGTCCGGGGCGACGGTCAGCGAAGTTGCGGACTTGTACCACCCCACCCTACTTCGCCGGCATTACCCGCCTCAGGAACTCGATCACCGCGGCGTTGAATTCGTCGTTCTTGTCGCCTGCCACCATGTGGCCCGCACCGCGGATGTCGGCAATCTCCAGCGCGGGGATGCGGCGCTTGAGGTCTTCCACCCCGTCCTCGGTGACGATGTCGCTTTTCATGCCGCGCACCAGCAGGGTCGGGATGCGGTCGGTCCAGTCGGCCTCGTCCATGATGGTGAGCAGATGGTGCGGATCGCCGCGCATGTCCTGAAGCATGCGGGGATCCCAGTGCCAGCGGTAACGCCCGTCCTCGCCCAGCCGCAGGTTCTTGTTGAGGCCCGACAGATCCTTGGGGCGCGGCCGGTCGGGGTAATAGGCCGAGATAGCGTCAGCCGCCTCTTCCAGGCTGGCGAAACCATCGGGTGCGGAGCCCATGAACCCGCGCACCTTGTCGGCCCCTTCGATCGACAGCTTGGGGACGATATCGACCAGCACCAGCGCGGCGGCATCCAGCCCGTGCGTGCAGGCGATCAGCGCGGTCACCCCGCCCATCGAGGCTCCGACCAGCGCCACCGGCCCCCTGGCCAGCTTGGCGATCTGCGCCAGATCATCCGATCGCATTTCGTTGGAATAGCGCCCGTCGGGCGACCAGCCGCTGTCGCCGTGGCCGCGCAGGTCATAGTTGACCGCGCAGTAGCCTGCCGCCGCCAGCTGCAGTTCCGCCTTGGACCAGGAATGGCGCGTCTGCCCGCCGCCGTGGCCCAGGATTACCATCGGCGCATCGCGCGGGCCGGCCATGTCGGCCACGATTTCGATCCCGCCGGAGACGGGGATGCGGATGGTTTCGGTGTGCATGTGGCAAACGATGCCCGGTGGGCTCCACCGGGTCAATCGTCTATTTAATCGCCCGGTTAATCGAGCAGATCGAAGTCCTGCTTCTCGGTCCCGCAGTCGGGGCAGTACCAGTCCTCCGGGATGTCCTCGAAGCGGGTGCCGGGGGCTATGCCGTCCTCCGGCAGCCCCAGCGCCTCGTCATAGATCAGCCCGCAGTTGCGGCAGCGCCACTTGCGCGAGGGGGTTTCGGACATGGCCGCCCTCCCCCTCAGGCCGCCTTGAAGCGGATCGGAACGTGCTTGGGCCCGCAGACGAAGTTGGAGATCGTCCGCTCACCCTTGCCGTTCATTTCAACCGACTTGAGGCGCTTGAACAGTTCTTCCCACAGGATGCGCATTTCCATCCGCGCGAGGTGCTGGCCCAGACACACGTGGACGCCGTAACCGAACGCGATCTGCGGGTTGTCCTTGCGGTCGATCCGGAACTCGAACGGATCGGCCCAGACGCTCTCGTCGCGGCAGCCCGACTGGTAGGACAGCATCAGCCAGTCGCCCGCCTTGATCTGCTGCCCGCCAACCTCGCAATCGCTGACCGCGCTGCGCATGAAGTGCTTGACCGGCGCTTCCCAGCGGATCGATTCCTCGACGAAGGCGTTGATGAGGTCCGGGTTGGCCTGCATCTGCTCCAGCATGCCCGGCCGCTCGGCCATGGCCCACATCGCACCGGCAGTGGTGTTGCTGGTGGTGTCGTGCCCGGCCGTGGCGGCGATGATGTAATAGCCCATCATCTGCCGGTGGTTGAGGTACTCGCCGTCGATCTTGGCATTGGCGATCAGGCTGTTGATCTGGGTGGTCGGGTTCTCACGGAACTTCTTCGTCACCGAGGCGAAGTAGTTTTCCAGCTCCATCGTGGTTTCCCACAGCGACTTGAGCATTTCCTCAGGGGTCAGTTCGGCGCGGGCGCGGTTGAGTTCCGGGTCGGCGTTGTTGAACAGCTCCTGCGTCAGCTTGAGCATGAACGCCTCGTCCTCCTGCGGCACGCCCAGCACGGTCATGATCACGCGCAGCGGATAGAGGAAGGCGACGTCGGCGGCGAAATCGCACTCGCCGTCAAAGCTCAGCATATGGTCGACGAATTCGCGGGCGATACCGCGAACCGCATCCTCCAGCGGCCGGATCGCGCGCGGAGTGATGTGCGGGAACACGATCCCGCGCAGGTTCTTGTGCTCCAGCCCGTCGACCGAAACCAGGCTGCGGATCAGGTTCGGCTCGCCCCCGGTCAGCATCTGGACGCGCTGGTTGCCCTCGATGTTGGTGAGGAAGGTCGATTTGTCGCCATTGTGGAAGATGTCGGGCTGGCGCTCGATCTCCTTGATGTCGGCATGGCGGCTGACCACCCAGAACGGTTCGAACCCTTCCAGCGTGGCGACGTCCAGCGGCGTTTCCGCGCGGATCTTCGCAAAGGCCTGGTCGACCGGATCGCGCAGCGAATAGGCCTTGGGGTCGATGATCGTCTGGGCAAGTTCGGTGGCAACGGCCATTCACGCTCTCCTTCGCGTGCCCGGAATCGCCTTGGCTGGCGAAGGGCTTGACGCAATGGCTATTTTAATGTTGGTAGACGGTCAACAACTAAGTTTGAAGGACGGCGGCACAGCCGCACGGGGAACAGATGAACGTCGAACTGGCTCCGCCCACGGCGCGGCGCACGCAAGCGCAGCGGCGCGAGGAATCGGAGCGCCGGCTGCTGGAATCGGCGGCCGAGATAATCGCGGCCGAAGGCTACCTGGCCTGCACGCTGGAGCGAGTGGGAACCGGCGCAGGCTTCTCGCGCGGGCTGGCAAGCCGCAAGTACGGATCGAAGGACGGGCTGATCGAGGCGGTGATCTGGCACGTTTCCGCCCACGTCCACGAACAGGTTGATGTGGCCATCGCCGGCAAGGCCGACCCGCTCGACCAGCTGCTCGCCCTGTTCGACCGCTTCGTGGAACTGGTACTCTCCGATACGGCGGTGCGCGCCTATTTCGTGCTGTTCAGCGCGATGATCGCCAATCGCCTCGAAACCCGCAGCGTGTTTGACGAGGTGCAGCTGCGGTTTGGCCAGCGGATCACCGACCTGATCGTGGGCGCGCAGGCGGCGGGCGCGATCCCGCCGCGCGTCCCTGCCCAGCACGCCGCCTTCATGGTCGGCTGCCTGCTGGCCGGAATTTCGGTGGAAACAGTGATCGGGTTCCAGCACGGCGAAGCCGACCCCGCCCTGCTGCGGCGCGACCTGACCGCCATGCTGCGCGGCGCGCTCGCGGGTTAACCGCGCGTCCTTTTCCTCGCGGCCCATTGCCCCTCGCCGCTCGCGCCGATAATCCAGCGGGCAGACAACCGCTTCGGGGAGAATCCCAATGTTCCGTTCCGTCGCCGCGCTTGCGGCAAGCCTGCTGGGCGCCACCAGCGCGCTGGCCGCGCCGACCTATATCCACGCCGGCAAGCTGATCGCCGTGCCCGGCCAGCCCGCGCGCGGCGCCTCGACCATCGTGGTGGACGAGGGCAAGATCGTCTCGGTACTCGATGGTCACGTGCCCGCGCCCGAAGGCTCGCCGGTGATCGACCTCAAAAGCCGCACGGTGCTGCCCGGCCTGATCGACAGCCACGTCCACCTCGCCAGCGACCGCGCCGGCAACGAGGGACTCGCGGCGGCGATGACCGACGGGCTGCCGCTCAATTCCTACGAAACCTACTGGAACGGGATGAAGACCCTGCGTGCCGGTTTCACCACGGTGCGCAACCTGGGCGACGAGCATGGCAAGGTGCTGGCACTGAAGGAAGCCTCGCGCCGGGGCTGGCTGCTGGCGCCGCGCATCGTCGATGCCGGCGAATCGATTTCCACCACCGGCGGGCACATGGACGGGCGGGTCGGCCTGGCCGATGACGTCGGCGAGGCGCTGGTCCATACCGACAACCTGTGCGACGGCGCCGACGATTGCCGCCGCGCCGTGCGCCGCCAGGTCGGACGCGGGGCCGACGTGATCAAGTTCGCGACCACCGGAGGCGTGAACTCCGGCACCGGCCTCGCCACCCGCATGGCCGAGGACGAGGCCCGCGCGCTGGTCGAAACCGCGCACGCCTATGGCCGCAAGGTCGCGGTCCACGCCCACGGCGCGGAAGGGATCAAGCTGGCCGTCAAGGTCGGCGCGGATTCGATCGAGCATGGCACCGTGATGGACGACGAAATCCTGAAACTGATGAAGGAGCACCGCACCTTCTACGTGCCGACGCTCTCCACCGTGAACGGCTATCTGGAGCGCCTCGCCGCCAATCCCAACGCCTATCCCCCGGCGATCAAGGCGCAGATCGACTGGCGCATCGGCATCACCGGCAAGTCGCTGCAAAAGGCCTATCCGGCGGGAATCCGCATCGCCTATGGCACCGACGCGGGCGTATCGAAGCATGGCCGCAATGCCGATGAATTCGAACTGCTGGTCAAGTTCGGCATGCCCCCCGCCGAGGCGATCAAGGCCGCGACGATCAACGCCGCCGAACTGCTGGGCGTCGACAAGGAAACCGGCACGATCGAACCCGGCAAGGCTGCGGACATCGTGGCCGTCGACGGCGACCCGCTGGCCGATGTCAAGGTGCTGAAAGCGATGAAATTCGTCATGGCCCGCGGCCAGGTGGTGGTCGCCCCGTAACCAGATCCTCCCCCGCTGGGGGAGGTGGCAACCCGCAGGGCTGAGGGAGGGGGGCCGGCGGCGCCGGCAAGTCCAGCCATTCCCCCCTCACCCGTCATTGCGAGCGGCGAAGCCGCGCGGCAATCCAGGAGCGCCGTGACAGGCCGCTACTGGATTGCTTCGTCGCTGCGCTCCTCGCAATGACGAAGCCCATTAGTGTGGCAAGGACTACGCCTGTCCCTACCTGTCCACCTTGACCCGGCCGACCAGCCGCATCCCGCTTTCCTCGGGCTTCATTTCCACCGTCACCAGTTCCTCGCGCTCGGTCGGGCGGCCAAAATCATACGTGATCCGCAGCGTCAGGTTGGACGGACCGTTGGGGTTGTTGCGGTCTGCCGCGAAGGTCTTGGCGCGGACCTCGTAGTCGCCCTTTCCGGCCACGCGCAGCATGTATTCCTCTGGCCCATAGCCCTGGGTCATGTCCTGGTTGTAGCGCCCGCCGCGCAGCGACAGGCGGTGCGAATAACCCACCTCCTCGCCCGAGGGTTCGCGCACCCACAGGTCGATGTCGGTGCGCGGAGTGTTCCACTCGGCGCTAACCCGCACCCCGGCGTCGAGCGGACGGATCAACACCGGATCGAGCCGCGTCCCGCTCGCCTCGCGCCCGCCCAACTGAGCAATCAGGCGGTTCACCTCGACCAGGGCGATGGCATAGATCCCCCGGTACTGGTCGGGCCAGGTCGTGGTCAGCACCTCCTCCAGCAGGGCCAGGGCGCGCTTCTGGTCGGCCATCCGGGCCGCGCCGCTGCGCAGTTTCGCGCGTTCCAGCAGGGCCAGCGCGAGGGTGCGGCGCGGCTGCGGTCGGTCGGTTTCCAGCTTCACCAGCCGTTCCAGCAGGGCAATCGCGCGGTCCTGACTGCCGTAGCGCAGCAGGCGCGAGGCAACGATCTGGAGCGTCTGGTTGTCGCGCGTCGGCAGGTCCAGCGCGGCCTCCACCGCCCGCGCCGCCTCGGCCTTGCGCCCGGCGGCGAAGTGCCATTCGGCGACGTCGAACCAGAACAGCGGGATCGAACCGTACTTGGCGCGCTGCTCGTCGATGGCCGTGTCATAGTCCGCGCCGGCCGCATCGAACTTCGCGATGTAGGGCCGGTCCGCCGACCACGGTTCAACCGCGATCGAACCGCCCGGCGCCGCCTGCGCTGCCGCCGCGCCAGAGGCATCGGCCGCCGCTTCGGCCATAACCGGCGCGGGCGCACTCATCACCATGGCGGGCGGCGGCGGAGGTGGCGGCGGGGGCGGCACGGACGAAGGCCGCACGCTCTCGCGGCGGGGGCGGGAACTGTTCGCGGCGCGCTGCGCGGTCACGACCACTTGGTCGCTGTCCGCCTCGCCGCCGCTGGCAGCCACCGGCCTTGGCACATCGCGCTTGGGTGCGGCATCGGGATCGTACTTCGTCTCCCACCACTTGACCACTTCGTCCCAGGTCTGGCGGACCTGCTGGCCAAGCTGCTTCTGACGTGCCTCCTTCTGTAGCGCCTGGTCGGCCCGGAGCCTGTCGAACTGGGCGCGCAGGTCCTTGGGATAGCTGGCGGGCGGCTCGATGTCGGAGCGGGCATAGTCCGCGGGCGTTTCCAGCACGACGAAGGCCGCCTGCGGGTTGGCCACGGAATAGCGCCGGGCAAAGGCGATCCGCTCGTCCGGCCCGGCGTCATCACCGATGGCCGCCAGCCGCCGCGCAGCCCACAGCGCGCCGGGGCCGGAAAACATCGGCGTGACCGGCGTAGCCGCGCGGTAGCTGCGCGTCTCGCCATTGGCCAGGGTCAGGCGCAGGCCGCCGCTGTCCGGCATCCGCCCGACGATCCGCCAGGCGCCCGGCGCGGCTTCCAGCACGGCATGGTCGAGCGCGCGGCCCGCATCGTCGGTCAGCCGCGCGACCGGCGATCCCGCACCCAGCAGGCGCGAGAGGGCGGCGGCGTGGTTTTTGGTATCCAGCTCCACCGGTGCATTGCCGGTCAGCTCGTTCAGTAGCGCGCGGTCCGCTTCCGGTCCGCTGGTCACGGCCCGCGCGGCGCAAGGCAGGCCCTGGCCCTGTCCGTCGATGGTTGGCCGCCCATCGCTGAACAGCAGGCAGGGCGTTCCCCGCGCGACATTGACCCCGGCCAGCCCCGCATAGGACGTGCCGCCGCGATAGCGCGCCTGCGCGATCAGCCCGAGCGCGGCCTCGGGCGACAGGTCGGCATGGGTTTCCGGCGCGGCGCTGTCGAACAGGGTGACGGAAACCTTTTGCGCCCCCTTGGCCCGCAACCAGTCGCCCAGCAGCGCCCGCTCGGCGGCGAGATCGTCGTCGAGCCGGCTGACGGAGCGGTCCCAGAACACATGGACGGCAGGGGCAGGCGTGCCGCTCGGCGGCAGGGCCGACTGGCGGTCATTGAGTTCGAAGAAGCGCCCCTCGCCCGGATGCTCGCTGACCAGCAGCGGCGCGGCCTGCGCCGGGGCGATCGCCAGGTCGCCGCCCAGCGTCACGTTCTCGCCGCTGAAGCTGAGCGCGCCGTCGACCAGCCGACCCGACGTTCCGCGCGGCAGCGTGATGCGCGCGTCGGACGCGAGGCCCGAGGTCTCGACCGCCACTCGCAGCTGCCCGACCGCCGCATCCATGCCGAGCGGCAGGCGGTAGCCATCGGCCGGATCGAGCGGCGTCACGAACCGCAGCCGCACCGTGCGGCCCGAACGCGCGGGGATCGGGAATACGCGGGTCGAAAAGCGGTCCGCATAGTCGACCTCGGCCAGCCCCGGATCGACGCGAACCGCCACCCGGCTCTGGTAGGCTTCCTGCGCCTTGTAGCGCGATTCCAGCACGCCATCGACCATGGTCCCGCCCACATCGAGCGCATAGCCGGTGACCACCGAGCCCTTGGGCAGGTCGAGCGCGAAATCGCCCTCCAGCACGTCGGCGGAGGGATTGTCGAAGCGCAGCGTGATCTCTGTCTCGGCCAGACTGCCGCGCAGGCGGACCTTCACCTCCATGTCGGCGATGCGGAGCGCCTTGCTCTCCGCCCGCTCGGCCCGCACGCCATTGACGTGGGCCTTCAGCGACGGCCCCTCGGCTGCCTGCGCCAGCGCCGGCGCGGCAAATGCCGCCAGCGGCATCAGCATCAGGCGGGTAAAACGCGCTGCTTGCATGACTGGTCCCCCTTCGATCCTTACCGGGGGCAGGTTGGCGCCTTAGGCACTGAATGGAAAATGAATTCGCCGGTGCAACGGAATGGGCGGGCATCGCGTTGAGAACCCGCGACCTCAACTCCACCGTCGGTTAGCGCGGACGGGAACGGTCAGGCAGTCAGGAAGGCGACCAGGGCCCTGACCTTCTTCTGGCGCCACTGCGGCAGCGGCGCCACCAGCCAATAGGCGCGGCGGCAGGGTTCGATCTCGCCGGCCTGGCCCAGCCGCCCAAGGCTGAGCCAGCTTTCCGCCAGCAGCGCGGGAACGCGCGCCTTGCCCAGGCCCGCCGCCGCCGAAGCCAGCGCCAGCCCCGCATCGCCGACGATCAGCGGCAGCTCGCTGCCCGGCCCGCCCGGCTGGGGATCGCCAGGCCAGGCGATCCACTCACCCTCGCCCACCACGCAGCGCGCGGCCTCGCCCAGCTGCGCGCCTTCCAGTTCGCCCGGTCCTTCGGCCCAGCGCACCGCGAGGTCGAGATTGGCCTCGGTAAAGTCGGTCGCCTCGCCCTCCAGCAGATGGAACTGCACCTCCGGGTTCGCCTCGCGGAATGCGGCGAGACGCGGGGCGAGCCACACGGCATAGAATTCGCGCGGCGCGGCGATGGTGTAGACGTGGCTCGATTGCCCCGCCTGCATGGCCTGCACCGCGTCCTCGAAGTGCAGGAAGCCGGTGCGCAGCGCCTCAAGCCCGGCCTGGGCTTCCTCGGTCAGTTCCAGCCCCTTGGGCGTCCGGCGAAACAGGACGACGCCCAGCACGTCCTCCAGCGCGCGGATCTGCTGGCCAACGGCCGCCGGAGTGACCGCCAGTTCGTCCGCCGCGCGGGTGAACGACAGGTGCCGCGCCGCCGCATCGAACACGCGCAGGGCGTTGAGGGGCAGATGGGTCCGCTTCATGCCGCTTCCCTATGGGGAGCGGAGGCGCGGGGCAAGCGGCAATGGGCTTGAACCAAACGCCGTCCCGGACTTGATCCGGGTCGACGGCGCAAGTCACCCCGCCTCGGCAGGAGCGGCCAGCGGAAAGTACGGGATCGCCGCCTCGAAGGTCGAGCCATCGCCCCGGCGGAAAGTGTAATGCCCCTCCATCGAGCCGTGGGGAGTGCCCAGCGGGCAGCCGGAAACGTAATCGTGGCTGCGCCCCGGCTCGATCACCGGTTGTTCGCCTACCACGCCCGCGCCGTCGATAAGCTGGATCATGCCGCGCCCGTCAGTGATGCGCCAATGGCGGCTGATCAGCTGGGCGGGCTGCGTCCCATGGTTCTCGATCCGGATGTGATAGACCCAGAACCACTTGCCCGCCTCGATCTGTGACTGATCGGGCAGGAAATTGACCGCGACGCGCACGATCATTCCATCAGTCATGGCGTGGTGCTGGAACAGCTCCTTCATGCGCGCCAAGGTAATGCGCCCGGGCGGGGCCTGCAATGGGCCAAAGGGGCAGGTTGGCGAACGGTCGCGGCAGGACGGCGTAAAATCACCGCGTCATCCCGGGCCTGCCCCGGGATCGCTGGCAGTCGCAAAGCCGCAACGCCGCGTGACAGCGGCCACGGCTTCCGGGTCAGGCCCGGGACGACGGGATGGCTTACAGTCCCGCCGCCTTCAGCGCGCGGTCGAGATCATCGATCAGGTCCAGCGGATCTTCCAGCCCGACGTTCAGCCGCAGCATTCCCTCGCTCACGCCCATTTCAGCGCGCGCCTCGGCGCTGACCGAGTAATGGGTGGTCGAGGCGTTGTGGCACATCAGCGAGCGCGAATCGCCGATGTTGTTGGAGATGTCGATCAGCTCCAGCGCATCGAGCAGCGCGTGCGCCTGTTCGCGGCCTTCCACCTCGAACGAGAAGATCGGGCCGCAGGCGTCCATCTGCTTCATCGCCAGTTCGTGCTGGGGATGGCTGGGCAGGCCCGGGAAGTTGATGCGCGGCACCCGGCCTTCCAGGAACCGGCCAACCTGCAGGGCATTTTCGCTCTGCTTCTTTACCCGCAGGTCCAGCGTTTCGAGGCCCTTGAGCACCACCCAGGCGTTGAACGGCGAAAGGTTCGGCCCGGTGTTGCGCTGGAACGGCAGCAGGACGTTGTTGATGAAATCGGCCGAACCGGAAACGGCGCCCGCCAGCACCCGGCCCTGCCCGTCCATCAGCTTGGTCGCGGAATAGGCGACCACGTCCGCGCCCCATTCGATCGGGCGCTGCAAGGCGGGCGTGGCAAAGGCGTTGTCGACCACCGAGACAATCCCGCGCGATTTGGCGAGGCCGCAGACAAAGGCCAGGTCGACCACGTCCATCGTCGGATTCGCCGGGGTTTCGAAGAAGAACACCTTGGTGTTGGGCTGGATCGCGGCCTCCCAGGCGGCATTGTCGCGCGCGTCGATGGTGGTGGCGGTGATGCCGAAGCGCGGCAGCAGCTGATCGACCAGCCAGCGGCACGAACCGAAGGCGGCCCGCCCCGCAACCACGTGGTCGCCCACGCTCAGCTGGCACAGCAGCGCGGCAGTCATCGCCGCCATGCCCGATGCCTGCACCCGGCACGCCTCTGCCCCGTCGAGCATGGCGATGCGTTCCTCCAGCATGGCCACGGTCGGGTTCTGCAGGCGGGAATAGGTCATTCCCTGCTGCTCGCCCCGGAACCGCGCGGCGGCGGTTTCGGCAGTGTCGTAGGCAAAGCCCGAGGTCAGGAACAGCGCCTCGCTGGTCTCCCCCTGCTCGCTGCGCCAGGTGCCCGCGCGCACGGCCTGGGTGGCCTTGCGCCAGTTGCGGGTGATCGTGCGGTCGGTTCCGGTGGTGCGCTTCATGGTCGGCGGCTTTAGAAGTGGCGGACAGCGGGGGCAAGGGCGTTGCGCTCCACCGCCACGCCGGATAATCGAAGCGCCATGCGCCCAGCCTTCACGCACGAGCAGGACCCGGCCGACTGGTGCGCGGTAATCGCGGTGTTTTTCCTCGCGCTCGTGTGGTGGCGGCTGGGCGTGCCCTCGCGGATCTATTTCGACGAGGTTCACTACGTTCCCGCCGCGCGCAAGCTGATCGAGGGGGTGCGCGCCAATCCCGAACATCCGCTGCTGGCCAAGCAGGTGCTGGCCTGGTCGATCCAGGGACTGGGCGACAAGCCGCTCTACTGGCGCGTGCCCTCGGCCCTGTTCGGGGCGATGGGACTGTTCGCCTTTTCCCGGCTCGTCTGGTTCGCCAGCGGGCGGCGCGATGCGGCGCTGATCGCCACCGGCCTGCTGGCAACGAACTTCCTGTGGTTCATCCAGAGCCGGATCGCCATGCTCGACATGACCATGGCCGGCCTTGGCATGGCGGCGCTGTGGCAGTTTGCCGCTGCCGTGCGCCTGCCCCACCAGGGGCGCTGGCGGCTGGCGCTGGCCGGGCTGCTGGCGGGTCTGGCGCTGGGGGCGAAGTGGTCGATCGCGGTGGCCATCGCCCTGCCGGGCCTCGCCTTCCTGATCCTGCGGCTGTGGCAGCACCGCGCGCGGTTCCTGTGGGCGCGGCAGGGCGCGCCGGTGCCGGGGATTTCGCTGCTGGAAGCCGGGGTGTGGCTCGGCCTGCTGCCGCTCGCCGTCTACTGGCTGACCTACTGGCCCGCGTTCCACTACGCGCACGACGCGGTGAACCCGTGGGATCCGATCGGATGGCACCGCTACATGCTGGAACTGCAGGACAGCGTAAAGCGGCTCCATCCCTATCGCTCGGTCTGGTACCAGTGGATGGGGAACTGGCGGGCGATCTGGTATCTCTACCAGCCGGTCGACGGGGCGCAGCGCGGGATCGTGCTGATCGGCAATCCCTTCACCATGCTCGCGGGCCTGCCCGCCGTGCTGTGGTGCCTGTGGGCCGGGATCTGGCGGCGGCGGCATGATGCGCTGGCCTTTGCCCTGCTCTATGTCGCTTCGTTGGGAATGTGGGCGGTATCGAGCAAGCCGATCCAGTTCTATTACCACTACCTGCTGCCCGCGACCTTCCTGATGGCCTGCCTGGCGCTGGCGCTGGAGGCGCTGTGGCGGCGGCAGGATCGCTGGCGCTGGCTGATGCCCGCCGCGCTGGCGATCAGCGCGGCGATGTTCGCATATTTCTACCCGATTATCTCCGCCGCCCCGCTGTGCTGCGGGCGGCCGAGTTTCGAGCAGTGGATGTGGCTAAGGAGCTGGCGGTAGGGCGACCCTGAATCGCCCCTCCCCGTGGGGAGGGGTTGGGGTGGGGGTTCGGCGCCAGTTTCGGTAACCCCTTCCAGCGTCCAAACACCCCCACCCAACCCTCCCCCTCAAGGGGGAGGACTCAGGCAGGCCCGCCTCAATACTTGCCCCAGACGAACTTGCTCGACAGCGCGAAGTTCCAGACCGATCCCAGCACGATACCGACAATCGCCGCCGGATAGGGATTGAACCCGATCCGCACCAGCGCGGTCGCCGCGCCGATGTTGGCGAGGAGGCCAAAGGCGCAGGTCAGCAGGAAGCGCACCCAGCCGGTCAGCAGCGGCACGAAGCCGCGCAGCCGCTTGTCGGCATAGGTCAGCTCGTTGTTGAGCACGAAGTTGAAGGTCATCGCCACCAGCGCCGCCGTGGTCTGCCCGGCGATGAAGGCGGTTTCCTTGGGATAGTGGCTGACCGCGAACTCGGCGCCGAACAGGTTCAGCACCGTTGCCAGCACCGCCATGTGCACCACGACGCCCAGACCGCCGATAGTGCCGAACAGGGCAAAGCGGGTCGGGATGATCCGCCCCAGCCACTTGTCGTAAAGCCCGACGAGGAATTCGAACACCACCGTCCGGTCGAGCTTGCTTTCCCCTTCCGCGCGGGCAGCGAAATGCATCGGCACTTCCTTGATCCGCAGCGGCTGTTCGACCGTGGCAAGGATATCGAGCAGGATCTTGAAGCCTACGCCCGACAGGCGGTGCGCGTCCGCGCGCAGCACTTCGCTGCGGAGCATGAAATAGCCGCTCATCGGGTCGGTCAGTTCGACGCCCGTGACCTTGTTGGCGATCCTGTTGGCAATGCCCGATGCCTTGACCCGGTCGGGCCGTCCCCATGCCTCGGTGCTGGCGCCCTCGGCAAAGCGGCTGGCATAGGAAAGATCGAAATCACCGCTTTCGATCGCGGCGAGCATGTCCGGCAGCAGCGCGGGGTCGTGCTGGTGGTCGGCGTCCATGACCGCGACTACGGGCGCGGCAGTGGCGCACATCCCCTCGATCGCGGCGGAAGACAGGCCGCGCCGGCCGATCCGCTGGATCACGCGCACCCGGCTGTCCTCGCGGCCCAGCGCCCGTGCTTCGTCAGCCGTGCCGTCCGGGCTGTTGTCGTCGACGACGATCACTTCCCAGCCGATCCCGGCCAGCGCCGCATCGAGCCGCTCGACCATGCCGCGCAGGTTGCCGCGCTCGTTGTAGGTCGGAAGGACGATGCCGAGGCGCAGGGTCATGTCAGAGCCGCTCCAGGATCGCGTCGCCGATGGCGCGGGTGCCCATGCTGCCGCCAAGGTCGCCGCCGCGAATGCCGTCGGTCAGCGCCTTGCCGACCGCCGCCTCGATCCGCGCGGCCTGTGCTTCCATGCCCAGCGAGTGGCGCAGCAGCATGGCGGCGGACAGGATCGTCGCCATCGGATTGGCGAGGTCCTTGCCCGCGATGTCGGGGGCGGAGCCGTGGATCGGCTCGTAGAGCCCGCAGGTGCCTTCGGCGAGGCTGGCCGAGGCGAGCAGGCCGATCGAGCCGACGCACATGCTGGCCTGGTCCGACAGGATATCGCCGAACAGGTTGCCGGTGACGATGGTGTCGAACTGGCCCGGATTGCGGACCAGCTGCATCGCCGCGTTGTCGACGTACATGTGGCTGAGTTCCACGTCGGGATATTCAGCCGAAACCTCGATCATCACGTCGCGCCACAGCTGCGAGGTTTCGAGGACATTGGCCTTGTCGACCGAGCACAGCTTGCCCGATTCCCCTGCCTTGGCGCGGCCCTGCGCGGCCTTGAAGCCGACGTGGGCGATGCGGCGCACCTCGTCCTCGGCATAGGACATCATGTCCCAGCCCTGGCGGCGGCCGTCGTCCAGCGTGCGGATGCCCTTTTCGCCGAAATAGACGTCGCCGTTCAGTTCGCGCACGATCAGCAGGTCGATCGCGCTGGCGACTTCCGGGCGCAGCGCCGAGGCGTCTTCAAGGCCCGCAAAGACCTTGGCGGGACGCAGGTTGGCGAAGAAGCCCATCGCCTTGCGCAGGCCAAGAATCGCCTGTTCGGGGCGCAGATGGCGCTCCAGATGGTCGCATTCGAAATCGCCGACCGCGCCGAACAGGATCGCGTCCGACTGGCGGGCGATGTCCAGCGTGGCCTCGGGCAGCGGATGGCCGTGCTTCTTGTAGGCCGCGCCGCCCACATCGCCTTCGGTGAGTTCGAGGCCCGGCAGGTCGAGTGCCTCAAGCACGCGAACGGCCTCAGCCGTGACTTCCGGACCGATGCCGTCGCCGGCGAATACCGCAATCTTCATAGGGCGTTCCGCTTCTAGGATATCCGGGCCAGCCGCTCGCGCAGCATGGTGCGCGCCCCCATAACATCGCCGCGACGATCGGCAAGCGGATAGCGCTCAAGCCGCGCGCCGGAGGCATCGAAGGCGGCCATTTGCGCTGCCCAGCCCTCGCCCTGCGGCTGCACCACATCGCCGCCATAGCCCAGCTCTCGCAGCAACAGCGCCTCATAGGTCAGCAGCCCCGGCAGCCAGCCGCGCGCCGAGGGGGCATGGCATACCGCATCCAGCAGCCCGGACAGCGCCGCGAACACGCCCGGATAGGCATGCCGCTCCGGCAGGGCGGCGGCGGTCAGCGAACAGGCCCAGCCCAGCGCGGCGGCGGGCAGCGGCTCGGTCAACCACGGCCCCCGGCTGGTCAGCAGCTCGATCCGGGCAAAGGGCAACTGGGTTTCGGAGCGCGAACGGATGTCCGCGTCGACCAGATTGCCGGGGATCAGCACCGGGCGAAGCTGCCGCCCCCGCCCGCCCGCAACGTAGACCGCAACGAGCCCGCGCTCAGCCGTCAGCACGCGCGCGATCACGGCCGTCTCGCCGTGCGAACGGACGGCGCAGACTATGGCCTCGGCACGCAATTGCATCGCGGCGGTGTGGCGGGAAACGGCGGCGGGTTCAACCTCCGCGGCGCGTAAGGGTTAGGCCTACTTCTTCGCCTTGGGCGCCGCAGCCGCTTCGAGCGCGGCGATCCGCGCAGCGAGCTTTTCGTTTTCGTCCAGCGCCTTGGCGGCCATATCCTTGACCGCGTCGAACTCGTCGCGGCTGACGAAATCGAGGCCGCCCATGGCTTCCTTCATCCGCTCACGCGCGGCTTCGCGGGCTTCGCGGCCCATTCCGGCCATGGTGCCCGCTGCACTGTTGAGCAGCTTGGCGAGATCGGCGAACAGGGGGTTTTCGCTTTGCATGGCGGCTAGATGGCCCCGCGCCGCGCGGCGCGCAAGGGGTTACTTGGCGGCGTTACTTGAACTCCACCGTCTGAACCGCCTCACCCCCGCCCAGCGGCCCGTCGGCGCCGGGATTGGCTCCGAGGAACTGCCAGTTGAGCAGGGTCGCGAACAGCACCCAGGCGAGATAGGGCAGCAGCAGCGCGGCGGCCAGCGGACGCACCCACCAGAACAGCACCACGGTCAGCAGTACGCCCAGGTCGATCGCCAGCAGCAGATACAGCGAATAGGTGATCTGCTGCAGGCCAAAGAACAGCGGCGACCAGGCCAGGTTGAGCACCAGCTGGAGCGCGAACACCCCGATCGCCAACCCCCGCCCCGGCGCACCGCGCGCGGTGACGATCATGGCGAGGGCAAGGCCCATCAGCACGTAAAGCAGGGTCCACACGATCCCGAAGGCGGCGGGCGGCGGATAGATCCCGGGCTTGACCAGCGCGGCGAACCAGGCGTTGTCCGGCCCGCTCTGCGCCAGGCGGCCGGAAAGCGTCCCCAGCAGCAGGACGCCCGGCACAAGCACCAGCGCCCAGCGCATGAGGCTGGCCCGCAATTGCCCGGGCGATGCAAGCTCAGTCATTCCACCACGATCCGATTCGCTATGCGCTGCAAGCGGATATTGGCGGGGGAGCGGGCGCGAGGCAATGGCCGCGCGTTTCGGCGCTGTCCCGGATTGGTTCTCCAACCCCCTTCAGGCCGTCCCCGTTCGTGTTGAGCTTGTCGAGACACGTTGGCGCACACGTGTCTCGACAAGCTCGACACGAACGGCAGTGGGCGGAAAATGGCGCTCCTAACCGCGCCGCGCGGCTATCAGGAACTCGACATTGCCTTCCGGGCCGGTGATCGGGCTGGTCTCGATCCCCTGGACCTGCCAGCCGGCGCCCTCAAGCCATTCGCGCACTTCGGCGCAGACGCGGGCATGCAGGGCGGGATCGCGCACCACTCCGCCCTTGCCGACCTCGCCGCGCCCCACTTCGAACTGCGGCTTGATCAGGGCGACCAGCTGGCAGACGGGCGCGGCCAGGCGCAGCGGCACGTCCAGCACCTTGGCCAGGCCGATGAAGCTGGCATCGCAGACCACCCAGGTGCAGGGCGCGTCGATCTGCGCCGGGGTGAGCACGCGGGCGCTCGTCTGCTCCAGCACAGTCACGCGCGGGTCCTGGCGCAGCTTCCAGGCGAGCTGGTTGGTGCCCGAATCGACCGCGAAGACCCGCTTGGCGCCATGGCTCAGCAGCACGTCGGTAAACCCGCCGGTCGAACTGCCGATGTCCATCGCCGTCGCGCCCGCAGGATCCAGCCCGAAAGCTTCCAGCGCATGGGCCAGCTTGATCCCGCCGCGCGACACCCACGGATGATCGCGCCCCCGCACGTCCAGCGGAGCATTGGCAGGCAGGGTCTGGCCGGACTTGGCCAGCTTGGTTTCGCCGCTGAACACCAGCCCCGCCAGCACCAGCGCCTGCGCCCGCGCGCGGCTTTCCGCCAGGCCGCGTTCGACCAGCAGCTGGTCGACGCGGACCTTGCCGGGCTTGATCGCGGAATTGGGCTTGGGTGTGGCGGGCATCGGACCGGAGGGGCTTGTGGGACGTGGCGCCTCATTCCATAGGAGGGACGTGAAGGCAATCGTTCCCCCGATCCGCACCGCCCTGCTGGCCGCCGCGCTGGCCGCCATGGCCGCTTCCTGCGCGCCGCCGCGCCAGACCCCGGCCCCGGCCCCGCCTCCTCCCCCAGCCCCGCGCGCCGTGGCCGGCACCGCGCCGGCGCCCGCCCCGCGCCCGCCGGCCAACTGGATCGACATGCCGGCCACTCCGGGCGACTGGACCTGGGGCATCGTCGCGGGCCGTTCCACCGCCAGCTACGGCCGCCCCGGCATGGCCCCGCTGGTGACGCTGGCCTGCGACAAGGGCGATGGCGAGGTGTGGATCAGCCGGGTCGGCACTGGCACCGGCCATGTCCCCGCCGCGCTGTCCACCACCACCGGCACCCGCCCGCTGGTGAGCGATCCCGAACTGTCCTCTGAGGGGCGCATCACCATCGCCGTGCGCGCGACCGACCCGGTCCTGGACGCCATCGCCTTCTCGCGCGGGCGATTCGCCTTCGACCTTGCGGGGAACCAGCCGCTTTACCTGCCGAGCTGGCCGGAAGTGGGCCGGGTGATCGAGGATTGCCGCTGAAGGGGATTTCCCCCGCCTGTACCGCGCTCCAGCCCGATCCACAGGATCGCCCCCTGAACGCGTTTCAGGGTCCATCGCGCCGCCCACCCCACCGTTGCCCAGACCGCCCTGACCGCGCGGTTTGCAGCGATCCCCATGTGCCGGGACAAGACGAGGGATGGACCCTGAAACGCGTTCAGGGTGACGACCGGGGGTATTGGCGAAGGTGTTGGGGGCACTGTGCCGTGGAGGATCGCAGGCTCCCCGCCAGCGGGCGCAAGGCGGCTGATCCTGACACCAAAATAATTCAGCGCAAGTCTTGTTGTGCAGTGCGGAATCGCTAGATTTTCCTCACGGCCAAGGCGGCCTGCCGCTCCGGCCCAGTCCCCGACCGGGGGCGTTTGGCTCAACAGCGCGAAAGGAGGTGACCGATGTCTCATGGTTCAGCAGAGGGGTCGGTAAACCGCAGTGCGAGGCATTATCTCTGATCCAGCAGGGATAGAGGCTTCGTAAGCGGCGCTTCCGGCCGCTGACCATGTGAAGGGCCGTTCCCGGTTTGCCGGGGCGGCCCTTCTCATTTGCGCTTGCGGGCTGGCTCCGGCGAAGTCGGCCAGCTGATCGACAACTCGGCAATGATCGGCTCTGCCGCCAGCACTTGCGGCTGGTCGGAGCGCAGCAAGCGGGCGGCGCCGGTGGCACTCTCCGCCACGCGCTCGGTCAGCGGCGCGACGAAGCGGACACCCACGGTGCAGCCGCCCGGCATGGAGGCGGCCAGCGCGCCGCCCTGCCAGTCGCTCACCTGCCCGCCCTCACCCGGCGCGAAGCCCCTCAGCACGAAAGGCCCGCGATTGCGCGATACCGCCGCCGCCAGGCTGTCGCCCACCCGCAGCCCGGCGAGCGACCAGGTCGAGGCCAGCCGGTCGATCTTCACGCGCAGCGGCACGCGCATCGCCGCATCGGGATAAAGCACCTCGATCCGCCGCGCCGGTTCATCGGGATAGAGCACCACCTTGTAGACCTGCACTCCGCGCTCGTCGGGGCGGGAACTGACCGCGGCATTGTCGCCAAACCGGCGCTGCAGGGCCCTGGCTGAATCGGCACGGGCAATCGGGACCGCACAGCCGAGCGGGTTGATCCGCACCTGCGGGGCGATCTTCGCCTTGGGTGCGGGCCTGGGCGGTGCGGCCAGCGCCGGAGCGGCAAGGGCCAGCAGCAGCGCGCCCGCGCCCGCGCCGGGGCTCCAGGCTGAGGTCATCCGGCGTTCTCTCCTGATCATGCCGCGCAGCTTGCCAGCCGCGCCCGCGCTTGCCAATGCGGGCGGCGCTTGCCCAACCCCGCCGCCGCCCTCTAGACTGATGGCAGGACAAGGCAACTTGTCATTTATTTCATTCTGCTTGCCGTGCGCGTAATTTTCATTCAAGGCGCGCGCTTCGCACAAACGAGGATCCGAATCATGGCGACGCTCGCCGAACCCACCACCCAGTTCGCCCGCCTGGCCCACCCCGCGCCGGTCCCGGCAGAGGCGCGCGCCGCGGTGCTGGCCAATCCCGGGTTCGGCACGCATTTCACCGATCACATGATCACGATCGACTGGTCGGAGGGCAAGGGCTGGCACAATGCCACGCTCGGCCCGCGCGGGCCCATTCCGCTCGATCCCGCCGCATCCGTGCTGCACTATGCGCAGGAAATCTTCGAAGGGCTGAAGGCCTACCGCCTGCAGGACGGGTCGATGGCCCTGTTCCGCCCCGCCGCCAATGCGGAGCGCTTCAACGCCTCGGCCCGCCGCCTCGCCATGCCGGAACTGCCGGTGGAAACCTTTGTCGCCGCCGTGCGCGAACTGGTGGGTGCGGACCGCGAATGGTTCCCCTCGGTCGAAGGCGGATCGCTGTACCTGCGCCCGTTCATGATCGCGACCGAGGCATTCCTCGGCGTGCGTCCGGCCAAGGAATACAAGTTCATCGTCATCGCCAGCCCGGCGGGCAACTACTTCAAGTCGGGCGCGCCGGCCGTGTCGATCTGGGTGTCGGACTATACCCGCGCGGCGCCGGGCGGCACGGGCGCGGCCAAGTGCGGCGGCAACTATGCCGCCAGCCTGGTCCCCACTGCAGAAGCCTTTGCGCGCGGGCATGACCAGGTGCTGTTCCTCGACGCGGCGGAGCACAAGTGGATCGAGGAACTGGGCGGCATGAACCTGTTCTTCGCTTTTGCCGACGGCAGCCTGATCACTCCGCCGCTGACCGGCACCATCCTGCCCGGCATCACCCGCGCCAGCCTGCTGGCCCTCGCCCGCGAGGAAGGCCTGAACGTGCGCGAGGAGCGCTACAGCCTGGATCAGTGGCGCGAGGACGCGGCCAGCGGCAGGCTGATCGAAGCCTTCGCCTGCGGCACGGCAGCGGTGGTCACCCCGGTCGGCAAGGTCGCGGGCACGGACGGCGAATTCGTGATCGGATCGGGCGGCCCGGGGCAGCTCACGCAGAAGCTCAAAGCCCGCCTCACCGCGATCCAGCGCGGCGAAGAGCCGGACACCCACGGCTGGGTCACGCTGCTGGATTGAGC
>CALMJG010000094.1 GCA_937864195.1 uncultured Novosphingobium sp.
CGCACGCTGGCGGCGGTGAAGCCGACCAATTTCGGCGACATCATCGCGCTCGTCTCGCTCTACCGTCCGGGCCCGATGGACAACATTCCGCTGTTCGGGCGGCGCAAGAACGGCGCGGAAAAGATCGAGTATCCGCACGAGAAACTGGCGGGCATCCTGGCCGAAACCTACGGCATCTTCGTCTACCAGGAACAGGTCATGCAGGCCGCGCAGATCCTTGCGGGCTATTCGCTCGGTGACGCTGACCTGCTGCGCCGCGCGATGGGCAAGAAGGTCCAGGCGGAAATGGACGCGCAGCGCCAGCGCTTCGTCGATGGCTGCAAGGAAGTGTCGGGGATCGACAAGGCCAAGGCCAACGAGCTGTTCGACTTGATCGACAAGTTCGCGGGATACGGCTTCAACAAATCCCACGCCGCCGCCTATGCGCTGCTCGCCTACCAGACGGCCTGGCTGAAAACGCATTACCCGCACGAATTCTACGCCGCCTCGATGTGCTTCGACATGCACCAGTCGGAAAAGCTGGCGGTGTTCGTCGACGACATGCGCCGCAACGGGATCGAATGCGCCGGGCCAGACGTGAACCGCAGCGAGGCCGAATTCATGGTCGAGCAGACGGACGAGGGCTATGCCGTGCGCTATGCTCTGGCGGGCATCCGCAACGTCGGCGAAAAGGCGATGGACGCGCTGGTGGCCGAGCGTGAGGCCAATGGCCCATTCACTAGCCTTGAAGACCTGTTCCGCCGCGTGCCGCCCGGCGCGATGAACCGCCGCGCGCTGGAAGGGCTTGCCGCATCGGGCGCGTTCGACGGCCTCGAGCCCAACCGGGCCAAGGTGCTGGCCAGCGCCGACATGCTGCTGGCCGTCGCGGATGAAGCGGCGCGGACCCGCTCCAGCGGCCAACACGGCCTGTTCGGGGGCGAGGACCACGCCGCCCCCGCGCTGCGCCTTACCGAGGTGGAGCCCTGGCCCAAGTCCGAGCAGATGGCGAAGGAGCGCGAGAATTTCGGCTTCTACTTCGCCGCCCATCCGGTGGAGCAGTGGCGCGCGGTCGCCTCGGCCAACGGCGCGCGCTCCTATGCCAGCCTGATGGAAACCGGGGTGCCGGGCGGCGGGCGGATGCCGGCGGTGATGGCGGCGATGGTCGAGGGCGTGCAGCGCCGCAAGACCAAGCGCGGCAACGATTTCGTGGTCGCGGAATTTTCCGACAATTCCGGCCAGTTCTCCGCCTCGTGCTTTGAAGAGACGCTGGTCGAGCCGATGCTGCAATGGGCGAAGGATGGCACCTGCCTGCTGCTCTCGGTCGAACTCGACGCGCCGAGCCCTGACGAGCCGCCGCGCGTGACGGTCCGTTCGGCCAAACCGCTGAGCGAGGTGAAGAGCGCGGGCTCGATGCTGCTCAAGCTTGATGTGTTGTCCGCCGATGGCTTGCAGGAGCTGGTCCAGACCCTGACCCGCGGCGAGGAAGGGCGCGGCGAGGTGCAGGTGCGGCTGCGGACCGGGCAGGGGACCGAGCCGCTGGTCCGGCTGGGGCGGGATTTCCAGCTGGACGGCGCTGTCGCGGAGCGCTTGGCAAGCGTCGAAGGGCTTGCCAATGTGTCGCTCAGCGCGCGGCGCGGGCAGGCGCACCTGCGGCTCGTCGCCTGAGACGCACAAGACCAAGACCAATCTGGAGAGAGAACCGAAATGCTGGGCGCAATGCAGGACTTCGACCTACGGGTCACCCATCTGATCGACCACGCAGCGCGTGAGCATGGCAGCCGCGAGATCGTGACCCGCTGGGCCGATGGCAGCGAAACGCGCACCAACTGGGCCGGTATTCGCCGCGACGCGCTGAAGATGACCCAGGCGCTGCGCAAGCTGGGCGTGCAGCAGGGCGACCGGATCGCCACCCTGGCGATGAACCACAGCCGCCACCTCGTCAGCTGGTACGGCGCGGTGGGCGTGGGCGGCGTGCTCCACACGATCAACCCGCGCCTGTTCGACGATCAGCTGGAATACATCGCCAACCACGCCGAGGACCAGGTCCTGCTCTATGACAAGGCCTTCGCCCCGATCGTCGAGCGGATGAAGCCCAAGTGGACCACGATCCGCCATTACATCTGCTTTGACGACGGCCAGTTCGAGGACTGGATCGGCGCCGAGGACGGCGAGACGACCTGGGCCTTCGGGGACGAGCGCGATCCGTGCATGCTGTGCTACACCAGCGGCACGACCGGCAATCCCAAGGGCGTGCTTTACGAGCACCGCTCGACCATGCTCCACGCGATCACCGGCCTGCAGCCTTCGATCTTCGATTTCGACGCGCGCAGCGTGATGCTGCCGGTGGTGCCGATGTTCCACGCCGCCAGCTGGGGCCTGCCCTGGTCGGGCGCGGCGGCGGGAATCAAGTTCGTGTTCTCGGCGGTCAACGATGCCGCCGTGCTGTGCGAGCTGATGAACCGCGAGAAGGTGACCCATTCCGCCGGCGTGCCGACCGTCTGGCTCGCCACCTTCCAGCACATGGACGCGACCGGCACGACCCTGCCCAGCCTGCGCCAGGCGATCATCGGCGGATCGGCCGCGCCGCGCTTCATGCTGGAGCGTCTGATGAAGGCCGGGGTGAACGTCGCCCACGCCTGGGGCATGACCGAGACCAGCCCGATCGGCACGACCGGCGCGAAGAGCTGGGACTGGGACGACCTGACCTTCGAGCAGCAGGTCGACGTCAAGCAGATGCAGGGCCGCGTGCCCTTCGGCGTGGAGTTGCGCACGGTCGACCTCGGCGACTCCTCGATCGAGTTGCCGCGCGATGGCAAGACCGCCGGGGCGCTGCAGGTGCGCGGGCCGTGGATCATCAAGCGCTACTTCAAGGCCGAAGGCGATGCTGCCGTCTCTCCCGAACAGTGGTTCGACACCGGCGATGTCGGCATCATCCATCCCGACGGGACCCTGCAATTGACCGACCGGACCAAGGACGTGATCAAGTCGGGCGGCGAATGGATCAGCTCGGTCGAACTGGAAAACGCTGCCGTCGGCCACCCGGGCGTGGCCGAGGCCGCCGCCATCGGCATCCATCACCCCAAGTGGGACGAGCGCCCGATCCTGGTGGTCGTGAAGAAGGCCGGGGCGGACGTCACCGCACAGGAAATCCGCGATCACCTGGCCGAGCATGTCGCCAAGTGGTGGCTGCCTGACGCGATCGAGTTCGTGGACGAAATCCCGCACGGCGCGACCGGGAAGATCAGCAAGAAGGACCTGCGCGACCAGTTCCGCGACTACAAGCTGGAAGACGCGTGATGACCGGCCATGTCGATCCCAGCCGCGAGAATTGGCAGCGCTTCAAGGACCTGCCGCGCGACCGGCCGATCCACATGCTCAACCTGATCAAGCTGCGCGATCTGGCGGAATATCCGGAAGGCCATCCCAACCACGGCAAGGGGCTGACCGGGGCGCAGGCCTATGACATCTACCGCGCCGGCTTCCAGAAGCTGGTCGCCGACGATGGCGCGGCGATGGTCTGGGAAGCGCCGCTGGAATGCGTCGTCACCGGCCCGGAAGGCGAATGGGACGAAGCCTTCGTCATGGGCTACCCCAATAGCGCCGCCTTCATGGCCATGGTCAAGAACGAGGACTACGTGCGCGACGTCGTGCCCCACCGCACGGCGGCGGTGGCCGACAGCCGCCTCATCCGGTTCGCGGG
>CALMJG010000095.1 GCA_937864195.1 uncultured Novosphingobium sp.
TTCCAGCAGGCGATCCGCCTGGGCGCGGGCCTCGGGTGTGATTTCGGCGCCGGACAGCATCCGCGCGATCTCTTCCTGCCGACCTGCCGCATCGAGCAGGTGGACCGAGGTGCGCGTCACCGTCCCCTCGCTCGATTTGGCGATGACATAGTGCTGCCCGCCGCGTGCCGCGACCTGCGGGCTGTGGGTGACGGCCAGCAGCTGCGCGCCGCTGGCCAGCCGCGCCAGCCGCTCGCCGATGGCCGAGGCGACCGCGCCGCCGACGCCCCGGTCGATCTCGTCGAAGATGATCGTCGCCGCCCCGCCCTCTTCCGCGAGCGCGACCTTGAGCGCGAGGATGAAGCGCGACAGCTCGCCCCCCGAGGCGATCTTGGCGAGCGGCGCGAAGGCCGCGCCGGGGTTGGTGGAAATCAGGAATTCAACCGAATCGATCCCGCTTGCCCCCCAGCGCTCCTCGGGCAGGCGGGTGACGGCGGTGCGGAACCGCGCGGCGTCCAGCTTGAGCGGCGCAAGCTCTCCCGCCACCGCCTGGTCAAGCCGCGCGGCAGCGGCGGTGCGCGCCTCGGACAGGGCGGCGGCGCGCGTCCGGTAATCCTCGCCCGCCGCGCGCTCGGCCCGTTCAAGGTCGGCCAGCCCCTCTTCCCCGCTCTCAATCGCGTTCAGGCTGGCGCGCATCGTTTCCATCAGGCGGGGCAGGTCGTCGACCTGGCACTGGTGCTTGCGCGCGGCGGCGCGCAGTTCGAACAGCCGTGTCTCGATCCGATCAAGCGCGGCGGGATCGTGGGCCAGGGCTTCCTCGGCGCGGGCCAGCTTGTCCTCGGCCTCGGACGCCTCGATCACCGCACGGTCGAGCGCAGCGAGCGCCTCGGCCAGCAGCGGATGCTCGCCCGCGATCCGGTCGAGCCGCCGGGCCGCGCCGCGCAAGGAGGCCAGCGCCGAATCCGATCCGGCCCACAGCCGCGCGAGGGCCGCAAGGTCGTCGGTCAGCCGTTCGCCCTTCTGCATCGCGGCGCGCGCTTCGGCGAGCTGTTCCTCTTCGCCCTCCTCGGGCTGGAGCGCGGTCAGTTCGGCCAGGTGGGCGAGCAGCAGGTCGCGGTCCTCGCTGGCGCGGGCGAGCGCGGCGCGGGCGGTTTCCAGCGCGCTGCGCGCGGCGTGCCAAGCCTGCCATGCGGATTCCACCCCGGCCACATCGGCCCGCGCGAAGCGGTCCAGCAGCTGCCGGTGTCCGCGCGGATTGACCAGGCCCCGGTCATCATGCTGCCCGTGCAGTTCGACCAGATGCGGCGCCAGTTCGCGCAGCAGGGCAACGCCCACCGGCTGGTCGTTGACGAAGGCCTTCGAGGCGCCATCGGCCTTGAGCCGCCGCCGCACGATCAGCGGTTCGCCCGGTTCCACTTCGACATCCGCCTCGGCCAGGATCGCGGCGAGCGGTGCGGGCAGCGCAGCAAATTCGAAGCTGGCGGTAACGCTGGCCTGGTCTTCCCCGCCGCGCACCAGCGCGCTGTCGGCGCGGTTGCCCAGCACCAGCCCCAGCGCGTCGAGCAGGATCGACTTGCCGGCGCCCGTCTCACCGGTCAGCACGCCGAGCCCGCGCGCGAAGGCCAGGTCGAGCGCCTCGATCAGGACGATGTTGCGAATGGCGAGCGCGGTCAGCATGTTCGCGTGCTGTTCTAGCGAAGCCGTGGGCGCTCGTCACCATGGGAAAAGCGGGGTTTGAGCGGCAAGCCACAGCTTTTGCCGCTCTGGATTGCCGCAGGCTTCGCCCTCACAATGACGAACACCCATCGTCATTGCGAGGGCCGCAGGCCCGTGGCAATCCAGTTGCGACCTTACTCCAGGTTAGAACTGCGCCTTGATCGTCGCGCCGAAGGTGCGCGGATCGCCCGGCTGGCCGGTGATCAGCCCGGTGTTGCCGCCGGGCACGTTGAGCGCTTCGAAATAGTTCACGTCGAACACATTGCGGACCCAGCCGTAGACATCGATCCCGGATTCGCTGCGATAGCCGATCCGGACATTGTTGAGCGAATAGCCATCCACCCAGGTGTAGGCCGAGGGCGTGGGATTGGACGAGAAGTTCGAGCGGTAGTTGCCGTCCACGCCCAGATAGACCTGCCCTTCGCTGCCCAGCAGCTTCGCGGGGACATTGTATTCCGCGCCGTAGCTGAGGCTCCATTCCGAAACGCCGGGCAGGCGCTGGCCGGAAATGTCGCAATTGGCCGGGCTGTTGGTGCCCGGAGCGCCCGGCGCGCCGATCACCGCGCCGGTGCCGCCACCCGACAGTTCCGGCGGGCACGGCGCATCCACGAAGCGGACGTACTTCGCATCGGTGTAGGCGCCGCTGACATAGACGTTGAACCGCTCGCTCGGCCGCAGCGAGAAATCGACCTCGACCCCCTGGGTGCGGACCTTTTCGGCATTGGCGAGATAGCCGCGCACCAGCCCCAGGCTGCCGTTGGTGACCTGGGCCTGGTAGTCCCTGATATCGGTGCGGAAGACCGAAAGGTTGAACGTGGCCGCGCGGTCCAGGAACTGCGCCTTGATCCCGGCTTCGTAGTGGTTGATCGATTCCGGGCGGATGGTCTGCGCGGCCAGCGCCGGGGCGCCGGTGGCATCGTTGGGCACGCCGTTCTGGTTGATCCCGAACGACTTGAAGCTCTTGGCATAGGTGGCATAGGCCAGCACGTCGCGCGCCAGCTTGTAGCTGAGCGTCAGGTCATAGCTGAAGTTCCAGCGCGCGCCTTCGGGAGCATAGGACTGGGGCGTGAAGATCGCCAGCTGCGCTGCCCGCACTGCGCCGGTCTGGCCCAGCAGCACGGGATTGCCCTGCCCGTCGAACACCTTGCGGTCATAGAAGCCCTTCTTCCGGTCATAATTGAGCCGAACGCCGGGCTGGATGGTGAAGGCATCGGTCAGCTTCCAGCTGGCCTGGCCGAACAGCGCCACGCTGGTGTTGGTCAGGTACTGGGTGTTGAGCGCGGTCAGCCCGTCCAGCACCGTGGGATCGAGTGACAGCGCGTTCGACGGATTGATGTTCCAGCGGCTGGAGGCCTTGCCCTGCTGTTCGGTGCCCTGGGTATCGATGCGCTGGTGATAGGCAAAGGCACCCAGCACGAAGTCCAGCCTGTCGCCGCTCTGCGAATAGCGGATTTCCTGGGTGTACTGGTTCTGCTGCGAGGGGTTCTGCGACTTGTCGACGATCGGCAGGCCGGTGAAGTCGCGGTCGTTCTCGGGCTTCCAGTCCCAGAACCGCCAGGCCGTGACCGCGGTCAGCTCGCCCGCGCCCAGCTTCCACTTGATCCGCAGCGAGGCACCGCCGGTCTTGTTCCCGGCGTTGAGGTTGGCATCGATGTCGGTCAGGCGCTGGAACGGATCGGTGGAGACCACGGAATAGCCCTGCGCCGCCGCGAGCGCGGCGTACTGGCGATTGAGCGGGCGCTGGGTAGCGCCGGTGCGGACGTAGACCGTTCCGCAGCATTCCGGGTTCTGGGCGTTGAAATCGCCCGCCAGGCTGATGTCGAGATCATCGCTGGCGCGCAGCAGAACCTGCAGGCGCAGGCCCAGGTTGTCCTGTTCGTTGATCCAGTTGCCGCTGGTGACGTTGAAGATCGTGCCCCGGCGGCTGGTGCTCGATACGGCAAGCCGCGCGGCGATGTTGTCCGTCAGCGGGCCGGAAATGGCCGCCTTGGCCTGTTTGAAGCCCAGGTTGCCGATCGACACTTCGGCGCGGCCTTCGAAATCGAAGGTCGGCTGGCGCGTGGCGATGTTGATCGCGCCGGCCGTGGTGTTCTTCCCGTACAGAGTGCCCTGCGGCCCGCGCAGCACCTCGATCTGCTGGACGTCGAGGAAGTCGAACGTCGATGAGGCGGCGCGCGAGTAATAGACATCGTCGACATAGATGCCGACGCCCTGCTCGATCCCGTCGTTGGTCAGGCCGAACGGCGCGCCGAGGCCGCGGATGTTGGCGGCGCTGTTGCGCGGGTTGGAGGAATAGAAGGTCAGCGACGGGGCCAGCTGGGTCAGCCGCCCGACATTGAAGGCACCGGTGTTGTCGATATGGTCGCCGCCGACCACCGAGATCGCCAGCGGCACTTCCTGCGAGGTTTCCTGGCGGCGGCGGGCGGTGACGAGGATTTCCGATGCCTCATCGCTGGCGCCGGTTCCGGCGGAAGTGCTCTGCTGGGCCGCATCCGGGCCAGGTTCGGCAGCGAAGGCGGGAGAGGAAACGAAGGCCGCCGAAGCGAGCAGCGAAATACGGACGAACGAATGCATTGCCAATTCCTTGGTCAGGAGAATGGTCGCATCCGGTGGTCCGGTCTGGCCCAGTGATCTGTTGGTTAGGTGCCGGGGCGGTCATGCGCGGCCGCCCCGGCGGGTTGGTCGGTCAGGAGAAGCGCTGGCGCTCGGTAACGTCGAGTTGCACCACGCGGCCATCGTGGACGGTCAGCTGGATCGTGCCGAAGCGTAAGTCACCGATCGCCCTGGCAACGGCCTCGATGGGGGCCTTCCCATCCCTGTTCCGGTCTGCGTGTCGGGTAATGGGTCGCGGTGCGGCCTGGTCCGGCATGGACTGTCTCCTTTCGCCGCCCACTCTATCTCTACCATAAAAGTAGACAAGAGGAGTTTCACTTGTCGGCGACGAAGCGCAGCTTTCGTGCGGCGAGGTGATGGCGTGGCACGCGGGGAGGTTCCCCAAGGGATTCGCGCAGAGACGCGGAGGCGCAGAGACGAGAAAAGGTAGTTTGGCGCACGGACCCCAGGGATCGCACAGGATCTGGTGCCGCAGGCCCCAATCCGCCGTTCGTATCCGTTTCGATTCCGGATGAAAGCGCGGCTTCGCCGCAAAATCCTTTCTCTGCGCCTCCGCATCTCCGCGCGACCCCCTGGTCCCCGGCGCGGCGAGCCGACTCAATCCGCGAAAGGCGGCTCCAGGGTGATGTCGTCCGCCAGGGTCATCCGGTCGAGCATGGTCGCCATCTCGTCGCGCAGGGTCAGCATCAGCCCGCGCAGCCGGCACTCCGCCTCGGGCAGGCAATTGTTGCAATGTTCGTGGGCGTTGCGGCTGGCACAGGGCACCAGAGCCAGGCTGCCCCGGGTCAGGCGGATGATGTCGCCATAACGGATGTCGACCGGCGGCAGCGCCAGTTCATAGCCGCCTTCGCGTCCACGCGTCGAGACGACCAGCCCTTCGCGCACCATTTCGGCCAGGATCACAGTCAGGAACTTGCGCGGGATGTTCTGCGCTTCGGCGATCGCATCCAGCCGAACGGGCCCCTGCCGCCAAGTGTCGGCAAGGTGCTGGAGCGCACGGATGGTGTAGCGGGTTTTCTGCGACAGCATGGGCGCTGCCTATCAGCGCCCTGCCGAGCCAAATGTCAACCGGGGAGGTAGAAGGAACCCCTGCGGCTGATCAGCGGGCGGCCGTGCTGGGAGCGTGCTTCTGCATCAGGCTGAACGCCTTCTTGTACCACTCGCTGCCCGGATAGTTGGCGCCCAGCACTGCGGCAGACTTCTGCGCTTCTTCCGGAATGCCCAGCACAAGGTTCGATTCGACCAGGCGATAGAGCGCTTCGGGCGTGTGGCTGGTGGTCTGGTACTGGTCGATCACGTTGCGGAACCGCAGCGAGGCAGCCAGCCAGCGGCCCGACCGTTCATAGTGCCGCCCGATCTCCATTTCCTTGCCGGCAAGGTGATCGTTCACCAGGTCGATCTTGAGCCGGGCATCGGCGGCATAGCGGGTGTTGGGATAGCGGCGGGCGACCTCGGTCAGCGCCTCAAGCGCCTGCTTGGTGGTCTTCTGGTCGCGGGCGATGTCGCTGATCTGCTCGTAATAGCACAGGCCGATCAGGTAATAGGCATAGGGCGCGTCGCGGTTGCCGGGGTGGATCGACAGGAAACGCTGCGCGGCCTGGACCGACTTCGTGTAATCGCGGGCCACGTAATAGGAAAACGCGCTCATCAGCTGGGCGCGGCGGGCCCAGGGCGAATAGGGATGCTGGCGCTCCACCTCGTCGAACAGGGCGGCGGCAACCTTGGTGTCGCCGCGATCGAGCCGGTCCTTGGCCGCCATGTAGAGCGTATCGACGTCGCGCGCGACGAAGGCGGTATCCTTCGGCTTGTTGCCGCGCCCGGCACAACCGGAAGTGAACACCAGCGCCGCGGAGGCAGTGGCAAGGAGGGCGAGCTTCAGCGGTGAACGGGCGAACATGGGACAGGCCTATAACCAGCCCCGGCCTGAACGCCAAGTGAAGTTCATCGTTCTCTACCGGTCGATTACCGGGCCCAGCCACTGGCCGAGCCGCTGCTTGACCGCCGGCGCCGCCGGAGCGTTGCTCAGGTAGTAGGGCGGGAACAGCCGCATAAGGGGGCGGCTGGCGGTTCCGGCGGACCAGACCCTGCGCGCTTCCTCTGTCCGGCCGATCCGCGCCAGATAGGCCGCCTGCAGGTAAATGCGCCAGTTCGTCGCGCTGTCGCCCGTCATGATGCGCTGGAGCGCGGCCCCGGCGCCTGCGGTATCCTCGCGCATCATCGCGGCGATGTACTTGCCGATGAAATAGCGCGGCGGGGGCGAGGGATGGAATGCGATGGCGCGGTCGATCTCGGCCTCGCCTGACAGGTCGTTCTGAAACACCAGCAGAAGCCCCACCGTGCTGTAGACATCGGGGTTGAGATCGCCCGTCGCCGAAATCTCCCGGGCAACGCGGCGCAGCGATTCGACGTTCCCCATCAGGCCGTAGATCCGGGCCAGCGACAGCGCGGCGAGGCGCGATCCGGGATCGAGCGCGCGCGCCCGCTCGACAATGCGCAGCGCCTCGTTCAACTGCTCGTCACGGCGCGAGCCCGGCGGGTCGCCCAGGGTCGAACTGGCCAGTGTCCAGCCATAGATGGCTCCCGCCAGCGGATGGCGGGGCGAGTGCGCGTACCAGTCCTCTGCGCATTCCAGCAGTTCAGGGTCCTGGGCTGACCCGTCAGTCACCACCGAATTGCTGAAGCGCAGCCAGCAGTCGAACGGAGTGTCGGCGGAATTGCTGTTGCGCGTTTCGAGCGAGGTGACCGCGCTGGCATAGCCGAACAGGCTGAACACAATCCGCTCCAGCGCCAGCCGTTCGGCCGGTGTCGGCTCGCCATCGCCGGACAGGGCAATCGTCCCGGAGTAGAGTCGGCGGTTGCGCGGGCGGTTCACCAGTTCGACCTGGATGGCCTTGCCGCCCCCATCGGCGTGGGAGAGGGTCAGGATATATTCGGTCGTCGCCTCTGTGTGGTCCGCCACCCGGACCGAATCGTACTGGCTGACCGCATCCGCGAATTCCGCCGCAACCGTTGCCATGCGCCTGGCTTCGGTGGTCGTGGCGGAAGGAGTGACCTGGATCGCGACCAGCGGGAAATTGAGCTTTTGCCAGCGCGCGGCTGCGGCGCGGGAATCAAGGTAGAACCAGACCAATCCCGCCAGGACCAGCGCCGCAACCACGGCGGCCGCCGACCAGACCAGGTGCCTGCGTTCTTTCGGGGTCGGCAGCATACCCGGCGCCGCGGGCGGCGGGACCGGTCCCTCGCGGTTGGGCCGCAATTGCACTTCGTAACTGCCCTGGGGGATCTCCAGCCGCCATTCGCGCTCCGCACCCGGACCGCGGTAGTACGCTTCCAGGGAGCGCCGCAGACGCGCCGTCAGGACGCGCGAATAGGTGTTGGTCTGGGCGTCGAAATCCTCGCTGCGGCCAAGGCCCTCTACCGCAAGGGTATAGGACTTGAGCGAGGCACCCTCGCCCGCCGCGCTTGCCTCGACGAGGTACTTCAGCATTCGCACCTGGGCAGGCGAGCGATTGAAAACAGGGTCCGCGACAATGGCTTCAAGTTCGCAAAGCAAAAGCTCTGCTACTGTGCCAAGGCGGGGCGTATCGAGATTCACGGTATCTCCCGTAGGTTTCAATCTGACGGAGCGACCCTGTGCTGACCAGATGAGGGAGTAACGCCCAAGTTGCAATGGCAGGGTAGCCAAAATGACTAGGCAGCCTGACGGCAGGGGATGGCGGTCACCTACCTGACGAAACGCAGCGCAGTTTTTATCTCTGTATTTCAAACCGTTGCTCAGTCCGAGCGTAGATCGCCCGGACTGCAAATTCTATTCATGGAACAGTTTCAGCGCCGCAGGGTTCCGGTTCTGGCGAGTGTCGAAACAGTTTCAAACTTCCGTACGGGCAGGACGCGCAGCATGGCAGCGCCGGGATAAGCCTTGAACATTTTTGTTATCGACACCGACTGGAAACGCCGCGGGCTGATGACCTTCAGCCTGAGCAAGGACGGGATCACCGCAGTCCCGCTCGAGCCGAGCGACGCGATCGACACGTCGAGGACCGAACCCCAGCTTTTCCTGATTTGCGACCAGCCCGAAACGCGCGCCCTGCTGGCAACTCTTCCCCCGCAGTCGGCGGCATTCTGCTATGCGGACGAAGTGCAGCTGCGCAATGTCGTAACTGCACTGCAGGCCGGCGCTGCGGACTACTTCGCATGGCCTGACGACTTCGGCGAACTTGTCGAGCGGATTCGCGAACTGCAGGCGCTGGACAGGCGCGAGGCGGCGAACGGCTCGACCTTCGGGGATCCGCGCTGGAACCCGGAACCGCGCCGGATGGGCGGCTATCCCAGGCAGACCAGTCTGACCGCCAGCGGCGGCGTGGTGGTGGTGGACCACCCGTCCCGCCCCAACGTCATGCCAGTGCCAGAAGCAACCGCGACCACGCGCCGGCAGCGCGCGAACGATCTGTCCGCGCGCGAGCTCGAGGTGCTCCAGCTGGCATCGCACGGTCTTTCCAGCCAGTCGATCGCGGAACGGCTGGGCATCCGCCGCAAGACGGTGGAAGCCCACCGCAACAGTATCCTGATCAAGACCCGCTCCAACAACATGGCCGAGGCCGTGCGTTGGGGAATCATGGGCAGGATAATCTGAGACCGGGCTGCCGGGGAAACTACCCCCCTTCCCCGGCAGTCCGGCTTTTCTCCAACGACGCGGGGCCTATTCCTCGCCCATCCGCAGCGCGGCGATGAAGGCTTCCTGCGGAATCTGGACGTTGCCGTATTCGCGCATCCGGGCCTTGCCCTTCTTCTGCTTTTCCAACAGCTTCTTCTTGCGGGTGATGTCGCCGCCATAGCACTTGGCGGTCACGTCCTTGCGCATCGCCGCGATGGTTTCGCGGGCGACCACCTTGCCGCCGATCGCCGCCTGGATCGGAATCTTGAACAGGTGGCGCGGGATCAGGTCCTTCAGCCGCTCGCACATGTGGCGCCCGCGCGATTCGGCCACGCCGCGGTGGACGATCATCGACAGCGCATCGACCGGCTCGTTGTTGACGAGGATGCTCATCTTGACGAGGTCGCCCTCGCGCAGGCCGATCTGTTCGTAATCGAAGCTGGCATAGCCGCGGCTGATCGATTTCAGCCGGTCGTAGAAGTCGAACACCACTTCGTTCAGCGGCAGCTCGTACTGCACCTGCGCGCGCCCGCCGACATAGGTCAGGCCGGTCTGGATCCCGCGCCGGTCCTGGCAGAGCTTGAGGATCGAGCCGAGGTATTCGTCCGGCGTATAGATCGTCGCCTTGATCCACGGCTCGTCGATCTGCTCGATCCGGCTGGGATCGGGATAGTCGGCGGGGTTGTGAAGCAGAATCTCGCGCGCGTCGTCGGTCTTCGATTTGCGCAGCTGGATGCGGTAGACCACCGATGGCGCGGTGGTGATCAGGTCGAGGTCGTATTCGCGGGTCAGGCGTTCCTGGATGATCTCCAGGTGGAGCAGCCCCAGGAAGCCGCAGCGAAAGCCGAAGCCCAGCGCCGCGCTGCTTTCCATCTCGAAGCTGAACGAGGCATCGTTGAGCCGCAGCTTGGCGATCGATTCGCGCAGCTTTTCGAAGTCCGCCGCGTCGACCGGGAACATCCCGCAGAACACCACCGGCTGGACTTCCTTGAAGCCCGGCAGCGCCTCGCTCGCCCCGCCCTTCACCGTGGTGATCGTGTCGCCGACCTTGGCCTGGGCGACTTCCTTGATCTGCGCGGTGATGAAGCCGATCTCCCCCGGCCCGAGTTCACTGAGCTGCTCGATCTTGGGAGTGAAGCAGCCCACGCGATCGATCAGGTGTTCGGTCCCGCCGGCCATGAACTTGACCTGCTGCCCCTTGCGGATCACGCCGTCGATGATCCGCACCAGGATGACGACGCCCAGGTAGGGATCGTACCAGCTGTCGACCAGCATGGCTTTCAGCGGCGCGGCGGGATCGCCCTTGGGCGGGGGAATGCGCTGGACGACGGCTTCCAGCACGTCCTCGATGCCGATGCCCGACTTGGCCGAGGCCAGCACCGCGTTCGAAGCGTCGATGCCGATCACTTCCTCGATCTCGTTGCGCACCTTTTCCGGCTCGGCGGCGGGCAGGTCGATCTTGTTGATCACCGGCACGATCTCGTGGTCGTGCTCGATCGACTGGTAGACGTTGGCGAGGGTCTGGGCCTCTACCCCCTGCGCGGCGTCGACCACCAGCAGCGCGCCTTCGCAGGCGGCGAGGCTGCGGCTGACCTCGTAGGCGAAGTCGACGTGCCCCGGCGTGTCCATGAGGTTCAGTTCATAGTCCCTGCCGTCGCGCGCCTTGTATTTCAGGCGCACGGTCTGGGCCTTGATGGTGATCCCGCGCTCGCGCTCGATGTCCATGTTGTCGAGCACCTGGGCGCTCATCTCGCGCTCGGTCAGGCCGCCGGTGAACTGGATCAGCCGGTCGGCCAGGGTCGACTTGCCGTGGTCGATGTGGGCAATGATGGAAAAGTTGCGGATCGCGGACATATCGGTCATGCGCGCGCCGTTAGCAGCACTGGGCGCCCCTGTCAGCCTAAGAGCGTCAGCCCTTGCGCGTCAGGCGACCCTGACGCTCTTCATGTTGGCCGGCGCCTGGCCGAATTTCGGCAGGCTGAGCGGCAGGCCGACGACCTGGCCGGGAATTGCGAGGCCGGGAATGGCCTGCGGCAGGCCGGCCTGGGCCAGGACATAAGGCGAAACGCGGTGGCGCGTGCACAGCCCCCCTGCCCCGTCGTCGACCAGCGGAATCTCGAATTCCAGCCCCTGCATCGATCCGGCCGAACGCCGCACCTTGGCAACGGCCAGCTGGCCTTCGCCGAAGTCGACCACGAACTGGGTGCCCAGCGGCACATCGAGCAGCCCCTCGACCATGCAGCCTGTGCGGGACAGGTTGCGCATCGTCACCTCGTAGCGGTGATCCTCGTGGATCAGGCCGACCTTG
>CALMJG010000096.1 GCA_937864195.1 uncultured Novosphingobium sp.
TTGAAAAGCGTTGTTTTCGCCCGGGCTGAGTAACCCGTTCAAGGCTCAAAACTCACAAGTGCCAACGACAACGAAGCACTTGCTCTCGCGGCGTAATGTGACGGCCTCGCGGCCTGAATTTACAAAGCGACAGCACGGTTCGGACCGAACCGGGTAACAGAATCGGAAACCGGGCGCCCGGGGGTGCGTAGCAACAGAAACCCCCACCATTTCAGGCACCATTCCAGGCAGGCGCGCCGCGATCGATCAGAACACCGTTTCGGGGTTCCGGGCCAGACGCCTTTCATGTTTCAGGCAGTCGAGAATCTTGGCGCCGGCCATGAACACCGCACCGGTGCAGGCCAAGAACAGCAGCTTGCCGCCAAACCCCGGATATTGCCGCAGGTAGACCGAGCCGCGCTCCACCGCGCCAAGTGCCAGGGCATAGATGATCGCATAGGCCTCGAACGAGGTCTTGATCATGAACAGGCGGGCAATCTTGCGGTACACGGGGTTCCTCGAATTTCTTAACGGCAAGCTCTGCAAGCATGATGCCAAGCCCGGAAATCCGCGCAAGTGCGTGGTTAAGACGAGGGCCTCTGTAAAGCATACCGACAGGGTGCGATCAGGCAAGTTCCATCAGGTCGAGCGCCGCGAGGAGGGCGAGGCGTGCGGCGATGATCCGCTCGGCAAGGACAGGTTCGCCAATGTCCTGGGGCAAGATCGTTTCGGGCCAGTGCGCGGCAACCGCCGCCTCGATCCGGTCGGCCTTTGCCTCGTCCAGCAGGAAACGTGGATCGATCGTGGCGGGATCGGCAACGACTCGCAGGCGCAGGCAGGCCGGCCCGCCGCCGTTGGCCATCGACTGGCGCACGTCGACTGGCAGGACCCGGCGGATCGGGCCGTTGCGGCCCAGCATCTCCTCAAGCCAGCGGCGCACGCGCCGATGGTCCCAGGCTTCGGTCGGGATCACCAGGGCCATGCCGCCTGCGGGGAGGGTCACCAGTTGGGCGTTGAACAGGTAGGAGCGGATCGCATCGTCAAGGCTCACGGCGCTGGCTGGCACCTCTACGATTTGCGCTGACGGCAGGGCGGCGCGAATTGCCGCATGGGCTGTCTTCGGTTCGGCAAAGGCCTGTTCGTGGACAAACAGCACCCGCTCGTTCGCCACCGCGACGACGTCGTTGTGGAACGCACCGGCGGCGATTGCCTCGGGGCTCTGCTCGATGAACAGGGTGCGGGCCGGATCGAGGCCGTGCAGGCGAGCGACCGCGCGGCTGGCCTGGGGGTGCTGGCGTGCGGGAAAGGCGCCGCCGCTGGTACCATAGACGAAGATCTCGATCCCGCGCCCGGCGTGGTTTTCGGCCATCCGCATGTGATTGGCCGCGCCTTCATCGCCGAAACACGGCGGCACGGCATCGTGCACCGCGAAATGGCGCTGGTCGGCGAAGGCAAGGCGCAGTTGCTTCACCGTGTCCGGCCATTCCTGCGCGCGGTGGGGCATGGTGACGAGGTTGGCCGGGGTCAGGTGGCAGCGGCCGTCCGCCGTATCGGGTGCTGGCGAGACGGTCGCGGCGTTGGCGGTCCACATCGAACTGGCTGACCAGGCGGCGGCACGCAGCCGCCCGTCCTCGGTTCCGTCCGCGCCGATGGCGGCAAGGAACACCGGGTTGGGGCGGGGCAGGGGCAACACGAAGCCCTGCGGCAGGCCCAGCGCGAGGTTGTGGCGCATCTTTGCCAGCCCCTGCAGCGCCGCCGCCCGCGGATGGCTGACCTGCCCGGCGTGGCTGGCCGAGGCGAGATTGCCCAGGCTCAGCCCCGCATAGTTGTGGCTGGGGCCGATGATCCCGTCGAAGTTGATTTCGCGCAGCACCGCGTCACCACCGCGCGACGTGGGTGACCGCCATGCCCGGCTCCACCCCGAGCAGGGCCGCGCAAGCGGGATCGAGCGCGATGCCATCGCCATGCGGGGCGATCCACCCGAAGGCGCAGCGGAACTCCGCCAGGCGGCCGACCGCGACAAGGCGCTTTTCGCCCGCCTGATGCTCCCCGAGCGACGGATCCAGAGCGGCCACGGCATCCTGCGCGGCTTCGCGTACCGAGCGGATCTGGTCCGTCCGCGCGGTCATGGTCGGGCCGCCGTCGAAGATGTCGATGTAGTTCTCCCACGCGAAGCCTTCCTCTTCCAGCATCCGCATCGCGGCGCGCCCGGTGGGGTGGGGAATGCCGATCACCGCGCGGGCATGGTCGGACAGCATGGCGATGTAGACCGGGTGCTTGGGCATCAGGTCGGCGATGAACTGGTTGCCGTGGCGGGCGTTGAATTCGTCCGCGTCCTGGAAATTCATCCCGAAGAAGCGGCCTGCCACTCCGTCCCAGAAGGGTGACCCGCCCGCCTCGTCAATCACACCGCGCAGTTCGGCCAGGGTCCGGTCGGCAAAGCGCGCCCGGTGGCCCCGGATGAACAGATAACGGCTGCGCGCGATCAGCATGCCAAGCCCGCCCGCCCGCTCGCCGGGGTGCAGGAACAGCCCGCCCACCTCGGTCGCGCCTTCCAGGTCGGTCGAGAGGTTTAGGATGTCGGCCCGGAAGGTCCGCCCCAGTTCCGCCGAATGCTGGGTCAGCGCGCCGATCCGGTAGGAATAGAACGGCCACTTCTGCCCGACTGCCGAGAAAATCTGGCAGGTTCCGCGCACTTCGCCCGTCGCGGCGTTTTCCAGCACGAATACGAACAGGTCGTCATCCAGCGTTTCATCATCGCGCGCGAAGGCTTGTGCCGAGCGCTCAAGCTTCGCCATCAGCGCGGCCCGGTCTGGCGGCAGGTTGGTGAAACCGCCGCCGGTGCGCTTTGCCATCTCGTAGAGGTGCTGCAGGTCGCCGCCGCTCGCGGCGCGGATCACGAAGGTCAAAGCGGGGCTCCGGAAGCTAGGCGGTGGAGAACAAGGGCAGAGAGGCGCGCGCGCTCGGCAAGGCTGGGAACGATCAGGTACTCGCCCGCCGAATGGATCGCCCCGCCGCGCACGCCCATCGTATCAACCACCGGCACGCCGCAGGCCGCGATGTTGTTGCCGTCGCAGACCCCGCCGGTGGCCTTGCGGCCGATCGGCTGGCCAAGGTCGGCGCTGCTGCGCTCGACGAGGTCGAACAGCCGCGCGGCGGAAGGATCGATCGGCTTGGGCGGGCGGGAAACGGCGCCGTGGCGGTGGACCAGGACCTCGTGCTCCTGCTCGATCCGCGCGATCAGCGCGGCGATTTCCTGCTCGAACAGTTGGGCAAGGTCGGCCTCGCGGGGGCGGATGTTGAAGCGCAGCACGGCGAGGTCCGGCACGACGTTGTTGGCGCTGCCGCCCTCGATCCGCGCCGGGTTGATGCTCAGCCCCTCGCGCTCCAGCGCCTTGAGACCCAGCGCCAGCGCGGCGGCAGCGACGATCGCGTTGCGCCCATCCTGCGGATTGCGCCCCGCGTGGGCCGAGCGGCCATGCACGGTCAGGCTGTAGTTGCCGCTTCCCGCCCGCGCTCCGGCCAGCGTGCCATCGGGGAGGGCGGAGGGCTCATAGGTCAGCGCCGCCGCCTTGCCCCGCGCGAGGTCCGCGATCAGCGCGGCGGAGGAGAGGCTGCCGGTTTCCTCGTCCGAATTGATCAGCACGTCATAGCCGGTCGACTGGCTGGCCGGGCTGGACTCGAAGGCGGTCAGCGCGGCGAGGATCACCGCGATCCCGCCCTTCATGTCGGCGACGCCAGGGCCGTTGAGCGTGGTCTCATCCAGCCATGCCTGGTGCTGGAACGGGTGATCCGCAGGAAACACCGTGTCCATGTGGCCAGTCAGCAGTAACCGACGCCGGGCCTGCGGGCGGACCGAGAGGACGAGGTGGCGGCCATGTTCGCGCGCCACCGTAGTGCCATCGGCGGCGATGGCGGTCACCGGGTCCGGTTCGATCAGGCGTACGTCCCCCGGCAGTTCCGCAAAGGCATCGGCCAGCAGCCGGGCCTGCTCGGCCAGACCCGGAAGATTGCCGGTTCCGGTGTTGAGCGCTGACCAGGCCTGGACCTGCGCCAGCATCGGGGCGGGATCGACCGCCTCGATCAGGTGTTGCTCGGTCAGGGAAAGCCGTTGCATATGAAACTTTATACTCGAGGCGCGGCTGCGCTCAACCCCCCCAAACCCCGGTTGCCTTCGCTTCGCAACTGCGGCATAGGCCCTCGCATTCCTCCCCGGGATCGTCGATACTCCGCGCGCCGGTGCTATGCCTCCGGCGCCAGTCTATGCGAGGATTCATGAGCAACCGGGTTGAGAAGAGCGGTCTCCAGGTCGATGCGGCGCTTGCCGCCTTCATCGAAAGCGAAGTTCTGGCGCCGCTGGGCAGGGACGCGGACGCGTTCTGGCAGGGTTTCGCTGCATTGGTCGGCACATACGCGCCGCAGAACAAGGCGCTGCTGGCCAGGCGCGATGACCTGCAGGCCCGGATCGACGCCTGGCACGGAGAGCGGGCCGGCAAGCCGATCGAGGGGCAGGAATACCAGGCCTTCCTGCGCGAGATCGGCTACCTCGTTCCCGAACCCGCGCCGTTTGCCGTGACCACGAAGAACGTCGACCGCGAAATCGCGGCGATGGCCGGGCCGCAGCTGGTTGTGCCGGTGCTCAATGCCCGCTTCCTGCTCAATGCCGCCAATGCGCGCTGGGGCAGCCTCTATGACGCCTATTACGGCACCGACGCGCTCGATGCCCCGCCGGCCCGCCCCGGCGGCTATGACGAGCAGCGCGGCGCGGCGGTGATCAAGGCCGCGCGCGCGTTTCTCGACCTGTCGCTGCCGCTCGCCGGCATGAGCTGGAGCGACTGGGACGGAGAAGGCGTGCCGCCGCTGGCGGACGCCTCGCAGTTCTGCGGCCAGCGCCCCGGCGGGCTGCTGTTCGCCAACAATGGCCTGCATATCGAAGTGGTGCTCGACCGTGCGCATGCCGTGGGCCGCACCGACAAGGCGGGGATCGCCGATGTCGTGCTGGAAGCCGCGCTCACCACGATCTGCGACATGGAGGATTCGGTCGCGGCGGTCGATGCCGAAGACAAGCTCAATGCCTATCGCAACTGGCTCGGCGTGATCCGGGGCGACCTTGCCGACACGTTCGAGAAGGGCGGGCAGACCATGACCCGCACGCTCAATGGCGATCGCGATTGGACCGGCAAGGACGGTTCGGCGCTGACCCTGCATGGGCGCAGCCTGCTGTTCGTGCGCAATGTCGGCCACCTGATGACCAACCCGGCGATCCTGCTGGCTGACGGCAGCGAGATTCCGGAAGGGATCATGGACGCGGTGGTCACCAGCGCGATCGGCGCGCATGACGTGGCGCGCCTGGGCACGCATCGCAACAGCCGCGAGGGCAGCATCTACATCGTCAAGCCCAAGATGCATGGGCCGGAGGAAGCGGCCTTCACCAACGCGCTGTTCGACGCGGTGGAAGACCTGCTCGCCCTGCCGCGCCACACCGTCAAGGTGGGCGTGATGGACGAGGAGCGCCGCACTTCGGCCAACCTTGCCGCCTGCATCCACGCGGTGAAGGACCGGATCGTGTTCATCAACACCGGCTTCCTTGACCGCACCGGGGACGAGATCCACACCTCGATGCGGGCCGGGCCAATGATCCGCAAGGGCGACATGAAGAAGAGCGCCTGGATTTCTGCCTACGAGGCGCGCAACGTCCAGATCGGCCTCGCCTGCGGGCTGTCGGGCAAGGCCCAGATCGGCAAGGGCATGTGGGCCGCGCCCGACATGATGCACGACATGATGGTGCAGAAGATCGGCCATCCCCGCTCTGGCGCGAACACCGCCTGGGTGCCTTCGCCCACGGCCGCGACGCTCCACGCAATGCATTACCACCAGGTCCGGGTGTTCGACGTGCAGCGCGAGCTGGCGGGCAAGCCCGTACCGCCACTGGACGACCTGCTGACCGTGCCGCTGGCCGCCGGGATCAACTGGTCGGAAGACGAAGTGCGCGAGGAACTGGACAACAACGCGCAAGGGCTGCTCGGCTATGTCGTGCGCTGGATCGACGCGGGCGTCGGCTGCTCCAAGGTGCCGGACATCAACGACGTCGGCCTGATGGAAGACCGCGCGACCCTGCGCATTTCCAGCCAGCACATGGCCAACTGGCTGCTCCACGGCGTCTGCACGCAGGAGCAGGTGATGGACAGCCTGCGCCGCATGGCCGCCAAGGTCGACGCGCAGAACGCGGGTGATCCGGCTTACATTCCGCTGACCGGCAACGAGGACGGGCCGGCCTTCCGCGCCGCTTGCGATCTGGTGTTCAAGGGCGTGGAACAGCCGAGCGGCTATACCGAGCCGCTGCTGCACCACTGGCGGCAGGTCAGGAAGGCCGGTTAAGCCCTCGAATCCCGCCTCCCGTTCGTGTCGAGCAAAGTCGAGACACGCTCGCGCTGACGTGTCTCGACAAGCTCGACACGAACGGGGAAGGGCTTCAGACGGAGGGAAAGGCTTCAGGAAGTCAGTTCGCGGCCAACGCTGACGAATTCCGCAACGCTCAGCGTTTCGGCGCGGCGCTGCGGGTCGATGCCGAGGCGTTCCAGCGCGGCTAGCGCGCCGGGCAGGCCCTTCAGGCTCTGGCGCAGCATCTTGCGGCGCTGGCCGAAGGAGGCCTCGGTCAGGCGTTCCAGCATCCGGGCGGAGACGCCTTCCGGCATTTCCGCCGGGGTGACGTGGACGATCGCGCTCATCACCTTGGGTGGCGGAGTGAAGGCACTGCGGTGGACCTTCATCGCGATCTTCGCCTCGCTGCGCCACTGGGCCAGCACGGCAAGGCGGCCATAGGCATCGCTGCCGGCCTCCGCGACGATCCGCTGCGCCACTTCCAGCTGGAACATCAGGGTGAGCGAAGCCCATTGGGGCGGCCAGGACTCTCCGCCCAGCCAGCCTACGAACAATGGCGTGCCGACGTTGTAGGGCAGGTTGGCGACGACATGGTAAGGCCCCTCGATCCCGTGGGAAACCTTGGTGGCATCGCCCTCGATCACGCGCAGCTGTCCCGGAAAGACCTTGGCCAGTTCGGCCAGTGCGGGCAGGCAGCGGCGGTCCATCTCGATCGCGGTGACCTGCGCTCCGGCGCGCAGCAGGGCGCGGGTCAGGCCGCCGGGACCGGGGCCGACTTCCAGCACCTGGGCGCCCTGAAGCTTGCCCGGGATCGCGGCGATACGGTCGAGCAGGTGCTCGTCGAACAGGAAGTTCTGGCCCAGCGCCTTGCTGGCCGACAGGCCATGGCGGGCGATCACTTCGCGCAGGGGCGGGAGTGCCGGGGCGGCTTCCATCATAAGTCGTCTTCCGCGCGGCGCTGCGCGCATTCCCCCGCCATGCGGATGGCGGCGATCATGGCACCAGGATCGGCCTGACCCGTGCCGGCGATGCCGAAGGCCGTGCCGTGGTCCGGACTGGTGCGAATGATCGGCAGGCCCAGCGTGACGTTTACCCCGCTGTCGAAATCGAGCGTCTTCAAGGGGATCAGCGCCTGGTCGTGATACATGCACAGCGCCGCGTCGTAACCGGCGCGGGCGCGCGGCGCGAACAGGGCGTCGGCGGGGTGGGGGCCAGTGACATCCAGCCCCTCGGCCTTCAGGGCCGCCAGCGCAGGGGTGATGATCCGGGCTTCCTCGTCGCCCATCCGGCCTTCCTCCCCGGCGTGGGGGTTGAGCGCGGCGAGCGCCAGGCGCGGGTGCTCGATCCCGAAATCGCGGGCAAGCGCCGCCGCAACGATCCGCGCCTTGTGGACGATCAGCTCTGCGGTGAGCGCGGCGGGAACCGCAGACAGGGCAATATGGACCGTCAGCGGCACGGTGCGCAGGCTTGGTCCCGCCAGCATCATCACCGCGTCGCGCGGCGCCATGTCGCAGGCGACAGCGACGAATTCGGTCTGGCCGGGATGGGTGAAGCCGACCTCGGCAAGCCGCGCCTTGGCGATCGGGCCGGTCACCAGCGCGGAGGCTTCGCCTTCGACGGTCAGCCGGGTCGCTTCCTCCAGCGAGGCAAGGGCCAGTTCCGCGCCGGTCTTGTCCGGAGCGCCCGGGCGATAATCTCCATCAGCACCCGCAAGGACGGGCAGGGCGCGATCAAAGCAGTCAAGCGCCTCGTCCAGTGACATGACCGGCATCACCGGGATCGTCAGCCCGCGCCGCCTGGCGGCCTCGGCCAGCAAGTCCGGGCCGCCCACCGCGCAGAACGGCAGCAGGCCCTCGGCCTCGCGCCGCGCCCAGGCGGCAGCGATCAGTTCCGGGCCAACACCGGCGGGATCGCCCAGCGATATGGCGAGCGGTCCCACCGGCATCAGCGGATCAGTCGTAGTCGATGATCGCGTCGCGGCGCAGGTCGCGCAGATAGGTCTGCGCGCGCTTGTTGACGCGTTCATCCTCCAGCTGGGTCTGGATGTCGTCGAACGTCGGCCCGGCATCGGGCCGCGGATCGTCGCGGCTGCACAGCATCAGCACGCGCACGCCGTCCTGGATCGAACCGAACGGCGGGGTGCTTTCGCCCAGAGACAGGTTCAGCACCAGCGCCTGGAGCGGGCCGGGCAGGTCGCGGGCCTTGATCTGTTCGTTGGTCACCACTTCTGCGCCGATCTTGGCCGCGACTTCGTCGGCGGTGATGCAGCCGCGCGCCTCGGTCATGGCGTCCGAGAACTGCTTGGCCCTGGCAGTGGCATCGGCTTCCGAAATGCCGGCCGGGAAGTTGATCGAGATCTGCTTGAGCGAGAGCAGGGCATCGCGCGGATCGGCGGTCAGCACCTGGCGGCGGTCGGTCAGCAGGACAATCGAATAGCCGCCGCGCACCTCGACCGGGCCGACCAGCTGACCCGGGGTCATGCCCTGGACGGTCGCGGCCAGCTCGCTTGGCAGCAGGCCCGAGCGGACCCAGCCCAGATCGCCGCCGACCGCAGCGGTCGAGGCTTCGGAATACTGGCGCGCGTAACCGGCAAAGCTGCCGCCCTGACGCAGCTGTTCGACGATTCGCTTGGCATTCTCAAGCACTGCGGCCTGGTTTTCGCTGGTGGCCGAAAGGAAGATTTCGCCCACGCGGAATTCGTCGGTGCCCTTGGCTTCCGACATGCGCTTCATCACTTCGCGCACTTCCTCGTCAGAGACGTTGACGAAGGGCTGGACGTTGCGGCGCAGCAGGCGCTGCCAGGCAAGTTCACCCCGGATCTGGCGCTTGAGCGAGTTGGAGGATGAACCGATCTTGGCCAGGTAGGCGTCCATCGCCTTGGTGTCCTGGCCAAAGTTCTGGCGCGCGACGCGGGCATAGGTCTGGTCGACCTCGCCGTCCTCGACCTCGACCTTCTGGTTGCGGGCTTCCTGGATCTGGAGCGTTTCGTCCATCAGGTTGCGCAGCACCTGCAGCCGCAGCCGCTGGCGCTCCTCATCGCTGATCTTGCCGCCGCTGGCCGCGATGATCAGCGCCATGCGCTGGTCGACATCGGTGCCGGTAACGACCTCGCCATTGATCACCACGGTTGCCTTGCGGTGGTTGGGATCGTTCTTGCCGAAGAACTGGGGATTGTCGGGCAGCGAAAGACCGGCTGACGCACCAGGATTTTCCTGGGCCACCGCACCGCCTGCAAAGGCGAGCGCGGTGCCGGCCAGCAGGGCGAGAGCAAGACGGGTCGAATTGCGGGAGAGCATGGAGCGTGTCACCGTGAACCTTTATCCCAAAAACGGCGCGGTTGATCCACGCCGGACTTGACGGGGCCATTGCCGGGCAATGGCTTAACCCAAGCTGAGTGACCGGCTGGCCCCCCGGAAGCCGGGAATGCGGATAGCCGGTTTGCGCGGTGCTGCCAACTTCGCAAGCGGGCCTATCACCGGAACCCGAGATTGCGCAGCGCGAAGTGCACCTGGAAGGTGTTGCCCTTGCGCGCATCGCCGGTTGCCACGAAGTCGCGCCGCCAGGTGAGCGACAGTTCCAGGCAGTCGTCCTGATAGGCCACGCCGACCCGCGTGCGCAGCGGCTGGTAGCCATCGGCGGCGGGCAGGCTGGGCTCTTCGTTGGCGCCGGTCAGGTCGATCACGCCCGAGCCGAACAGCGACCAGTACCGGGCAAAGCCGATGCGCCCCGAAAGCCGCAGTTCCTCGCGGTCCTTCAGGTCTTCGATCCCCGCCGTGACATTGCGGTTGAGCCGGAGATAGCCGACTTCCAGATAGGTCCGCTCGGTCCCGACCGCCGCGTCGAATTCGTTGCGGCGGATCGCCAGGTTGTCCTTGTCGAGCCGGAAGCGATGGGTCAGCTTGACCATGTCCTTGAAGCGCACTTCGGTCCGGCCCACGATGTCGGACGTGCGCTCCGCCAGGCCGGTGCCGTCAGGCAGCAGGCTGGGGCGGCTGGTCAGGCGATAGGACTGGCCGATGGTCGTCTGGACCCGCCAGCCCGGCCGTTCCCATTGCCAGTCGAAACCATAGGTGAACCGCACCCCGTCCTCGACTCGATCATAGCCGGGAAAGCGGTTCAGCGCGAAGAGGTTGGAATCCTCAAGCTCGATCGCCCGAGCGTCCTCGTTGGGAACGGCCAGGTTGCGCAGCGTCGGGCTGGCGACCACCTGCAGGCGCGGCGTGATCACCTGGGTGCCGCCCAAAAATTCGCCCACCAGCGGCCATTTGACGTCGACCGCCGCGGTCGCCAGCGCGCGCGTCTCCCAGCCCGGATTGCCCCGATAGGGCGCCGAGGCGGTGAGCCAGTTCTGGTCCGAGTGGTACACGTCGCCGCGCAAGAGACCGGTGAAGGTCACTTCCTGACCCATGCCGGTGATCCGTCGCAGATCCCACCGGGCGCTGGCGAAGGCGCGCTGAGTGTCCTGCCCGCTGGTCCGGGTGATGGCCAGGGAATTGACCTGAAGTTCGATCTTGCCGCCCAGCAGCGGATCGGCGATGCGCTGGCGCAAGTCGAGCACCGGCAGGGCGACCGGAACCTGCCCCTGCCGGTCCCCCACACGCAACGTCTGCGTTGCCCAACCGGCCAGCGAGAGATAGGAATTGGGCGTGATCCGCTCCAGATCGATCATCGAGCGCAGCCGGTCGTCGCGGCTGATGTCGTAACGGCGCAGGAACGTGCGGTCGGACGCGATCCGCCCCGAATAGGTCAGGCTCCAGTATGGATCGAACTGGAATCGTCCGTTGCTGGCCAGGTAGCCGCGCCAGTCCTGCTGGCTGCCGGCGCCGCCGGTGCCGATCGGGATGCGCGAACCGCGGGTGGCATAGCCGGTCACCTGATAGGCGCCCTTGCTGGTCAGGGCGCGGTACTGGCCAGAAATCATCGGCAGAGCCGAGGTGTAGACATAGCCGGTGATCGACAGATCCCGGTTCTGGGCAAGGCGCTGATACCAGGTAGTGGAGAGTTCCACCCCGTTGGAGGCGGACAGGCGGATGTCGGGGATCAGGAAGCCGTTGATCGGGCGCCCGTCCGTGGCCAGCACCAGTCCGGGCAGCGGCATCAGCCGCGCGCCGAACAGTTCCAGCCGCGCGCCTTTGAAACGCACCAGCTTCTTGTCGGGATCGAAGATCACGCGTTCCGCGCTGATCCTCCAGCTGGGCTTGCGCGGGCAGCCATCGCTGTCTTCCACCGCGCAGGCCGAATAGACCGCTTCCGACAGGATGACCTTGCCGTCCCCCGCGCGCTCACCCTTGTTCGCGGCCAGGCGTCCGCCTTCGCGCAGGGCGAGGAGCATGTTGGTCATGGCCCCGGCGCGGAACTCGTCATCAAGCTCAAGCTGATCGGTGAACAGCTGGTTGCCGTCCCTGTCGACGAAGCGGATATTGCCCTCGGCGGTGATCCGGGCCGCCTTGCGGTCCCACACCACCTTGTCGGCGCGCACGGACTGTTCACCCTGCTTCATCACCACGTTGCCGAAGGCGGTGACAATCTCGTTCTCGCTGTCGTATGACAGTCCGTCCGCCTCGAAAGCCACCTGCTGGCCTTCCGCGAGGATCGAGGCGGGTTCCCCCGCCGGCGGCGTATCGCCTTGCGCTGCCGCAATTTCCGGCAGGGCCAGCGCGCCCGCCGCAAGCAGCAGCGCACCGGCATGGCGGTACGTCAGGCACGCGAAACTGGGCTTCGGCCGGGGCCGGGCAGGCAGGAGCATGGGTTGCCTATCGCACCGCCCGCGCCTAACTGCAATCCACGCCAACCACTTGCGACGTCACTTTGTCGCAGGTTCGAGAAATTCCCATCGGAGACACCATGCAGATCGACTTCGTTTCCGCCGTTCCCGCCGCCTCCGGTCCGCTTGCCCGGATCGTCAATCTCGATGCCCTGCCTGCCGATCTCGACCCGGTGTTGGCCGCAGGCGCCAAGGCCAGCCGCTTCACCGGCAAGGCCGGGCAACTGCATGATGGTTTCGTCTCGGCGGGCGGCGCCGTGCAGCGCGTGGCGCTCGCCGGTGCGGGGGATGCCGCCGCCAAGGACCGGCTCGCCAACCTGGAGCGCGCCGGCGCCGCGATTACGGCGAAGTACCTTGCATCGGGCGAGACCGCAGTGACGATCGATTTTGCGGGTAGCGGGCTTGATGCGGCGGGCGCGGCGGCGGTGCTGCTGGGCGCGCGCCTGCGGGCCTGGCGGTATGACAATTACCGCACCACCATGCCGGAAGAGCAGAAGCGCAGCCTGACCACCGTCCGTGCGGCGAACGCGCCCGAGGGCACCGAGGCCGCATGGGCCGTCGAAGCCGCGCTGGCCGAGGGGATCGAGTTTACCCGCGAGCTCGTTACCGAGCCCGCCAACATCATCTATCCCGAAAGCTTCGTCGCCCGCGCGCAGGGGCGCCTTGCCGGCACCGGCATCACGGTCCGCGTGCTGGACGAAGCCGAGATGAAGACGCTGGGCATGGGCGCGCTGCTGGGCGTCGCGCAGGGCTCGGTCCGTCCGCCGCGCCTGCTGGTGATGGAATGGAACGGCGGCGCGGCTGACGTGAAGCCCACGGCCATCGTCGGCAAGGGCGTGACTTTCGACACGGGCGGCATCAGCCTCAAGCCGCCGGCTGGCATGGAAGACATGAAGTGGGACATGGGCGGCGCCGGAGCGGTGGCCGGAACCATGCTCGCGCTTGCCCGGCGCAAGGCGAAGGCAAACGTCATCGGCGTGTGCGGCCTGGTCGAGAACATGCCGGACGGCAACGCCCAGCGCCCGGGCGACGTCGTCACCACCATGTCCGGCCAGACGGTCGAGGTGATCAACACCGACGCCGAAGGGCGGCTGGTGCTGTGCGACGCGATCACCTGGACCCAGAAGGAATTTTCGCCCGCCGCGGTGATCGACCTGGCCACGCTGACCGGCGCGATGATCATCTCGCTGGGCCACGAACACGCCGGGATCTTCTCCAACGACGACGACCTTGCGGGCAAGCTGCTCGCCGCCGGGAGCGCTTCGGGCGACAAGCTGTGGCGCTTCCCGCTGGGACCGGCCTATGACAAGCTGATCGACAGCCCGATCGCCGACATGAAGAACGTCGGCCCGCGCGAGGGCGGCTCGATCACTGCCGCGCAGTTCATCCAGCGCTATGTCGACAAGGGCACCCCCTGGGCGCACCTCGACATTGCGGGCACGGTCTGGTCCGGCAAGCCCGGCGCAACCTGGGACAAGGGCGCGACCGGTTACGGCGTGCGCCTGCTCGACCGCTTCGTGCGCGACAACCTCGAGAACTGATGCGCGTCGATTTCTACCAGCTCAGCCGGGGTCCGGTCGAAAGCGAATTGCCGCCGCTGGCGCGCAAGGTGCTGGAAACCGGGCAGCGGCTGCTGGTGGTGTCGGATGACGCGCCGCAGCTGGGCCGGATCGACGAGGGATTGTGGGCGGGACGCGACAGTTTCCTCGCCCATGGCCGCGCGGGAGAGGCACACCAGGAGCGCCAGCCGATCCTCCTGACGGACAGGCTCGACCCGGCCAATGGCGCGAAGTTCGCGGCGCTGGCCGATGGGCGCTGGCGCGACGAGGCACTCGGCTTTGAGCGGGTGTTCCTGTTCTTCGATGGCTCGACGATCGAGGATGCGCGCGGAATCTGGAGAAGCCTCAAGGACCGCGAAGGGCTGGAGCGGCACTATTGGGAACAGGGCAGCGCGGGCGGCTGGAAACAGATCGCATGAATCTTGCAGCGCAGCATTTTCCCCGCTAGGGGCGCGCCAACCCGACCGGGCGACGCCGTTTCGCGTCCCCCAACCAGTTCAAGGAATGCACCATGGCGGTTACCCGCACCTTCTCGATCATCAAGCCCGATGCAACCCGCCGCAACCTGACCGGCGCGGTCACTGCCAAGCTGGAAGAAGCCGGCCTGCGCGTTGTTGCTTCCAAGCGCATCCACATGACCCAGGAACAGGCCGAAGGTTTCTACGCGGTCCACAAGGAACGCCCCTTCTTCGGCGAACTGGTCAGCTTCATGATCAGCGGCCCGGTGGTCGTCCAGGTGCTGGAAGGCGAAGACGCCGTGAAGCGCAACCGCGACATCATGGGCGCGACCAACCCCAAGGACGCCGCCGAAGGCACCATCCGCAAGACCTTCGCCGAATCGATCGAGGCCAATTCGGTCCACGGTTCGGACAGCGACGAGAACGCGGCGATCGAAATCGCCTACTTCTTCAAGCCTGAAGAAATCGTCGGCTAAGCCGCTGCGATTTGTGGCTTTCAAAGGGCCGCCGGAGCAATCCGGCGGCCCTTTTTGCGATTGTCTTGCACTATTTGACTCATCGCAAGGCGCGCGGTGCGGGGGGCGCCAGACTGGCCGGGAAATCCAAGCAGAAGGAAACGGAATGTCGAATACCCCGCATGAACTGGCTGACGAGTTCCCGCAGGACCACGCGCTGCTTCACACCCTCAAGGTCAGCAATCCCCACTTCGTCACCCTTGCGGACCGCTATCACGAGGTGAACGGCGAGATTCACCGCATCGAGGCGGAGATCGAGACTCCCTCGGACGAATATACCGAAACGCTCAAGAAAAAGCGCCTCGCGCTGATTGACGAGATCGCTGACATTATCGCCAAGGCCAAGGCTCCCGCCTGATCCTGCGCCAGATCGGAAATGAAGGGCTGCCGGAGCGATCCGGCAGCCGTTTTCGTTGCCCCGCCGCGCCGGCACGATAAGAGTGCGGGCAAAGGAGATTCGTGATGAAGGGCATGGGTGAGGGCGGCGAAGACTGCCCGTTCGAGTTCAATTTCGATGCCGCCACCTTCAAGGTCGGCGACACGGTAAGCTACCGCGTGAGCACGATGGAGGGCTTCCCCTTCGTCGGCGAACTGCTGGAAGTGCACGATGATTACGTGGTGATCGCCGGCGATCCGAACGATCCCGAAGTGCGCTACAAGGGCACGCGCGAGAGTCGCCCGATGGTGGATGGCAGCGAGATCTAGGGCAGAGCCCAAGCACCACCCTCCGTTCGTGTCGAGCTTGTTGAGACACGCTGGTGCTACCGTGTCTCGACAAGCTCGACACGAACGGAGGGTGGGGGCAGTAGTCGGTGAGGGTGCGGGCCTAGAACCCGTCCGCGGCGTCCATCAGCGCGGTCAGTTTCTTCGGGGCCACGCTGCGCCAGCTGCGTGCCAGCCAGTCGGCCACGTTCTGCCAGTCGACCTCGCCCCGGTTGAGGATCACGCCGATCCACCCGGCCGCGCCGTAATAGGCGGGTTTGAAATAGGCGTGGGGCTGGGCCTCGATCAAGCCGTCCAGTTCGTCCGGCCCGCTGGTCTTGACCAGCAGGGCGACGTGCGGCGTGCCGTGGTGCTGGTCGCTGAAATGGGCGAAATACTTGCCGCCGACCCGCCAGCCGGGCGAGCCGTGGCTGGGGCGTTCTTCCGCTTCCGGGAGGGCGAGGGCGAGGGCCTGGACCTTGCGGTAGAGCCAGTCGGAATCCCGCTCCTGGCTGACCAGCGCGGCAAGGCAGCGCGAATAGAGCTGGTGCTCAGCGATCAGCACCCGCGCGGCCAGGCTGTCCGCGGTGTCGCCCGGCAGGATCGCCACCGGCGTCTGGCCCAGCACGGGGCCGTCATCCAGTTCGGCGGTGACGAGGTGCACAGTGCAGCCACCGTGGCTGTCGCCCGCTTCCAGGGCGCGGTCGTGGGTGTGGAGGCCCTTGTACTTTGGCAGAAGCGAGGGGTGGATGTTGACCATCCGGCCTTCCCAGCCGCTGACGAATTCCGGGGTAAGGATCCGCATGTAACCCGCCAGCGCCACGAACTGGGCGCCGCTCGCGCGGATCGCTGCGTCCATCGCCGCGTCGTGGTCGGCGCGGGCCATGCCCTTGTGCGGCAGGGCAAAGGTTTGAACGCCCTCCGCCCCGGCCAGCTTCAGCCCACCCGCGTCCGGGTTGTTGCTGGCCACCAGCACGATTTCATAGGGGCAGTCGGCCGCGCGGGCAGCATAGAGCAGTGCGGCCATGTTGGTGCCGCTGCCCGAGATCAGTACCGCGACTTTCGCGCGTTCCGGGGCTCGTTCGGCCGCCCGTTCAGGCAAGGTGGGTCGCCTCCCACGCCTCGCGCGCGGACCAATCCTCGTCGCTGCCCTGCACGGTGCAGCCACGCTGGCCCGGCTCGATCGCTCCGATCACGTGGACAGTTTCGCCCGCCGCTTCGAGATCGGCCTGAACGCCAGCGGCATCATCCGCCGCAACCGCCAGCACCATGCCGATGCCGCAGTTGAAGGTCCGGGCCATTTCGCCGGGCTCGATATGGCCCTGCGCCTGGAGGAAGGCCATCAGGCGGGGCTGCTCCCACGCGCCGACGTCGATCCGGGCGTGGAGGCCTTCCGGCAGGACGCGCGGCACGTTTTCCAGCAGGCCGCCGCCAGTGATGTGGGCGAGGGCGTGAATGCGGCCCGAGCGCACCAGCGGCAGCAGGCTCTTCACATAGATCCGGGTCGGTTCGATCAGCGCGTCGATCAGCAGTCGGTCGGCATCGAACAGGGCGGGGCGGTCAAGCTTCCAGCCCTTGTCCGCGGCAAGGCGCCGCACCAGCGAATAGCCGTTGGAGTGGACGCCGGAGCTGGCAAGGCCCAGCAGCACGTCCCCGGCGGCCACCTTGTCGCCGGTCAGCTGCTCACCGCGCTCCACCGCGCCGACGCAGAAGCCCGCCAGATCATAGTCACCGGGCGCATACATCCCGGGCATTTCCGCCGTCTCACCGCCGATCAGCGCGCAGCCGGCCAGCTTGCAGCCGTCGGCGATCCCCGCGACGACGCGTTCGGCCACGCCGTTCTCCAGCTTGCCGGTGGCGAAGTAGTCGAGGAAGAACAGCGGCTCAGCGCCCTGGACGATCAGGTCGTTGACGCACATCGCCACCAGGTCGATGCCGATGGCGTCGTGGCGGTCATGATCGATGGCGAGCTTGACCTTGGTGCCGACCCCGTCGTTGGCCGCGACCAGCAGCGGATCCTTGTAACCCGCCGCGCGCGGATCGAAGAACCCGCCGAAGCCGCCAAGCTCTGCATCGGCGCCGGGCCGGGCGGTCGATTTTGCCAGCGGGCCGATGGCCTTGACCAGTGCGTTCCCCGCCGCGATCGAGACGCCGGCCTGCTCGTAGGTGTAAGACTTTTCAGACATCGCCAGCCGCCTAGCGCTTTCCGGCTTGGATTTCCACGAGCGATTGGGCAAAAGGCACGCGGTTTTCCCCGATGGTCACTGCAACCGCCCCCTCTCGCGCGCGATTCTGGCGCCCCGGACCCGCCGCGATGGTGCCGGGCATGGCGATGCTGGCGCTGGGCGCTGCGCTGCTGGTGGCCGGGCCTGAGCGGCTGATCGCCCAGATCGAGGGTGATCGCGGCATCGTTCCGATCGCCAGTTCCAGCGATATCGAAATCTCCGGAGTCGAAGTCAACGCCACCGGCAAGGACGGCGAAGAGGCGCGCCTGAACGGCTGGCAGGAGGCCGCGCGCAAGGCCTGGGCCAAGGCGGGCGGCCCGGCGATGAGCGACGGGCAGTTGCAGGGCATGGTCACCGCCGTGGTGATCGAGCACGAGCAGGTTGGCCCGCGCCGTTACATCGCAAAGCTTTCGGTGGTGTTCGATCGCGCCCGGGCTGGTCAGTTCATCGGCACGAACGGGGGCGCCACGGTGGCCCATTCCGCGCCGATGATGATCATCCCGGTGCTCTATTCCGGCGGCACGGCGCAGGTCTATGAAGTGCGCGGGCCGTGGCAGAAGGCCTGGGCGGAATTTCGCGCCGGGGCCAGCCCGATCGACTATGTCCGCCCCAGCGGCGCGGCCGGGGAATCGCTGCTGATCACCGCCGGCCAGCCATCGCGGCGCAGCCGTGCCTGGTGGCGCAACGTGCTCGACCAGTTCGGTGCGGCCGACGTGCTGATGCCGGTAGCGCGGCTGGAGCGGCAGTGGCCCGGCGGGCCGGTGCGCGGCACTTTCACTGCGCGCTATGGCCCTGACAACACATACCTGGCCAGCTTCACCCTCTCCGCCAACGACGAGGCGGGGTTGGAGAAGATGCTGGCCGACGCGGCCGTCCGGCTGGACTCGATCTATGCCCAGGCCCTGGCCGAGGGCAAGCTGAAGCCGGATACCACGCTGAACGTCCGTCCGCAGATCGATCCCGCGCTCGCCGCGCTGATCGCCGCAGGGCAGGCGGCCCAGGCGCCGGTGGCCACGCCCAGCACTGCCGCCAGCGCCGCACCCACGCCGGAGCCGACGCAGGAGGTGAAGGTCAGCACCTTCACCGTTCAGTTCGCTTCGCCCGATGCGGCGGCGGTCGATGCCGCACTCGGCGCGGTGCGCTCTGCGCCGGGGGTTCAGGGCGCTTCGACCACCAGCCTGGCGGTGGGCGGCACCTCGCTGATGCGCGTCAGCTATGCGGGCGATCTGGCGACCCTGGCCGAGGCGCTCCGCGCGCGCGGCTGGCGCGTGACGGTCGGCGCCAACGCGCTTTCGATCAGGCGCTGAGGACCGGCGTCAGGACCATGAGCCAGATCGCGCTTCCCCTCGCGCCCGGCGGGGCCGGCATGGCGTCACGGATCGTGGTCGGCAATGCCAATCGGGCCGCGATCGAGGCGATGGCCGCCGCCTCGACCTGGCCCTTCCGCACTGCCGTGCTGGCTGGTCCGCCGCGTTCGGGCAAATCGCTGCTGGCGCGCTGGTTTGCCGAGAGCGGCGCGGGCGAGGCAATCGACGATGCCCAGGCTTTGGACGAGACGGAGCTGTTCCACCGCTGGAACCGTGCGCAGGAAAGCGGAACCCCGCTGCTGCTGGTGGTGCGGGGGGAGTGGCGGATCACGCTGCCCGATCTAGCCTCGCGCATGGGAGCGGCGCTGCACCTCGAAATCGGCGCTCCGGACGATGCCATGGTGGCAGACCTGATCGCACTGCACGCGGAATTGCGAGGGATTGTCCTTGGCCCCGATGCGCTGGCCTACCTTGCGCCGCGCGCGGAGCGTTCCCATCTCGGGATCGAGCGGCTGGTGGCGGCGATCGATCGCCTCAGCCTGGAACGAAAGGCCGCCCCGACGCTTTCGATCTGGCGCGATGCGCTGGAAGAGGTCATGGGGCCGGAGGAGCCGCGCTTGCTTTGATGCGGCGAAGGTGGGACAAGGATGGGGCAATGCCACTTCGCCTGATCAGTTACATCGACTCGATCGTCGCGCGCGACCCTGCGCCGCGTTCGCGCTGGGAAGTGCTGCTGTATCCGGGCGTCTGGGCGCTGGCGGGGCACCGGATTGCCCATGCGTTGTTCGGCGCGCGGCTGTTCTTCCTGGCGCGGGTGGTCAACCACATGACCCGCTTCTTCACCGCGATCGATATCCATCCGGGCGCAAAGATCGGGCGCAATTTCTTTATCGACCACGGCTTCGTGGTGATTGGCGAGACGGCGGAGATCGGAGACAACGTCACCATCTACCAGGGCGCGACCCTGGGCGGAACCAACCCCACCAGCGGGCAGGGCGGCAAGCGCCACCCGACGCTGGGCGACGGGGTGATCGTCAGCCTGGGCGCGGCGATCCTCGGCCCGCTCAACATCGGCGCGGGCGCGCGGATCGGCGCCAATGCCGTGGTCACCAAGGACGTGCCCGAAGGCGCGACGATGGTCGGGATCCCTGCCAAGCAGACGCTGGTCGAGGTGAAGCCCGAAACGCAGAACTTCGTGCCCTATGGCACGCCGTGCAGCGAACGGTTCGATCCCTCGACCCAGAGGCTCGAGATTCTCCAGTGCGAGGTGGAGATCCTGCAGAAGCGGCTGAACCAGTTGCTGGAGGAACGCGATGCCGCTGCCGCCCGGCAGGGCGCGGGCCGTCAGCGTGACGGAACCAAGGGCGCTTGAACGCGGTAGTCACTCCATTTCCGCTCAGCCGCGCGGCACCCGCGCAGGTCGGCTTCGAGCGGCAGGAACTCCAGCGCATTCTCGATCTCTACGGCAGGATGGTCGCGGCAGGGGAATGGCGCGACTACGCGATGGATTTCAGCAAGGATGCCGCCGTGTTCTGCGGATTCCGCCGCGCGGCGGAATACCCCCAGGCGCGGATCGAGAAGCGCCCGGCGCTGCGTGCCAAGCAGGGGATGTGGACGCTTTACGGCGAAAGCGGGCAGGTGCTGAAGCGCGGGCATGAACTGGCGGGCGTGCTGTTTCCGCTGGAACGGCGGCTGCTCAAGCTGGTTTCGGACTGACCCTCCAGCCCCACTGCCTTTCCTCCGTTCGTTGGCGCGCCTAGTCGAAAGTTCCGGTAACCCGCGTCACGTTCTGCTGCGCCAGGGTGATCGCGCCGACTATCCGCCACAGGTACAGCGCCGAACCGCCCAGCAGCAGCAGGGCCAGCAGCAGGAACAGTCCGTTGACCCCGGGCGGGGTCATCAGCACGAAGGGCGTCAGCCGGTCGAGCGCGGTCAGCACGGTCAGCGCGCCCAGGATCAGCGTGCCTGCGACATAGCAGGTCCACCATGAGGAGACCTTGTCCACGCTGACCCGCGCGAAGTGCTCCGGTTCGCCGTGGCTGCGGTTCCACAGCTCGCGCATCGCCTGGAACGGCACGATCAGGCCTGCCACCGGGATCACGAAGCTGGTCGCGGCCCAGCCGGGCGCAAAGTTCAGGCCTTCAAGCGTCTCGGCCCGCAGATTGTCATGGGCCCGATGCACCCAGACCATCAGCGCAAGGCCGCTGGCCAGCAACGGCAGGGCGATGAGGAACAGGAACCCGGGCAGGGCGACCATGAAGAACGAGATCCTGGTCGTCACCTCGCGGTAGAGCAACAGCGCGGCGAACAGGGCCAGCAGCAGGTCGACCACCAGGAACAGGCCGATGAACACGCGCGCCACGGCAGACCGGGTGCGCAAGGAGGCCATCCGGGCCTGGTGCGGTGTTGCGGTCATGGTGCGGCGTCTCCCCCTGCTGGCAAGGCTAGCAGGAGGAGAGCAGGCCGCAAGGGGCTGGATCAGGCCGGCACCGGGATTGCCGTGACGGGCAGGCGGGTGCGCAGCGTGGCGGGCAGTTGCTGCACGATCACGCGGCGGATCGGTGACCAGAAGGCCGAAAGACACAGCAGGGCCGAGCCGATCACCAGGCCGGTGATCGCGACGTTGAGTTCGACCATGCCGAATTCGCGAAAGAGCCAGGTCAGCGCGATCAGGACATAGGCGAGGGCCGAGACCAGTAGCGCACGGCGGTCTACCGCCAGTGCAACCAGTCCCATCAGCACGTAGATCGCAAGCACCCCCAGCGCCGAACCGGCGCCGATGTTGTCACCGCCCGTCACGCCCAGCCAGTTGAACAGCGGATGAGCGATCATCGGCGCGGCGAGGAGGTGGAGCCAGAAGGCTACATCGCTGCGGCGCGTCTCGCGCGCCGGGTCGGACATGTCCCAGCGCATCGCGAAGGCGAACATGCCAAGCCCAGCGACGAACACCAGCGGCAGCAGCAGGGCTTCCAGCCGCTCCTCGCCCACCAGCGGTTCCAGCGCGGCAAGTGTCAGGGCGAGCGCGGTGGCGACCACGGCGGCAGCTCCGGCGGCAACGGTGATCGGCACCATGAAGCGCCGCCAGTGCAACCAGGCGGCGATCCCCGCGCCAAGGCCGATCGCGGCAGCGATCAGCGCGGCAGTGCGCCCGGCCATGTCCGGATCGGTTTCGGCCAGGATATTGACCGGCACCGCCACCACGCCGCCCACGAAGGCCAGCAGCAGGACGATCGAGGGCAGGGCCATCCGGCGCCTGGCCGTGAAGAATTCCGCCAGTCCCCATGCGGCGCCCGCAATCAGCAGTCCGGCCACTCCCGGAGCGATCGCCGCGCCGATTCCGCCTGCGGCAGCCAGCAGCAGGATCGCGGCAATGGTGACGAAGATGTCGTTGAAGCCATTGATGAGGCGGAATTGCTCCTCATCGGCGATGGGCGCGCTGCGCATTCCGGCGGCATGGGCGCGCAATGCCTCGGCGGCTTCGTGGCTGAGTGCGCCTGCCGCAACGGCGGATTGCAGGTCTGCTTCGGTATACATCGGGCATTCTCCCCTGGTTGCCGGGGAGAATGCCCAGTGTGTGTTAGTGTGTCAATACAGTCTGGCAGTCAGCGCGATGCCTCAGCCCAGGCCGCCGATCTTGGCGAGCGCGGTCATCACCGCCTGCGACTGTTCGCCGCCCGACTGGGGGACGATTTCGCCGGTGCGGTCGATGATCTGGTCCCAGTGCGCCGCGATCCCTTCGGGGGTACGCTCGTCCGCCGGAAGGGCGACGCCCGGGGTCAGGGTGACATAGGCGGCGTGATACATGCCCGCGCCCGCGCCGCAGATCATGTTGGTCGGCGCGTCTTCCGACACCAGGTAAAGCGCCATCGGCGCCACGTTTTCCGGCGCCAGCGCCTGGAAGAAGGCTTCCGGCATGCCAAGATCCTCGGTCATGCGGGTGCCCGCGACCGGGGCGAGGGTGTTGACGCGGATGTTGTTCTTCGCGCCTTCAAGGTGGAGCGTCTTGGTCAGGCCCGCGAGGCCCAGCTTGGCCGCGCCATAGTTCGCCTGGCCGAAGTTGCCGTAAAGGCCGGTCGAGCTGGCGGTCATCAGGATGCGGCCATAGTTCTGCTCGCGCATCAGGTTCCACACCGCCTTGGCGCAGTTGGCGCCGCCGTTGAGGTGGACGTCGACGACCAGGTTCCAGTCGGACATTTCCATCTTGGCGAAGCTCTTGTCGCGCAGGATGCCGGCGTTGTTGATCAGGATGTGGACGCCGCCCCAGGCTTCCTTGGCCTTGGCGACCATTTCCACCATCTGGTCGTACTCAGTGACCGAGCCGCCGTTCGACATGGCTTCGCCGCCGGCCGCCTTGATCTCTTCCACCACTTTCAGCGCCGCGTCGCTGTGGCCGGTGCCATCGCGCGATCCGCCGAGGTCGTTGACCACGACCTTTGCGCCGCGCTTGGCGAGTTCGAGGGCATAGACCCGGCCCAGGCCGCCGCCGGCGCCGGTTACGATTGCGACACGGTCCTTGAAAGAAATCGTCATTGCACGTGCTCCGATGAAAGGATCAACTCTGCTGGAAAGGCGCCGCTCACTGGCACGAAGTGGCGGGCCTATCAACTGTTGCTGCAGCTGCGCGCCATGCCGTAACGGCACTGTGACGCCCGTTGTCAAAATTGTGTCATCTAGCTGTCCTAGGGACGACCTCGAATCGTAACAATGCGACCTGACCGCACCAGCGAAAGGCATCAACCGTGAGCCGAATCCTGCAATCCTCCGCCCTTGCCCTCGCGCTGACCGCTGGTTGGGTTACTCCCGTCCAGGCCGCCGCTGCCCGCCAGCCCCGCGTGGCTGACCAGCTGGCCGCGATGCAGGCCCAGCTCGACCGGCTGAATGCCCGCGTCGATACGCTGGAAGGCCAGGTCGTGCAGGAACGCGCCCGCGCCGATGCTGCCGAAGCGCGCACCGGAACCGCCATTGCCGAGGCTCAGGCGGCGCGGGCCGAAGCCGCGAAACTGGCGGCGGTTGCTGCCAAGCCCGCCGAGCCGCCCGTCGCTGTCGCCTGGAAGGGCGCGCCGGAATTCACCGGCAAGGACGGCTGGAGCTTCAAGCCGCGCGGGCGGTTGCAGGTCGACACCGGCGGGGTCGACGCGCCGGGCACCAACACCAGCCTTGGCATGGCGACCGAGCTGCGCCGTGCCTTCCTGGGGGTCGACGGCACCATGCCGGGCGGGATCGGCTACCGCGCGGAAATCGACGTGGCCAATTCCGGCGTCGAGATCACGGATCTCTACCTGACCTACAAGGCCAGCCCTAAGCTGACCTTGACGCTAGGCCAGCACAAGCCGTTCTGGGGCATGGAGGAGATGACCAGCGACCTGTTTACCAGCATGATGGAGCGCGCCGCGTTCAATTCCGCCTTCGGCTACGAACGGCGCGTTGGGCTGAGCGCCGCCTATCAGGGCAAGGCGGTTCTGGTGCAGGGCGGGGTGTTCACCGACAACGCCGCAGACCTCAGCCTCGATACCAACAACAGCTACAGTGTCGACGGGCGGGTCGTGCTCATGCCCAAGGTGGGTGGTGGCCAGGTCCATCTGGGCGGGTCGGTCCATTACCGCGATTTCAACGATGCCGCCGCCACCACGCGCTATCGCGCGCGCCCTTTCCTGCACACGACCGATGTGCGCCTGGTCAACACCGGCAGCATCGCCGCGACGGGCGAGACCGGCTACGGACTGGAAGCCGCCTATATCAATGGCCGCTTCCACGCCTCGGCCGAAACCGCCTGGATCAGACCTCACCGCCCGGGGTTGACCGATCCCTCGTTCAACGGTGGCTTTGCGGAAGTCGGCTATCTGCTGACGGATGACACGACCGCCTACAAGAACGGGGTCTACGAACGGATCCGCCCGAAGGCTCCGCTCGGCAAGGGCGGGATCGGGGCGATCCAGACGAACCTGCGCTATGATTGGCTGGATCTGAACAGCGGTGCGATTGTCGGCGGACGCCAGCAGGTGCTCGGCGCGTCGGTCCTGTGGATGCCGACCGACTATGTCCGCTTCATCGTCAATTATGGCCACCTGTGGCTGAACGATGCGGCGGTAACCGCCAACGGCAAGCGCGACTATCAGGCTGACGCTTTCGGGATGCGCGCCCAGTTCGACTTCTAGAGACTGGCCAGCGCGGGCAGCAGTTGATCATAGTGATCGATCACCCTGTCCGCGCCGAGTTCCACGGGCGGAAGATCGCAGAAGCCGAAGCTGACCGCGATCGAGGGCAGGCCCGCCGCGCGCGCCGCTCCGGTATCGAAGGTGGTGTCGCCCACGAACGCCGCCCGCCCGCCGCCAAGCTGGCCGACCATCGCGCGGAGCGCATCCGGCGCGGGCTTGAGCGGCCAGGTTCCCGCGCCGATCACGCAGGCGAAGCGCCGGGTCAGCCCCAGCTCGTCCAGCAGCCGGTCGGTCAGGTGCTGCGGCTTGTTGGTAACCACCGCGATCTTCGCCCCCGCCGCATCGAGTGCGTCGAGCATGGCCTCTCCGCCCGGATAGTGCCGGGTGTGGACGGCGATGTTGGCTTCGTAATAGGCCAGCAGTTCGGCATAGAGACCGTCATAGTCGACCCCCTCCTCGCCCCCTGTAAGGGCCAGGGCGCGGCGCAGCATCAGCCGAGATCCGCCGCCGATCAGGCCATAGACCGCCTCGCCGGGGACAGCCGGACGCCCCGCGAGCTTCAGCGCATGGTTCACTGCCGCGCCAAGATCGCCCGAGGTGTCGAGCAGCGTACCGTCGAGATCGAAGCCGACGATGGAGAAAGGAATGCCAGTCATGCGGTGCCCCTAGCCATTCCGCACGATCGGGGAAAGGCGGTGCTGCCCGGTGTGGAAACGGCAAGCATTTGGTGGCATGGCTGCCCATCATGAGCGAACCAACGGATCTGGCTATCGTCGTCCTTGCCGCCGGCAAGGGCACCCGCATGAAAAGTGACCTGCACAAGGTGCTGCACCCCATTGCCGGCCGGCCGATGCTGGAACACCTGCTGGCCAGCTCTGCCGAGCTTGCCCCCCAGCGCCAGGTGGTCATCGCCGGACACGGGCGCGATCAGCTCGAAGCGCAGCTGGGAACTCGCGCTGCGATCGCGGTTCAGGAACCGCAGCTGGGAACCGGTCACGCGGTGCAGCAGGCGCAGGGCGCGCTGGCCGGTTTCTCGGGCGACGTGCTGATTCTCTACGGCGACGTGCCGTTCGTTTCCGCCGCAACCATGCGCGCGATGATCGAGCGGCTCCACGCGGCGGACAATCCCGCCGTGGTCGTGCTGGGCTTCGAACCCGCCGATACGCTGCAATATGGCCGGGTCGTCGCGGATCAGGGCCGGATCGTGAAGATGGTCGAGCACAAGGACGCGACCGAGGCTGAGCGTGCCTGCCGGCTGTGCAATTCCGGCCTGATGGCCGCCCGTTCCGACGAACTGTTCGGCCTGCTGGAGCGCGTCGGCAACGATAACGCGGCGGGCGAATACTACCTGGTCGATGTGGTCAACGTTGCCAATGCTGATGGCCGGCTGTGTGCCGTGGTGGTCACTCCCGACGCCCATGAGGTCGAAGGGATCAACAGCCGCGCCGAACTGGCCGAGGCGGAACAGCGCTGGCAGCAGCGCCGCCGCCGCGCCGCGATGGACGATGGGGTGACGCTGATCGCGCCCGAAACCGTGTGGTTCGCCTGGGACACGCAGCTGGGCCGCGACGTGCTCATCGAACCCAACGTGTTCTTCGGCCCCGGCGTGCAGGTGGCCGACAAGGTGAAGATCCGCGCCAATTGCCACATCGAGGGCACCCGCATCGCCTCTGGCTGCGAGGTCGGCCCCTTCGCCCGCCTGCGCCCCGGTGCGGTGCTGGAAGAGAGGGCCAGGATCGGCAACTTCGTCGAAATGAAGAAAGCGACGATGGGCAAGGGCGCCAAGGCCAACCACCTGTCCTATATCGGCGATGCCGAAGTCGGCGCGGGCGCGAACATCGGCGCGGGCACGATCACCTGCAATTATGACGGCTATTTCAAGTACAAGACCGTGATCGGGGAAGGGGCCTTCATCGGCTCCAACTCCTCGCTGATCGCCCCGGTCAGGATCGGCGCCGACGCGATCGTCGGGGCGGGCAGCGCGGTCAGCCGCGATGTCGCGGACGGCGAACTGCGGATCGTCCGGGCAGAACAGCTGGTCAAGCCCGGCTGGGCCGACCGGTTCCACGATGCGATGAAGAAGAAGAAGGCGGCGGAGCAGAAGGGCTAGGCCATTACACGAAATCCAAAGGATTTTCCGGCAGCCAGGCCGGGCATCCGCGTTCCCTGTACCCTTTAGCGAAAGCAGTTACCCATGTGCGGCATCATCGGCATCGTTGGCAAGGAACAGGTGGCGGACCGGCTGGTCGATGGCCTGCGGCGGATGGAGTATCGCGGCTATGACAGCGCGGGGGTCTGCACACTCAGCGGGGGCGAGCTGGTGCGCCGCCGCGCGCCGGGCAAGCTGACGGGCCTGGTGCAGGAACTCGCCGCCCATCCCGCGCCGGGGACCACCGGCATCGCCCACACCCGCTGGGCGACCCACGGCGCGCCGACCGCGGCCAATGCCCACCCCCACGCGACCGGGGTGCTGGCCCTGGTCCATAACGGGATCATCGAGAACTTCCGCCAGCTGCGCGATGCGCTGACCGCGCGGGGGCGCCGCTTTGAAAGCGATACCGATACCGAAGTGGTGGCGCACCTGTTGTCCGAACAGGTCGAGGCCGGTCTCGCCCCGCAGGATGCGGTCAAGGCCGTGCTGCCGCAGCTGCGCGGCGCCTTTGCGCTGGCGATCGCCTTCAAGGAATACCCCGACATGCTGATCGGCGCGCGGCTCGGCTCGCCGCTGGTGGTGGGATACGGGGAGGGGGAGACCTACCTGGGGTCCGACGCGCTGGCGCTTGCCCCGCTGACCCAGCAGATCAGCTATCTGGACGAGGGCGACTGGGTGGTGATCACCCGCGCAGGCGCGCAGGTCTACGACAGGGACAACGCTCCCGTCAGCCGCGAGATCACCACCTCGGGCGCGTCCGCCGCCGAGATCGAGAAGGGCAATTACCGCCACTTCATGCAGAAGGAGATCTTCGAGCAGCCGACCGTGGTGGCGCAAACCCTGCGCAGCTACATCCGCCAGGTCGACCAGTCGGTCGCCCTGCCGCAGTTCGATTTCGACCTGTCCAGCATCCACCGCGTCACCATCGTCGCCTGCGGGACGAGCTATTACGCCGGGATGGTCGCGAAATACTGGTTCGAGCAGTTCGCCCGCCTGCCCGCCGACATCGATTTCGCGAGCGAGTTCCGCTACCGCGAGCCGGTGCTGGAGCCGGGGGGGCTGGCGCTGTTCATTTCGCAAAGCGGGGAGACCGCCGATACCCTGGCCGCGCTGCGCCATTGCAAGGCGCAGGGCCAGACCATCGCGGTGGTGGTCAACGTGCCGACCAGTTCGATGGCGCGCGAGGCGGACCTGCTGCTCCCCACCCATGCCGGGCCGGAAATCGGCGTTGCCAGCACCAAGGCCTTCACCTGCCAGTTGGCGGTGCTTGCCGCGCTCGCCGCGCACATGGCGGTGCGGCGCGGGCGGATGGACCGGGCCGAGGAGGCCGAGGTGGTCAAGCACCTGCTCGAAGCGCCCGCCAGCCTCAACGCGGCGCTGGCCCATGACGACGAGATCGCGGCCATGGCCCACCACATCGCCCCGGCGCGCGACGTGCTGTATCTGGGGCGCGGGCAGGACTATCCGCTGGCGCTGGAAGGCGCGCTGAAGCTCAAGGAAATCAGTTATATCCACGCCGAGGGCTATGCCTCGGGCGAGATGAAGCACGGCCCCATCGCGCTGATCGACGAGGCCGTGCCGGTGATCGTCCTGGCGCCATCCGGCCCGCTGTTCGAAAAGACCGTCAGCAACATGCAGGAAGTCCGCGCCCGCGGCGGCAAGATCGTGCTGATCTCCGACCGCGAAGGACTGGACGAAGCCGGCGAGGGCTGCCTCGCCACGATCGAGATGCCCAAGGTGCATCCGCTGATCGCCCCGCTGGTCTATGCCGTGCCGGTCCAGCTGCTGGCCTACCACGTGGCCTGCGTGAAAGGCACCGATGTCGACCAGCCGCGCAACCTCGCCAAGTCCGTTACGGTGGAATAGCCTCTCCAGGGCATTGGAAAACGGCAGCCTGCCAGTTAGCCTTTACGCGCCGGAAACTATTCCACGCCTATGCACGGGGCGTGACTAGGACCAACCCCGCTACTGCTGCGCTCCCTCGGGAGCTGCCGACCATGGCCGTTCTCGGGCTTGCCGACCCCGGCGACGGCGACTGGGCGCGCCTGCGCGGCCTGCAGTATTCGAGCCTCGCCCGCGTATCGCGCCTGCGAATCGCTGCGAACCTGATCGCCGCCCTGGGCGTGGTCTGGGTTTACTTCAGCACCGTCCACCTGGCGTTCCTGGCCCTGTGGCTGGCGGCATTGTGCGGCAGCCTGTGGCAAACCGCCAGGAACGACAAGGCGCTGGCCGACGCCGATCGGCGCCGCATGTCGCGCGACGAGGTCAACCGCCAGTCGCGCGGGTCGGTCATCAACGCGCTGGTGTGGGTTGTTCCGCTGGCCGGCTTCGCGCCGTTCGGAACCGAGAGCGCGCGGCTGGAACTGTGGGCGATCACCGCCATGCTGATGACAGCATCGGCAGTGCTGCTGCCGGCGGTGCCGCTGGGCAACCTGCTGTTTGCCGGGATCGTGGGGGGCAGCGCATTTGCAGGGTTCGCCTGGGCGGGCGCCTATGAAATGGCCCTCCTGTCGCTGGTCTTCGTCGGAGTCGTCGTGCTCGGCTCGCTCGAGAATGCGCGCTCCTTTCTCACTGCCCGGATCGCCGAATCGGGGATGGCCGAGAAGAACGAGGTCGTTTCGCTGCTGCTGCGCGAATTCGAGGAGGGCGAGGCCGACTGGCTGTGGCAGATCGACACCTCGCGCCGGGTCCGCTCGGTCAGCCCGCGCTTTGCCTATGCCCTGGGCCTGCCGAGCGAGGAGATCGACGGCAAGCCGTTCATCCAGCTGATCGCGGGACCGGCCTGGGAGACGGGCCAGTTCCCCTCAAGCCTGCACGACCTTGCCGAACGCCTTAAGCGCCGCGAGAGCTTTTCCAACCTGCTCGTGCGCGTCACGATCAACAACCAGCAGCGCTGGTGGGAGCTTTCGGGCACGCCCCGGCTTGACGAGAACGGCAATTTCGATGGCTTCCGCGGCGTCGGCTCGGACGTGACCGAGCAGCGCGAATCGAGCGAGAAGATCGCCCACATGGCGCGCTATGACACGCTGACCGGCCTGCCCAACCGCATGATGGTGACCGAGGCGCTGGGCGAGGCGATGCGCTATGCCGCGCAGTGGCGCACCCGCTGTGCCTTCCTGATGATCGACCTCGACCGGTTCAAGGCGGTTAACGATACCCTGGGCCACCTGGTCGGCGACCGGTTGCTGGCGCGCGTGTCGGACCGCCTGAAGACGATCATCAGCGACAACGAGCTGGTAGGCCGTCTGGGCGGCGACGAGTTCGCCATCGTGATCCGCGATGCATCCGACCACACCCGTGTCGCATTGGTTGCCCAGGCGGTGATTGAGGTGCTGTCGCGCCCTTACGAGGTCGACCATCATACGCTGTACATCGGCGCCAGCGTTGGCTCGGCCATTGGCCCGCGTGACGGGAACACGGTGGAAACGCTTATGCGCAACGCCGACCTTGCGCTCTATCGCTCCAAGGAAGACGGCGGCGGGCTGCACTTTGGCTACGAGCCCGCGCTGCATGCCCATGCCGAGGAGCGCCGCAAGCTGGAGTTCTCGCTGCGCCGCGCGCTGGAGAACAACGAATTCGTGCTCAACTACCAGCCGGTGGTCGATGCGGGCGACGAGACCATCGTCAGCTTCGAGGCGCTGCTGCGCTGGCACAGCCCGGAGCATGGCTTGGTCAGCCCGGTGAAGTTCATTCCGCTGGCAGAGGATACCCGCCTGATCGTGCCGATCGGCGAATGGGTGCTGCGCGAGGCGTGCAAAGAAGCCAAGAAGTGGCCGGGCAACGTCAAGGTGGCGGTCAACGTCTCGGGCGAACAGCTGCTCGATGCGGACTTCATCGCCAGCGTGGTCAGCGCGCTGTCGATCAGCGGTCTTCCCGCCCAGCGGCTGGAGATCGAAGTCACGGAAAGCATTTTCGTGCGCGATTCGAACACGGCACGCGCGGCGCTGGAGCAGATCATGTCGCTCGGCTGCGGGATCGCGCTCGACGATTTCGGCACGGGCTATTCCTCGCTCGCCTATATCCGCAACCTGCGCTTCTCGACGATCAAGATCGACCGCAGCTTCGTGCAGGGCGCGGCGGCGGGCAGCCCGGAGAGCCTGGCCATCATCCGCGCGGTCGTGGCCATGGCCGAAAGCCTGGAAATGTCGACCACGGCCGAGGGCGTGGAAACCGAGCGCGAGCTGGAGATCATCCGGGGCCTGGGCTGCCGCAAGATTCAGGGCTACTACTTTGGCCGGCCGATGGCCGCCGCCGATGCGCGCGCGCTGTTCGGCAATTCGAACCTGCGCGCGGTCAACGCCTAGGGTTCAGGGACGAGCGCCGGGCCGAAGCGTTTCGGCCCGGGCTTGCTCAG
>CALMJG010000097.1 GCA_937864195.1 uncultured Novosphingobium sp.
AGGGTACCATAAATGGGTGGTCGGGCCGGGGGAGCGGGCTGGTGTTGCAAGGAAGGCCCGGACGGGCCTTCCGCGCCGCCGTCAGGCGGATCAGGACTCACCCCAGATCGTAGAAATCCACCACCTTGTCCCAGGCTTCCTCGGCGGTTTCCACCCAGTGGAACAGGCCGATGTCGGCATGGTTAATCACGCCCTCGTCGGCCAGGGCCTCGAAATCGACGACGCGGTTCCAGAACTCCTTGCCGAACAGCAGGATCGGGATCGATTTCATCTTGCCGGTCTGGATCAGGGTCAGCAGCTCGAAGAATTCATCGAAGGTGCCGAAGCCGCCGGGGAACACCGCCACCGCCTTGGCGCGCAGCAGGAAGTGCATCTTGCGCAGCGCGAAGTAGTGGAACTGGAACGCCAGGCGCGGGGTGACATAGGCGTTGGGGGCCTGCTCGTGCGGCAGGACGATGTTGAGCCCGATGGTTTCGGCCCCGGCCTCCACCGCGCCGCGATTCGCCGCCTCCATGATCGAGGGGCCGCCGCCCGAGCAGACCACGAACTGGCGCATTCCCTGTTCCACGATCGCGCGGGTCGAGGCGATGTGGCCCAGCTGGCGCGCTTCCTCGTAATAGCGGGACTTGGCGGCCAGCCGCTCGGCCACGGCCTTGCGTTCGGGCGGCGCGCTGGCCACCAGCTCCGCCGCCTGCTCGGGCGAGGGAATCCGGGCCGAGCCATAGCAGACCAGCGTGGAGCCGATCTTGGCCTCGTCCAGCAGCATCTCGCACTTCAGCAGTTCCAGCTGGAAGCGCACCGGGCGCAGTTCCTCGCGCAGCAGGAAATCCGTGTCGCGGAAAGCCAGCTTGTAGGCGGGACTGCGGGTCTGGGGGGTAGAGGTGTCGTGCGCCTCGACGAAACCGGCTTCCTGTTCGGCCTTGTAGAAGCGGCGCCGGTGCAGCCGCTTTTCGCGTTCTTCTTCAGTCATTGACGCCTCATCGCCTGTCTCGCGCCGCGTGTCAAAGGCCGGCGGCCGCCACGGTAGTGGCGGGCCGGAACAGGCGTTCATGTGGGAAAGGTCTGGATGCCCCGCGAGGATTCGAACCTCGATTGACGGAGTCAGAGTCCGTAGTCTTACCTTTAGACGACGGGGCAACAGGCGGGTGCCTCTAGGGCGGCGCGGGCCTCGCGTCAAGCGGGGGAAATCGCCGCACTTGCCGGGAATGGGCGCAGCGGGTATTCCTGTCTTCAGGTACCCGCCGCGTGTGGCGGGAAAACGATAAAAGAGTGCAGTACTTATGGCGGAAAAATCTCCGCCGGTGATGCGCAAGGAGGCTGGTCAAGGTTACGCGCCAAACACGGATGCAACGAATCATGTGTCCGATGAAGCGAGTTGCCCTGCCCCCACGCGCCGGCCCGGTGGCCGAACGGATAATCCTGCCCCGCGCCCAGCCGCGGCCGGGCCAGCGCGGCCCATCCAGGCAGGATCCGAATCCCGGCCCCATTCCTTTCACCGGCAGGCATTTGCGGCGATCGATCTTGGCACCAACAATTGCCGCTTGCTGATCGCGCGGCCATCCGGCGATCATTTCGTGGTGATCGACGCGTTCAGCCGGGTCGTGCGGCTGGGCGAAGGCCTGGCCCAGACCGGACGGCTTAGCGAGGCGGCGATGGACCGCGCGGTAGCCGCGCTGCAGGTCTGCGCCGACAAGCTTAAGCGCCGCAACGTCCACCTTGCCCGGTCGGTGGCGACCGAGGCTTGCCGGCGGGCCGAAAACGGCGCGGAATTCATTGCCCGGGTCAAGGCCGAGACCGGCATCGCGCTCGACATCATCTCCGCCAAGGAGGAGGCGCGCCTCGCGGTGCTGGGTTGCCACCTGCTGCTGGAACAGGGCGAAGGCCCGGCGATGATCTTTGACATCGGCGGCGGGTCCACCGAACTGGTGCTGGTCGACTGCGAAAGCGGCGAGGTGCCGCGCATCCATGATTGGCACTCGGTCCCCTGGGGCGTCGTCTCGCTGACCGAGACCTGCGGCGACGAGCCGTCGGACCCGGCCGGACGGGCGGAGCGCTATGCCCGGATGTGCGAAGCGGTGCGCAGCAGCCTTGCGCCCTTTGCCGAGCGGATCGGCCCCCGGATGCTTGCTCATTCCGCCGCCACCCCGCTGCGCCTGCTGGGCACCAGCGGCACGGTGACGACGCTGGCCAGCCTGCATCTGGAACTGCCGCAATACGATCGCCGCGCGGTAGACGGGCTGATCGTGCCTGCCGGATCGATGCGCAGCCTGTCGCAGCGAATCGCCGGGATGAGCCCGCCCGAGCGGCGCGCCCAGCCCTGCATCGGTCGCGAACGATCGGACCTGGTCGTGGCGGGCTGCGCGATCCTCGAAACCATCCTCGACCTCTGGCCGGCCGACCGGCTGGGGGTGGCTGATCGCGGCATCCGCGAAGGCATCCTGCGCGGCCTGATCGCCGCCGGGGACGAGGGCGAACGCAGCCGCGCAGCCTTGCGCCGGGCAAGAAGGACCAATGCATGAGAGGCGCGGGCAAGACCGGCGAACGGCTGAAGACGGCGCGCAAGCGCAGCGCGAGTTCCACGCGCTGGCTGCAGCGCCAGCTGGCCGACCCCTATGTCCGCCAGGCCAAGGCCGAAGGCTGGCGCAGCCGCGCCGCGTTCAAGTTGCTGGAGCTGGACGACAAGTACGCCCTGCTGAAGAATGCCCGCCGCGTGGTCGACCTTGGCATCGCCCCGGGCGGCTGGAGCCAGGTGGTGCGCAAGCGCGCGCCCAAGGCTGCGGTGGTGGGCATCGACCTGCTCCCCACCGAGCCGATCGAGGGGGTTACGATCTTCCAGATGGACTTCATGGCCGACGAGGCGCCCGAGGCGCTGAGGCAGGCGCTGGACGGCGCTCCCGACCTGGTCGTCTCGGACATGGCGGCCAACACCGTAGGCCACAAGCAGACCGACCACCTGCGCACCATGGGCCTGGTCGAAACCGCTGCCCACTTCGCGATCGAGACCCTGGCGCCGGGCGGCAATTTCGTCGCCAAGGTGCTGGCGGGTGGGACGGATACCGATCTGCTGACCCTGCTCAAGCAGCACTTCACCACGGTCAAGCACGCCAAGCCCCCCGCGAGCCGCAAGGATTCGTCGGAATGGTACGTGATCGCGCAGGGCTTCAAGGGGTGATGGCGCGGCGCCTGCCTGAGTGACGCCCCACGGTCCTTGCCCTCCCCCTTGAGGGGGAGGGTTGGGTGGGGGTGCTCGGCGCTGGCGTGGAACCCCCTCCCCAACCCCTCCCCACCGGGGAGGGGCTTTCGGGGGAGCGGGCTGGTGTTGCAAGGAAGGCCCGGACGAGCCTTCCGCACCGCCGTCAGGCGGAAAACAAAAAAGGCGGAGCCATCCGGCCCCGCCTCTTTGAATTCGGGCTATCGCCCCTGCGCCTTACTTGGTCTTCATGTAGGCGATCAGGTTGGCGCGTTCCTGCGGGTTGCTGCTGCCGGCGTAGCTCATCTTGGTGCCGGGAGCGAAGGCGCTGGGCTTGGTCAGCCAGGCGTCGAGCGCGGCGTCGTCCCACTTGCCGCCCTTGGCCTTCAGCGCATCGGAGAAGGCGAACCCGCCGCGGCCCGTGGCGATCGCTTCGCCATAGACGCCAGCCAGGTTCGGCCCGACGCCGTTGGCGCCGCCCGCGTCGATGGTGTGGCAGGCCTTGCACTTGGCAAAGGACTTTTCGCCGGCGGCGGCATCGCCCACCAGCGCGGCCGTTTCGGGCGCGGCGCCCTCGGCACCGGCAGCCGGCGCGGCCGGAGCGGCGGGAAGCGGCAGGTTGGAACCCTGACTGTTGAGGTAGACGATCAGGTTCGCGCGCTCGGCCGCGTCAGGCAGGCCGGGGAAGCTCATCTTGTTGCCTTCGGCGAACTTCTTCGGGTTGTGCAGCCATTCGTTGAGCGAGGCGAAGTCCCAGGTGCCGCCCTTGGCCTTGAGCGCATCCGAATAGGCGAAGCCGGTGGAACCGATCGCGCGGCCGACCACGCCGTGCAGGTGCGGGCCGATCCCGTCCGCGCCGCCCGCGTTGATGGTGTGGCAGCTCATGCACTTCTTGAAGGTCGCCTCGCCCTTGGCGACATCGGCGCTGGCGAGCAGGGTTTCGAACGGCACTTCGGCCTTGGCGCCGCCGCCTTCACCTTCGCCGCCTTCGACGGCGTAACCCGGCTTTTCCGGGGCATGGGTCTTGCCCGCTTCGAAATAGCGATAGCTGAGGCTGGACAGGGCGAGTGCGACAACGCCCGAACCCAGCACCCAGCCGGCGATCGTATTGAAACGGTTTTCCATCGATAATGCCCCGTGGGAGATGCTTGAGCGGTTTGCGCGCCGCTCTAGTGTCGGTCAAAGCGGAGCGCAAGGGGCATTGCGGCGAGTCAAATTGCGCCCTAGCCACTGGCCACAAGTTTTCCCCGCTTCTGCCGGGAGAAGGACTGCAAAGCACGGTGGGAACGGGATGAGCTGGAAGAACGAAGTCGCGGAACTGCGCCGCCGCCGCAAGCTGGCCGAGCAGATGGGCGGGCCGGAAAAGGTCGCGCGGCAGCACGCGCGGGGCAAGCTGGACGCCCGGGCGCGAATCAAGGGCCTGGTCGATCCCGGCTCGTTCCGCGAAATCGGCAAGATCGCGGGCAAGGGCAGCTATGGCCCCGATGGCGAGCTGCTGGACCTGGCGCCTTCCAACCTGGTGTTCGGCCGTGCCAACATCGAAGGCCGCCCGGTGGTGGCCAGCGCCGACGATTTCACCGTGCGCGGCGGAGCGGCCGACGCGGCGATCCACCGCAAGTTCGTGGCCTGCGAACAGATGGCTCACACCCTGAAGATCCCGCTGATCCGGATGATCGACGGCACCGGCGGCGGCGGATCGGTCAAGACGCTGGAGGAAATCGGCGCGACCTATGTGCCCGCCACTCCCGGCTGGGGCGAGATCGTGAAGAACCTGGAAACGGTGCCGGTGGTCGCGCTGGCGCTGGGGCCAACCGCGGGACTGGGCGCGGCGCGGGTGGTGGCCAGCCACTATTCGATCATGGTCAGGGGCCTCAGCCAGCTGTTCGCCGCCGGGCCCGCCGTGGTCGAGGCGATCGGCGAGGCGAGCGACAAGGAATCGCTCGGCGGCTCGATCATCCACACCCGCAACGGTGTGGTCGACGAGGAAGTGGGATCGGAGGCAGAAGCCTTTGCCCGCGCCCGCCGGTTCCTGTCCTACCTGCCCAGCCACGTCGGCCAGCACGCCCCTCGCGCAGCCTCGGGCGACCCCGCCGACCGCCGCGATCCGGCACTGGTCGATCTCGTCCCGCGCGAGGCCAAGCAGGTCTATTCGATGCGCAAGCTGATGGGCATGGTGTTCGATGAAGGCTCGGTGTTCGAAATGGGCCGGATGTGGGGCCGCGCGCTGATCACCGCCTTTGCCCGGCTGGAGGGCCGGGTCGTGGCGGTGATGGCCAGCGATCCCAGCTTCCTGGGCGGATCGTGGGAAGCGCGCAGCAGCGAGAAGGCGGAACGCTTCATCAAGCTGGCCGACCAGTTCCGCCTGCCGGTGGTCCACCTGGTCGACAACCCCGGCTTCATGATCGGGCGCGAGGCGGAAATGGCGGGGACGATCCGCTATGGCGTCCAGGCGATGAACGCGATCTACAAGGCCAGCGTGCCGCTGTGCTGCGTGGTGATCCGCCGCGCCTATGGCATTGCGGGCAGCGCGATGAGCAATGCCGAGGCGTTCCAGTACCGCTTCGCCTGGCCATCGGGCGACTGGGGCAGCCTGCCGATCGAGGGCGGGATCGAGGTGGCCTACAAGAGCGAGATCGAGGCCGCAGAAGACCCGCTGGCCCATCTGGAGGCGATCCGCGAGCGGCTCAACCGGGTGCGCAGCCCGTTCCGCACGGCCGAGAAGTTCGGGATCGAGGACATCATCGACCCGCGCGAGACGCGGCCGCTGCTGTGCGAGTTCGCGGACCTCGCCTGGCGGGCGCTGGGCGAGAGCTAGCCTCTCTTGCCGGCCATGTAGGCTTCGATCCCGGCCACCTGCGCGGCGTCCAGCCGCAGGCCCAGCTTGGTGCGGCGCCACAGCACGTCCTCGGCGCTGACGGCCCATTCCTCGGCCATCAGGTAGTCCAGCTCGGCCTGGCACAGTCCGGCGCCGAAGTCGCGTCCGCGCGGGGCATCGAGCCAGCGCAGCGCGCGGGTGCCATAGGCGCGGGCGATCCGGTCGGCATCCGCCGGGGTGAGCGCGGGGTAGTCCGCCGCCAGCTGCGCGATCAGCGCGGGCAGGCCGTCCACCGCGAAATCCCCGCCGGGCAGCGGCGCGCTGGCTGTCCAGGACTTGCCGGTCAGCACGGGCAGGCGCTGGGCGAGCCGGTCCACGGCCTCTTCCGCAAGGTGGCGGTAGGTGGTGATCTTGCCGCCATAGACGGACAGCAGCGGCGCCCCCTCCTCCGCTTCCGACAGGTCCAGCCGGTAGCCGCGCGTCGCCGCTTCCGGGCGGCCCGAACCATCGTCGATCAGCGGGCGCACGCCGGAGAAGGTCCAGACCACGTCCGCCGGGGTAACAGCGCGCGCGAAATAGCGGCTCGCCCCTTCGCAGAGGTAGGCGATCTCCGCCTCGCTGGCCTTGATCGGATCGCCGGGGCGCTGGTCGGCATCGGTGGTGCCGATCAGGGTAAATTCGCGCTCGTAGGGAATGGCGAAGAATATCCGCCCGTCCGGCAGCTGGAAGAAATAGGCGTAAGGGTGATCGAACAGCCGCTTCACCACGATGTGGCTGCCGCGCACCAGCCGCATGGCCTGGGCAGGCTTTTCCCCGATCAGCCCTTCGACATCGAGCACCGAGGGGCCGGCGGCATTGACCAGCGCGGCGGCGTGGAAGGTGCCTGCGGGAGTCTCGATCCGCCAGCCGTCCCCCTCGCGCCGCGCGGCGGTGACGGGGGTGCGGGTCAGCACCGTGGCGCCGTGTTCCGCCGCGTCGCGGGCGTTGAGGACCACCAGCCGCGCATCGTCCACCCAGCCGTCCGAATATTCAAAGCCGGTGCCGAAACCGGGGGCGAGCGGCGCGCCTGCCGGGTGGCGGCTGAGGTCCACCGTGCGCGTCGCGGGCAGCAGGCGGCGCCCACCGATGTGATCGTAGAGGAACAGCCCCAGCCGCAGCAGCCAGCGCGGGCGCAGGCCCTTCACGTGCGGCAGGATGAAGCGCAGCGGGTGGATGATGTGCGGGGCGATGGCCCACAGCGCCTCCCGCTCGGTCAGCGATTCGCGCACCAGGGCGAACTCGTAGTGCTCCAGATAGCGCAGGCCGCCGTGGATCAGCTTGGTCGAGGCGGAAGAGGTTCCCTGCGCCAGATCGCCGCGTTCCAGCAGCAGCACCCGCGCGCCGCGCCCCGCGGCGTCGCGCGCGATGCCCGCGCCGTTGACGCCCCCACCGATCACCACCAGATCGAACTGATCCATGATTCCCCTGCCTCTGGCCCTTACCGCAGGCCCGGATCGGGGTTCTGCCTTGCCTGGCCGGGCGGAATCAAGCGCCGGAACAGCGTTCCGCGCTCGCTGTAGAGCACCAGCAACAGCGCGGTGACGCCGCAGCCCAGCAGCCCCAGCGCGAGGGGCCGGGCGCTGCCATCGAAGCCATGGCCGATCGCCGTACCGATCAGCGCGCCCAGCGCCATGCGGCTGAAGGCCTGGAACGATGCCGCCGCACCCGCGATCCGCGCGAAGGGTTGCAGCGCGATGGAGCCGAAATTGGCGCCGGTAAAGCCGATCAGGCAGATGTTGGCAGCCATCAGCGGCAGGAACTGCCACAGCGTCTCGCCCGGCTGGAACGCCTGCCAGACCTGCAGCAGCGCGACCGCGATGAACAGCAGCAGCGCCGTGTGCGACACCCGCCGTGCGCCGAACCGCTCGACGATCCGGGCGTTGGAGAAATTGGCGATCGCCATGCCGCCCGCCATCGCCGCGAAGATCAGCGGAAACCTGTCACCCGCCCCGAAATGCTCTGCCACCAGCTGCTGCGAGGAATTGATGTAGCCGAACATCGCGCCGGTCAGCATCGCCCCGCCCAGCATGTAGCCCAGTGCCTGGCGGTTGCTGGCGGCCTCCCACATGTTGGCGGCGATGGTGGCGGGGGGGATTTCCTGCCGGTATTCGGGCCGCAGCGTTTCGGGCAGGCGCAGCCAGACCCACAGCGCGGCAATCACCGCCATCAGCCCCATGCCGCCGAAGATCCAGCGCCATCCGGCCACCGCCAGCACCGCCTGGCCATAGGAAGGCGCGATCATCGGCACGATCATGAAGACCACGGTGATGGTCGACATCATCCGCGCCATGCGGTCCCCGGCGAAGCGGTCGCGAATGATCGCCCCCGGCAGCACCGACAGCCCTGCCGAGGAAACCGCCTGGATCACCCGGCAGGCCAGCAGCGCCGTGAAATCGCGCACCAGCGCGCAGGCGACGGCCATGGCGACATAGCAGGCAAGGCTCACCAGCAGCACCGGGCGGCGGCCGAACCGGTCGGCCAGGGCGCCCGGCAGCAGCGAACCGATTCCCGAACCCAGCAGGAACAGGCCGACCACCAGCTGGCGGTCGTTGGGATCGCTGATCCTGAGGTCCGCCGCGATCTGGCCGAGCGCGGGGAGCATGGCATCGATGCTGAGCGCCTGTAGCGACATCAGCATGGCCATCAGCGCGATGAATTCACGTGGGCCGATCCGTTCCGGCGCGGCCTGGTTGAGACGACTGGGCATTCATCGTTCCATGGCCGCTTGCGCCGCCGCTGGCCATGCCTTTTTGCAGCTGTTTCGCAATTGCCCGGCGCTGTAGGATGCCCCGCATGAGCGAAACGGCGGCCGACAGCGACGAGGAAGACGACCGCGCGCCGGGCCTGCGCAAGATCATCCATGTCGATATGGATGCCTTCTACGCCAGCGTCGAACAGCGCGACGAACCGGACCTGCGCGGCAAGCCGGTGGCGGTCGGCGGCGACGGTCCACGCGGGGTGCTGAGCACCTGCAGCTACGAGGCGCGTGTCTATGGCTGCCGCTCGGCCATGCCATCGGTCACGGCCAAACGGCTGTGCCCGCAGCTGATCTTCCGCCGCCCGCGCTTTGCCGTCTATACCCAGGTGTCGCGCCAGATCCGCGCCATCTTCCGCGACTATACCCCGCACGTCGAACCGCTGAGCCTGGACGAGGCCTATCTCGACGTGACCGAGGACCTGCGCGGTATCGGTTCCGCCACCCGCATTGCCGAGCTGATCCGCGCGCGCATCAAGGCCGAAACCGGCCTGACGGCGAGCGCGGGCGTGTCCTACAACAAGTTCCTCGCCAAGCTTGCCAGCGACCAGAACAAGCCCGACGGGCTCTGCGTGATCCGCCCCGGCCAGGGCGCGGAGTTCGTCGCGGGGCTGCCGGTGCGGCGCTTCTTCGGGATCGGCCCGCGCGGTGCGGAAAAGATGGCGGCGCTGGGGATCGAGACCGGGGCAGACCTTGCGGCGAAGGACATCGATTTCCTGCGCCGGCATTTCGGATCGCAGGCGGACTATCTCTACCGCGCGGCGCGGGGGATCGACCTGCGCCGGGTCAGGGCCGACCGGACGCGCAAGTCGGTCGGGGCCGAGCGCACGCTCGACAAGGACATCTCGTCAGGCCCTGCTTTACGCGAAATGCTCGACCGGATCGTCCAGCTGACCTGGGACCGGATCGAACGCAGCGGGGCCCAGGGCCGCACCGTGACCCTGAAGCTGAAGCACGACGATTTCACCGGCCTGACCCGCGCCCGCACGCTTGACGAGCCGGTCAGGAATGGTGCGACGCTGGCGGCGGTCGGCCATGCCCTGCTGGACGAAGTGCTGCCGCTGGCCCGCCCGGTGCGGCTGGTCGGCCTGACGCTTTCGCACCTCGATGGCGAGGAAGCCTCCCCGCCGTCGGTTACGGGGCGGGACGCCCAGCTTTCGCTGCTGTGATCCATCCGGCAATCTCGCGCCCGATCATCGGGGCGATGTTCGCGGGCAGCTCAGCGGGCGCAAGGAACGCCGCCTCGATGACTTCGCGCCCATCGGGCCGCAAGACCCCGCGCGCCGTGCCGGTGACCAGATAGACGCGGTTGACCGTGCCATAGAGCGGCTCGTCCACCACGGCGAACAGGCGCGGGGCGTCCAGCGCGCAGCCGGTTTCCTCCGCCAGTTCGCGTGTAGCCGCCGCCAGCGGATCCTCACCCCGCGCGATCCCGCCACCGGGGAGCATCCAGCGCCCGCTGCCATAGGAATGGCGGATCAGCAGCACGCGGCCCTCGCTATCGAAGGCCAGCACCCGGCACCCCAGCAGCAGCGGCTGGCGCAGCCGCCACCACACCTTGCGCAGGGCATGGGCCTTGCGCAGCGCCGCGCGGTGGAGCGGCGCGGGGACCAGGCGGATCACTTGCGCATCAGGCCAGCAGCGATTCGAGGAACCAGGCGCGCTGCTCGGCCTGGTCGGTCCAGTCGTCGATCGCGCCGTCGGTGGCATTGTCGCCCGCGGCAGAGGCCGCCGCCTTGGTCTCGCGCAGCCAGCCGATCAGCTGGCGGTTGTCCGCCGCGAGTTCCGCGATCATGGCCTCGGCATCGAGCGTGGCGTCATCCTGCGGCGCGATCCGGCTCGCCGTACCGACCGCCTGGATCGAGGTGAGCGTCACTGCCCCGTTCTTGCGCACGCGCTCGGCCACCAGATCGGTCAGGGCGAAGATTTCGGTCGCCTGTTCGTCGAACAGCAGGTGCAGGTCGCGAAAGCGCGGGCCGCGCACGTGCCAGTGGAAGTTCTTGGTCTTGAGATAGAGCGCGAAGAGATCGGCCAGCAGCGCGTTGAGGCTGCCCGTCAGCGCGGCCTGGGCATTGTCGGTGGATTTGCTCGGCATGGTTGGAACCTTTCGATTTTCTGAGCCGCAGTCTAGCCTTGTCGCGGGCGAAGGACAAACGGGCACCCCCGTTCAGAATGATCGCACCAGGCGATCACAATGGACGATCATATGTACCCCAATGCACGAAGCGCCAGACCGGTTCCTGCCAGCAGCATCGCCGCGCCCAGCCAGCGCCGCAGGGGCCGGAAGCCGAACCCGGCCAGGGCATTGCCCGCCAGCCACCCCGCCGCGACCACGGCCATCGAAGCCAGCGCCCCGCCCACCCCGGCCGCGATCGGCGCGCGGGTGGCCAGCGCGATGGCCAGGACCAGAAACCGCGCGGCATCGGTCAGTTGCTGGGCGATGAGGACGATCAGGAAGGCGCCCAGCGAATGGGTCGGCTCGGCCGGGGGTTTGGGCGGGCGGGCCAGGATCAGCTCCAGCCCGGCAAAGCCGCAGGCCAGCGCCGCGAAGAACAGGCGGGCATTGCCGTTCATCTGCGCGGTCAGCGCCAGCGCAGCCCAGGCCGCCAGCGCCGAGGTTGCCGCCGCGCTGGCGAGCGCCAGCACGAGCGCCGCCGGATGCCGCCCCTGCCGCGCGGCAAGCTGAGCCACCAGCAGCTGGTCACGCGCGCCCACGCCCACGATCAGCACGGCCAGCAAGGCAAAGATCATCCCCGACATCGGCCTAGCTGCACAGGCGCGCCGCGCGAGGTCAAGCCCCGTCCGCTTAGCAAAAGCTTATATCCCGCCCCAACTTCGCATTTGAGGCTGACCGGCCTGCGTTCCAAGGCCAATACTTCGCATCTAGCGCCAGCAGGAGAAGGCCATGTCCGGGATCGTCGTCCAGAATATCGAGCGGGCTCCGCTGGAAGTGATCGACGGCCTCGCCGCCTGCGGCGTCGCCACGGTGCACGAGGCGCAGGGCCGCACCGGCCTGCTCGCCAGCTACATGCGCCCGATCTATTCCGGCGCGCGCGTGGCAGGCAGCGCGGTGACGATCAGCGCCCCTCCGGGCGACAACTGGATGGTCCATGTCGCGATCGAGCAGCTGAAGGAGGGCGACATCCTGCTGCTCGCCCCGACCAGCCCGTGCGAGGACGGCTACTTCGGCGACCTGCTCGCCACCTCGGCCCAGGCGCGCGGCTGCCGGGGGCTGGTGATCGACGCGGGGGTGCGCGACGTGCGCGACCTGACCGAGATGCGGTTCCCCGTCTGGTCGAAGGCGATTTTCGCGCAAGGCACGGTCAAGAACACGCTGGGCAGCGTCAACGTGCCCGTGGTCTGCGCCGGTGCCGCCGTGCAGCCGGGCGACGTGATCGTGGCCGATGACGACGGCGTCTGCGTGGTCCCGCGCGCGAATGCCGAAAAGGTGCTGGAAGCCGCCCGCGCACGCGAGGCGAACGAGGGCGAAAAGCGGGCGAAGCTGGCCGCCGGCGTCCTCGGCCTCGACATGTACAAGATGCGTGAACGGCTGGAAAAGGAAGGCCTCAGGTATGTCTGACCGGATCACCGGTCATTCCGCCCCGTGCATGTGGATGCGCGGCGGCACGTCCAAGGGCGGCTACTTCCTCAAAGGCGACCTGCCCGCCGACCCGGCGCAGCGCGATGCCTTCCTGCTGGCGGTGATGGGCAGCCCCGATCCGGTCCAGATCGACGGGATGGGCGGCGCCGATCCGCTGACCAGCAAGGTCGCGGTGGTGAGCAGGTCCGAACGGCCCGGGATCGACATCGACTACCTGTTCCTGCAGGTCTTCGTCGACCAGGCGATTGTCACCGATGCCCAGAACTGCGGCAATATCCTGGCCGGGGTCGGCCCCTTCGCGATCGAGCGCGGGCTGGTCGCGGCGAGCGGCGATGAAACCCGCGTCGCGATCTTCATGGAGAACACGGGCCAGGTCGCCGTCGCCACGGTGCAGACGCCGGGCGGGCGCGTGACCTATGCCGGCAATGCGGCGATCGACGGGGTGCCCGGCACCCACGCCCCGATCCCGACCGAGTTCCGCGACACCGCCGGTTCCTCCTGCGGGGCGCTGCTGCCCAGCGGCCATGCGGTCGACGTGGTGAACGGCGTGCCGGTGACCCTGATCGATAACGGCATGCCCTGCGTGGTGATGAAGGCCGAGGATGTCGGCATCACCGGCTACGAGGATCGCGACTGGCTCGACGCCAATGTCGAACTCAAGGCCCGGATCGAGGCGATCCGGCTGGCCGTGGGCGAGACCATGAACCTTGGCGACGTGCGCGAGAAATCGGTGCCCAAGATGATGCTGGTCGCCCCGCCCCGCGCGGGCGGCGCCGTCTGCGTGCGCAGCTTCATCCCCCACCGCGCCCATGCCACGATCGGCGTGCTCGGCGCGGTCAGCGTCGCCACCGCCTGCCTGATCCCCGGATCGCCCGCCGCCGAAGTGGCCGTGATCCCCGAAGGCAGCCGTAAGACCCTGTCGGTCGAGCATCCGACCGGCGAGATGAGCTGCGTGCTCGAAGTGGGCGAGGCGGGCGATGTCGTGTCCGCCGCCCTGCTGCGCACCGCGCGCAAGCTGATGGATGGAGTGGTTTTCGGATGAGCAGCGACCGTATCGTTTCCTGGCACACCAATCCCTCCAAGCCGCGCTTCGTGCCGCCGCCGGGCGCGGTCGACGCGCATTGCCACGTGTTCGGACCGATGGCGCAGTTCCCCTTCAGCGCAAAGGCCAAGTACCTGCCGGAGGATGCCGGGCCGGACAAGCTGTTCGCCCTGCGCGACCATCTGGGCTTTGCCCGCAACGTGATCGTCCAGGCGAGCTGCCACGGCACCGACAATGCCGCCACGCTGGACGCCATCGCCAGGTCGAACGGGCTGGCGCGCGGGGTGGCCGTGGTCGATCCGGCGATTTCCGAGGAAGAGCTGCACGCGATGCACGCCGGCGGCATTCGCGGCATCCGCTTCAATTTCCTGAAGCGCCTGGTCGACGACGCGCCCAAGGACAAGTTCCTCGAAGTCGCGCAGCGCCTGCCGCAAGGCTGGCACGTGGTGATCTATTTCGAGGCCGATATCCTGGAAGAACTGCGCCCCTTCATGGATGCGATCCCCGTGCCGCTGGTGATCGATCACATGGGCCGCCCAGACGTGCGCCAGGGGCCGGACGGGCCGGACATGAAGGCGTTCCGCGCCCTGCTCGATGCCCGCGCCGACATCCATTTCAAGGCGACCTGCCCCGACCGGCTCGACGCGATCAAGGAAGGCGGCAGGGGCGATCCGTGGGACGATTTCGCCCGCAGCGTCGCGCCGCTGGTGGCGGACTATTCCGACCGGGCGATCTGGGGCACCGACTGGCCCCACCCGAACATGGAAACCGAGATCCCCGACGATGGTCATATCGTCGACATGATCCCGCGCATCGCGCCCACGGCAGAGCTGCAGCGCAAGCTGCTGATCGACAACCCGATGCGGCTCTACTGGGCGGACTGAGCGGGGCGGCTCAACCGAGGCCGTCGACCAGGCGGTGCATGGCGGCCATGAAAGCCGCCTGTTCCTGCGGCGGCACTGGCGCCATGATGTCCTGCTGCACCAGCCGGACGACGGGCAGAAGCTCGGCGTGGATACGGCGGCCCTCCTCCGTCAGCCGCACTTCGCGCGCCCGGCGGTCAGCGGCGCTGGGCCGCGAAGCAGCGGGGCGAGGACGTGCCCGCATCGGCGTGGGACAGCCTGGCGCCGACCTATGAGGTCGACGATACCGACTATGGCTATCGCTATGTCGCGTTCCGCGCGATCCCGGGCCGCGACGATGCGCGCCACGCCCGGCAGGTGCCGGCGATCCTGCCTTGCATGCGCTTCATCCCCGGCCATTCGGACTTCGCCATCGCGCTGATGGACGTGCCGATGACCGACACTGAAACCGCGACCTACCAGATCGCCTACAGCCACAACGAGCCGATCACCCGCGAATGGGCGCGCGCGTTCCTGGGCTTCAACGGCGACCGCTTCGACGAGCAGACCTGCACGGTCGACATGACCTGGCCGCACGACATGGGCCAGGACCGCGAGGCGATGAAGAACGGCAGCTGGAGCGGCTTCGCGGCGATCGAGTTCGAGGACGTGGCCATGGCCATGTCGCTCAACGATCCCTACGACCGCAGCAGCGAAACGCTAGTCGCCGCCGACATCGCCGTCACCCGCCTGCGCCAGACGCTCTACAAGGCGGTCCAGGCGCACGAGGCCGATGGCACCGCGCCCGGCGCCAGCCGCGAGGACATGACCGGGGTCATCGCCTATGACCGGGTCGTGCTGAGCAGCGAAGACTGGAAGACCGTCTGAGCCATACCGTCCGGACCCGACGGGCCGGACCGCCAGGGGAGAGATTGGCGATGAAGATCGTGCTTGTTGTTGCCCGGATTTTCCTGGGCCTGTTCCTGCTCGCCAACGGGCTGAACTTCTGGTTCCACTGGCTGCCGATCACGCCGCCGGATTCGGAAACCGCCACCCGCCTGATGGACGGGCTGGTGTTTTCCGGACTGTTCGGCGTGGTCAAATATGTCGAGGTGATCACCGGGCTGATGCTGCTGGCGAACCGCTTCGTGCCGCTGGCGCTGGCGCTGATGCTCCCGCTGTCGGCGGTGATCGCCTTTGTCGACTTCATCCTGATCGGCACGCGCGAGGCCTCTACCTTCGCCCTGCTGCTGATCGCCCCGCAGGCGCTGCTGATGCTGGCCAACCTGCGCAGCTACCTGCCGCTGCTGGCGATGCGCGGGCCAGAGGGCGTGCCCTCGGCGGCGGAAATCCGCGAAGCCATCACTGGCTGAGCTTCGGAACGACAAGGAACGACCATGGCGAGCAGTGCGATTGCCGCGATCGACCCGCGCGCCCTGCGCGATGCCGCGGGCCGCTTTGCCACCGGCGTGACCATCGTCACCACCCGTGACGAGAGCGGCACGCCGGTCGGCCTTACCGCCAACAGCTTCTCGTCGGTATCACTCGATCCGCCGCTGGTGCTGTGGAGCCTGGCCAAGACATCGCGCGCGGCACCCGCCTTCGTCACTGCCGACCATTTCGCGATTCATGTGCTTGGCAAGGACCAGCAGGACCTGGCCCAGCGCTTCGCGTCCCCCGTGGCCGACCGCTTCGCCGGCGTGGAACAGGGTCAAGGCGCCGGCGGCGTCCCGCTCCTCCCCGGCTGCAGCGCCCGTCTGGAATGCAGCACCTGGGCCGTGGTCGACGGCGGCGACCACCACGTTTTCATCGGCCGCGTCGTCGCGATTGACGCACCGGATGAACCACGCGGCAGCCTGGTGTTCCTCGCGGGCGGGTTCCACACGCTCTGAACCCCGGCCCGGCCCAGCCCAGCCGCGAAAGCAACCGCTCAACCGCGCCGTTCAATCGGGCCTGGCGCGCCGATCGCCTGCCGCCGCCAGCGTGAAGATCATTGGCCCTGGCACGGCGGATCGGGACATGCAGTCAGGCTACCAGGACAGCACTGGTTCGCTCGTGAAGACATTGACCAGCTGTCCGGGCAGCATGACGGCGGAACGCCCGCTGATCACCATCGAGCCGAGCAAGGCCCCCACACTGTTCCCTGCTGTTCAAAGGCGAGGGCTGATATGCCCTTCCTTGCCAAAGTGCCATAAACCTTATCGCCATCGGTGCCATCAAACACTGGATCACCGAGATCGGCGAACTCGACAGTTCGTTCCGCAAGGACGTTGGCCGCATCAAAGGTTTCCTGACCAACGATTGCGACCGGCTCCGCCCACCGTATGGCCGAACCGAGGTCAAGTATGATCGCCGCACGATATTCGCGGCGACTGTCAACGATCCAAAGTTTCTGGTCGATGACTCGGGCAACGGGCGCTGGTGGGTGATCGCGGCAGAAGCGATCGACTATCAGCATACGATCCCTATGCAGCAGGTCTTCGCGCAATTGAACGAGGAGCTGCAAGCCGGGGCGCAATGGTGGCTGACGGCGGAAGAGGATGAGATGCTTGCCATCTACAACCTTCGTCACCGCGCGGTTAGTGCCATTGCCGAACGCATCCGTGAATTTGTCGATCTTGAGGCCATTGGCACCGAGAAGGGCAAATACATGACCGCGATCGAAGTCCTTTCCGAAATCGGGGTTGGAAGCCCGAGCAACAACCAGTGCCGTGAATGCGGTGCTGTCCTTCGGGAACTGTTTGGGCAACCGAAACGTGTCCAGGGGCGCGACAAATGGCGCGTTCCAAAGGTCGCGGTTTACGGGGCCAAGCCGGACACCAAATCGGCTGCGGCTATCGACATAGACGACGAAATCTTCTGACCTAAGTGGGGGCAGGTAGCGGCGCACAATCCAGTGTCAAAAGCCACCTGTCCCTACCGGCCAGAGATCATAATGCGGGTGCGCCTCAACCTCCCTCCACCTTGGTTGCCGCCGGGTGGGGGCAAGGGGAAGGCATTGTGAAAGGCCCGCATATCGTCGGCACCGTTGCCAGCATGGGCTTCAAACCGCGCCATGTCGGCAAGCTACTCCACGACAACATCGGCAACCTTTGGCAGCGCGACGGAGAGAGGTTCTACACCACCCTGCCACCGCTGAACTGACTCCCACCCCCGGACCTTGGCGCATCCACCGCGTTGAGGTCCGGGGGTGACCTCGCAGCCATTTTTTTGATGACGACCACTGGGGAAGGTGTGGACTTTATGATCGATCTATTATAGGTAGATCATATGGAGATTATAGCATGAACCCTTTGAACATCGAGACGAGCGGCATTAAGGTCGTTCGGCTGGTCTGCGATCGAGGGCCGGGTGAATGGAGCATCGCCTTGCTCCGCAATCCCGCCAATCAGGAATACTTCGGTCTGCGCTGGAACGGTGAGGACGGAGAGAACGGGTATCCCACCTCGCGGGGCAAGCCGGTCTGGTTTAGCCTGCCCGGTGAAATATCAGAGGTTCTTGTCCCCCATTTCAGCGAAACAAAATGACCCACGCTGTGGCGGCATCGCCCCCAAGCACTCGTCACCTCGTTGGGTGGAGTGGCAAAGCGCGCCGGTTCGGACAGTCACTTCACCTCCGCGAAGACGAATTGCACGACCTGCTCCTGCAAGCGCCGGAGGTGATCGCTGAAAACCTTTTGTGGATCGGGGCGCAGATCAAAACGGGCAATGGTCGAAAGCTGGATCTACTTGGATTGACACGTTGTGGCGCATTGATCGTGATCGAAGTAAGACGCTCGGAAAATGCAGCGGAAGCCCTCGCGGCAGCCATAATCCATCAGCAATGGGCCAGGAGCCTCAGCATCCATGACCTGATCGGCCACTACGAAGAGTTTTGCGGCGGGCAACTCTTGGTCGATTTCTATAATGCCTTCGCGGATGCAATAGAACTTAGCGGCAACGTGACCTTGTGTGTCGTTGCCCCGGATGTGCGTCGGATAGCAGCATCAATTGCCGCATTGGACGCATCGGGCATTGGCGCTTTCGGGGTCGAATTCGAATGCTTTGATGGGGGCGGCGAACGGTTTTTCACCTTCGAGCAAGTCCACCAACCTAGGATAGGGTATGACAATCACCGGGTTCAACGCCGCTGCAATCCAGGCAAGATATGACAGTCTTGGTTTTCGATCGGGCTGGACGTTCCTCTGCTGCAACGAGGATCGCCTCAAAGATGCCCGCGTGGCAATCGTGGGCTTAAACCCCGGCGGTCGAGACGATGAAGGCCCGTATGGCGGGTATTGGTCCACAGGACACAATCCATATTATGACGAGTTCTGGGGCGGTAAGGATGCCAGCGGAACGGACTTGCATGATCGCCTACAGCTTCAAATTCAGAAGTGGCACGGTCTGGCCGGTATCGAGAAGGACGAATCGCTTTGCGCCCAGTTCGTTCCGTTCCGAACGCGTGACTGGGAAGGTGTCAGCAAGCGTGCCGAACTTGAGGCCGAAGTGCTGGCGTTCAGTCGCAACCTTTGGTCATCGGTGTTGTCGTCCTGCTCTGCCGAGGTTTTCATCACAATGGGCAAGGTGCCAGCGCGCGAACTGGCAACACTGCTGCGCGCGACATGGCAGCCCCAATTAGAAACCGGCTGGGGGACAGCAAAGATCGACCTCTACATCGCAGACAATGGCCGAAGGGTTATCGGGATGCCTCACCCCAGCCGCTATGCCCTGTTCGACCGTGAGGGCAGCCAAAGTGAGCTGGCTGAACAGAACTTCCTTCTCGCCTTGGGTGCAAATTCAGCCCACGCTCGGCCCATTGTCGCGGCTGGTCCTAGCTAATGCGGCTTTCCCCTTACTCGCACATCACGATCAAAGATTGCGCGCGTTCAAGTCGATGATTCCTAGAGATAATGCGAACGACTTTTGGCCTGTCAAATGGGCATAGACCGGATTTCGGCCTTTCAGCAGGAAATTTGGCCTGATCAGGGGAACGCACTTTGGCTGGGAATCCTTCAAAACCCACGGGAAAGTGCGAAAAGGTGGTGGTGCCGCTTACGTGA
>CALMJG010000098.1 GCA_937864195.1 uncultured Novosphingobium sp.
TCGATCCGGTCATGGCGCGCTTCCTCGCGCCCGATCCATGCGTTCCACTCGCTCAACGTGCCACCTCTAATCGGTTCCCGTTCGTGTCGAGCGTGTCGAGACACGGTAGCGCGAACGTGTCTCGACACGCTCGACACGAACGGGGCTGGAGGATGTTCCCCCGGTCAGTTGCGGCCATCCAGCAGGCCGCGGGCGATTACCTGGGCCTGGATTTCCGCCGCGCCCTCGAAGATGTTGAGGATGCGGGCATCGCACAGCACGCGGCTGATCTCGTATTCCAGCGCATAGCCGTTGCCGCCGTGGATCTGCAGGCTGGCGTCGGCATTGGACCAGGCAGTGCGCGCGGCGAGCAGCTTGGCCATGCCGGCCTCGATGTCGCAGCGCTTGCCGGAGTCCTTGGCCCGCGCGGCGGCATAGGTCAGCTCGCGCGAGAGGATCAGGTCAACCAGGCTCATCGCCAGCTTGTCCGCTACGCGCGGGAACTGAACGATCGCCTTGCCGAACTGCTTGCGGCCCAGCGCATAGTCCAGCCCCAGTTCCAGCGCGCGGCGGGCAACGCCCACGGCGCGCGCGGCGGTCTGGATCCGGGCGCCCTCGAAAGTGCGCATCAGCTGCTTGAAGCCCTGGCCTTCCTCACCGCCGAGCAGGGCATCGGCAGGCGCGGCCATGCCATCGAACGACAGCGCATATTCGCGCATCCCGCGATAGCCCAGCACCTCGATCTCGCTGCCGGCCATGCCCTCGGCGGGGAAGGGGTCGGCATCGGTCCCGCGCGGCTTGGGGACCAACAGCATCGACAGGCCCGCATAGCCCTTCGCATCGGGCAGGGTGCGCGCCAGCAGGGTCATCAGGTCGGAGCGACTGGCGTGGGTGATCCAGGTCTTGGCCCCGTCGATCCGCCAGGCGCCATCCTCGGTCCGGCGCGCGCGGGTCTGGAGCGAGCCGAGGTCGGAGCCGACATCGGGTTCGGTGAACACGGCGGTCGGCAGCACGTCGCCGCTGGCGATCCGGGGCAGCCACTCAGCCTTCTGATCCGCAGTGCCGCCGTGGGTGATCAGCTCGCCCGCGATTTCCGAGCGGGTGCCGAGCGAGCCCGCACCGATCCAGCCGCGCGACAGCTCCTCGGTGACAAGGCACATCACCAGCTTGGACAGGCCCAGCCCGCCGAATTCCTCGGGGATGCAGACGCCGAAGGTGCCAAGCTCGGCCATGGCGGCGACGGTGGCGTCGGGGATCAGCTCGTTGGCCAGGTGCCACTTGTGGGCATTGGGCAGGATTTCCGCATCGGTGAAGCGGCGGAACTGGTCGCGGATCGCGTCGAGATCGGCGTCGCCCAGGCCTTCCGAGGGCCAGACCCCGTCCGCCAGCAGGCGGGCAAGCTCGGCGCGGGCCGGGGCATGGTCGACTTCCAGCAGGTCGGCGCAGGCATCGGTCAGGTCGCGCGCGGCATCGGCCAGGCCAAGGTCAGCCGGGCGCAGCAGCTCGTTCTGCCCCATCGGCAGGCCGCCGACCAGCTGGGCGAGCGTTTCCGCAAAGCCCAGCCGGGTAACCAGCGCATCGACCGGGTTGAGGCCGGCGCCCGCCTTGTTCCACTCGGCCAGCGCCTCCAGCGCGGCAACGCTGGTGGCGATCCAGGCAAAGCCATGCGCCGCGCGCTGTTCCTCGTCGATCCGGCGGCCTTCCAGCCGCTCTGCCAGCGCGGCGCGCGCCAGCGCTTCGTAACCGCGGGCGAGGCCGAGCAGGTGCCGATAGTCCAGCGACATATCAGGCCTTCTCGAATACCGCAGCGATGCCCTGGCCGCCGCCGATGCACATCGTTTCCAGGCCATAGCGCACGTCGCGGCGCTGCATCTCGCGGGTCAGGTTGGCGAGGATGCGGCCCCCCGTGGCGCCGATCGGGTGGCCCAGCGAAATGCCCGAGCCGTTGACGTTGAGCATGTCGTGGCGGCTGTCATCGTCCGACCAGCCCCAACCCTTGAGGCAGGCGAGCACCTGCGGGGCAAAGGCCTCGTTCAGTTCAACGAGGCCGATGTCGTTCCACGACAGGCCATTGCGGGCGAACAGCCGCTCGGTCGCGGGGACCGGGCCATAGCCCATGCGGGCCGGATCGCAGCCCGCCGCCGCCCACGAATGGAAGAAGGCGATGGGTTCGAGGCCCAGTTCCTCCAGCTTGTCTTCGGCGACGACCAGGCAGGCGGCGCCCGCGTCGTTCTGCTGGCTGGCGTTGCCCGCCGTCACCACGCCGCCTTCCAGCGGACGCAGCTTGCCGAGCGTTTCCATGCTGGCATCGGCGCGGTAGCCCTCGTCATGGGCGAAGATCACGGGATCGCCCTTCTTCTGCGGCACTTCCACGGGGACCAGTTCGTCAGCGAACAGGCCGCCCGCCCAGGCGGCGGTTGCGCGCTGGTGGCTGCGCGCGGCATAGGCATCGCAGGCCTCGCGGCTGATGTTCCAGTCCTTGGCGAGGTTTTCGGCCGTCTCGATCATGCCGCTGATCACGCCGTAGCGTTCGATCGGCTGGCTCATCACGCGCCCGCGCGTCAGGCGGTCGTGCAGGGTCAGATTGCCCGAGCGCACGCCCTTGCGAATGTCGACCGAGTAATGCTCGACGTTCGACATGGATTCGCAGCCGCCCGCGACGACCACGTCGGACACGCCGGTCTGGACCATCATCGCCGCGTTGACGATCGCCTGCAGGCCCGATCCGCAGCGGCGATCGAGCTGGTAGCCGGGGACTTCCTCGGGCAGGCCGGCCAGCAGCCACGACCAGTGCGCAATGCACGGCGCCTCGCCATTGCCATAGCCCTGCGCGAAGATCACGTCGTCGACCCGCGAGGGATCGATCTTCGTGCGCTCGACCAGCGCCTTGAGGACGGTGGCGCCCAGCTGCCCGGCGGTGAGCGAGGACAGCGCGCCCCCGAACTTGCCGACAGCGGTGCGGATGGGCGAGACGATGGCAGCGCGGCGAAGGGTCATGGCTGGGTTCCTACAATTCCGGAGTCGATCAGGCGGGCGATCTCGCCCGAGGAGAGTTTCAGGCGCTCGGCCAGCACTTCTTCCGAATGCTGCCCGTTGCGCGGGGCGGGCTGCGGGGCGCCGCGTTCCAGCTGGGGCACGGTGCCGAACGCACCGGCAGCCGGATAGGCGAAGCCCGAGGGGTTGGCGTCAAAGGCGCTGAACATCGGGTTGTCGCCCACCAGGCGCGGATCGCGCGCGGCGTCGAGCATGGTGCGGTAGGCGCTGTGGACGATCCCGCCCGCATCGAGCGCGGCGGCAAGATCGGCATGGGCCCGCGCGCCGATTGCCGCTTCGAACAGCGGGTAAAGCGCATCGCGGTGGGCATAGCGCAGCCCGTCGTCCTTCGCGAAGGAGACGCCGCGCTCAGTCTCGATAGCGGCGACCTGCTGCTCCAGCCCCAGCGCGGCGATCAGATTGGCCCACTGGCGGTGGGTGACGACCACGATCATCGTCCGCTGTCCGTCGGCGGTCAGGAAATCGCGCCCGAACAGACCGTAGACCGCGTTGCCGAGGCGCGGGCGGTTCTCGCCCGAATAGAGCACTTCGGCGATGCCGCCGAGGTTGGCGACCGTGCCGATGGCGACGTCCGACAGCGGAATGCGCACTTCGCCGCCTTCACCGCTGACGCTGCGACGCTGGATCGCGGCGAGGAGGGCAAAGGCCGCATAGGCGCCCGACAGCAGATCCCACGCCGGAAGGACGTGGTTGACCGGTTCCGGCCCCGGGCCGGTCATCATCGGATAGCCGACCGCGTTGTTGACCGTGTAGTCGAGCGCGGGGGCGCCGTCTGCCCAGCCCATGACGCGCACGGTGATGAGGTCCGCGCGGCCCTCGGCCAGCTTTTCATGGGCGAGGAACCCGCCGACCGGGAAGTTGGTGATGAACTGGCCGGTGGCGCGGACCAGTTCCTGCAGCAGTTCGCGCCCCTGGGGAGAGCCGAGATCGAGCGCGACCGATTTCTTCCCCCGGTTGAGGTTCTCCCAATAGAGCGAGTCGTTGGCCTCGGTCACCGGCCAGCGGCGGAAGTCTGGCCCGCCGCCGACCTGATCGACGCGGATCACTTCCGCGCCGAACTGGGCGCAGTACAGCCCGGCGGTGGGCGAGGCGACGAACGACGACGCCTCGATCACCGAAAGCCCCTGGAGCAGCGGGTACATGGCCGATCAGCCCTGCGTGGCCGCCCATTCGCGCAGCATGTGCTTCGCGATCTGGAGCTGGAGGATCTGGGTGGTGCCTTCGTAGATGCGGTAGATGCGGGCATCGCGGAAGAAGCGTTCGGCGTCGTATTCGGCCAGGTAGCCCGCGCCGCCGTAGATCTGCACCACGCGGTCAACCACGCGGCCGCACATTTCGGAGGCGAAGACCTTGGCGGCGGCGGCCTTGCGCAGCACGTTCTCGCCCGCGTCGGCGCGCTTGGCGGCGTCTTCCAGCATGCATTCGGCGGCGTAGATCTCGATCTCGCTGTCGGCCAGCATCTGCTGGATCAGCTGGAAGTTGGCGATCGGTTCGCCGAACGCCTTGCGTTCGTTGGCATAGCGGATCGCCGAATCGAGCGCGCGGCGGGCATAGCCGGCGGCTGCCGAGCCGACCGAGAGACGGCCGTTGTCGAGGCTCTGCATCGCGGTGACGAAGCCGCGTCCCTCCACGCCGCCCAGCAGCGCGTCGGCGGGCAGCTGGACGTTGTCCATGATGATGTCGGCGATGTGGCTGCCGGCCTGGCCCATCTTCTTGTCCGACTTGCCGACCGTGACGCCCGGGGTGTCCATCGGCACGATGAACGCGGAAACGTGGGCGTTCTTGGGCAGGGCTTCCTTGCTGGTGCGCGCCATGATCAGCGCAACCTTGGCGAAGGGCGAATTGGTGATGTAGCGCTTCGTCCCGTTCAGCACCCAGCCGTTGCCGGACTTGACCGCCATGGTCTGCATCGCCGCCGAGTCCGAGCCGGAGCCGGGTTCGGTCAGGCCGAAGCTGGCGATTTCACCTGCGGCAAGGCGCGGCAGCCATTCGGCCTTCTGCTCTTCCGTGCCGCCGTTCTTCAGAGCGGAGCAGACCATGCCGATGTTGATCGAGGTGATCGAGCGATAGCACGGCATGGCATAGGACAGTTCCCGGATCGTGCGGGTATACTGCTGGATGTTCATGCCCGCGCCGCCGAATTCCTCGGGCATGGTCAGGCCGAACAGCCCCATCTCGCGCATCTCGTTCATGATGTCGTCGGGGATCAGGTCGGTTTCGATGATCTGCTTTTCAGCCGGGATCAGCCGCTCGCGCACATAGCGCTGCAGTTGTTCGATGAACTGTTCGAAGACGTCGGCGTCCATGCCGGAGTTGGTGCTCATGGGTGAAATCCTCAAATCGGGTCGTAAGGGAAAACGTGGCCGCTGACTTCGTCGGCGCGCGCGAAGCTGGGCTTGAAGGCGGGGATCAGTTCCTCGGCGATGGTTTCGGGCGTCCAGCCTTCGACCTTGGTCATCGAACGGACCGGGCGCGGCTTGTTGAACAGCACGATCTCGTTCTTGCGGACCGAGAAGATCTGGTTGGTGACGTCCTTCGAGGCATCGGAGGCGAGGTAGACCACCAGCGGGGCGATCTTGTCGGCGCTCATCGACTTCATCCGCTCCACCCGCTGCTTCTGCTCGGGGGTTTCGGCGGGGATCGAGGCGGTCATCCGGCTCCACGCGAAAGGCGCGATGCAGTTGGAGCGCACGCCCGCGCGGGCCATGTCGAGCGCGATCGACTGCGACAGCGCGACGAGGCCCAGCTTGGCCGCCGAATAGTTCGCCTGGCCCACGTTGCCGATCAGGCCCGAGGTGGAGGTGAAGTGGATGAAGCTGCCGGACTGCTGCTCGCGGAAATAGGGGGTCGCCGCCTTGCAGACGTTGAACGGGCCGTTGAGGTTGACGTCGATCACCGCGCGCCAGTCCTCGTGGCTCATCTTGTGCCAGATCGTGTCGCGCAGGATGCCCGCGTTGTTGACCACCGCGTCGATCCGCCCGAAGCGCTGCACCGCATCCTCGATGATCGAGGCCGCGCCGACCGGATCGGCCACGCTGGCAAGGTTTGCATGGGCCTTGCCGCCCAGGGCCACGATTTCGTTGACCACTTCCTGCGCCGGTCCGGCATCGCCGCCTTCACCGCCGCCGCCGACGCCCGGATCGTTGACCACTACTGCCGCGCCGTGCTTCGCGCAGAGCAGCGCGATTTCGCGGCCCACGCCGCGCCCCGCACCGGTAATCGCGACAACCTTGCCTTCGAGCATTCCCATCGTCTGAATCTCCGCCAGCGATGCCTTGCCTCTGGGCATCGCACTGCGGACCCGATGGGGCAAGCGGACGATTCAGTCAATTCAAACATTGGCATTGCCTTTCACATATCTGAAAGCTAGGTCCGCCTCATGTCGACCCAGGTGCGCTCGGTATCTCTGGCCTTCGCGGTGCTGCGCGCCCTTGCCGCGCGGAGCGGCGGGGCAACGCTGTCCGAAGTGGCGCGCGCGGTCGATCTCAGCCCGTCCAGCACGCTCAACCTGCTGCGCACCCTGGTGGCCGAGGGCGCGGTCGAACGGGTTGAGGACACGCGGCGCTATGCCCTGGTCCCGGGGTGGAGCGCGACGGGGCCGGGGCCGGACCGGCTCGATCAGCTGATCGAACGCGCGCGCGGACCGGCAAGGGCCTTTGCCGAAGCGCACGAATGTACCGTCGGCTTGTGGAGGGCGACTTCGGCGGACCGCATCGCGCTGGTCGCGCTGTGGGAAAGCGGCGCGGCGACTCGCATCCACATGGTGATCGGGCAGCGCCAGCCGATTGGCGGCGGATCATCGGGGCGGGCGCTCGCCGCTGCGGAGCGGGTGAGCGAGGCTGAACTGCGGCGGCGCTTCGATGCCGTGCGCTGGCCGCAGCCGCTGGTCTTTGCCGAATACCGGGAACAGGTCGTGCAGTCCGCGGAGCGGGGCTATGCGATTGACGACGGGTTCAGCCACAGCGGCATCTGCTCGCTCTCCGTCGCCATTCCGGCCTCGGGCAACCTGCGGCTATGCCTGTCCGTATCGACCTTCGCCGGTAGGCGCACCCCGGAGGAGCTCGACCGGCTCGGGCACAAGCTGGTCGAACTGGCCCATCTGCCCGTCTTTCGCGACTAATGCCTGACGCAACGGATTCTGTTCTCCCCTGTTCCCCTTGCGATTCTTAATCGGGCGGTTAATTGGAGTCGCGAGGGACGCAGCCGCGCGAATGGCGCGTGGCGGCCCGAAGGAGAACTGTCATGGCTGACGCCTATATCATCGACGCCGTGCGCACCCCGCGCGGCATCGGCAAGCCCGGCAAGGGCGCGCTTTCGCACCTTCACCCGCAGCACCTGGCCGCCACCGTCCTTAAGGCGCTGAAGGATCGCAACAACCTCGACACCAGCACCGTCGACGACGTGATCTGGTCGACCTCGACCCAGAAGGGCAAGCAGGGCGGCGACCTGGGCCGCATGGCCGCGCTGGCCGCCGGCTATGACACCTCGGCCTCGGGTATGACGCTGGACCGCTTCTGCGGCGGCGGCATCACCTCGGTCAACCTCGCCACGGCGGCCGTCATGTCGGGCATGGAAGACTGCGTGATCGCGGGCGGCACCGAAATGATGAGCTACACCGCCCAGATCGGCGCGGAAGAAGCCAACGCCGGGATCAAGCCGCTGGGCATGGGTTCGGGCAACCCGGCGCTCGACGTGCTGCACCCGCAGAGCCACCAGGGCGTGTGCGGCGATGCGATCGCCGCGATGGAAGGCATCACGCGCGAGGCGCTCGACGCGCTGGCGCTGGTCAGCCAGGAACGCGCCGACCGTGCGATCAAGGAAGGCCGCTTCGACAAGTCGCTGGTCACCGTCTACAATGAAGACGGCACCGTCGCGCTTGACCGCGAGGAATTCCCCCGTCCCGAAACCACTGCCGAAGGGCTCGCCAGCCTGAAGGCCAGCTTCGATGCCATCGCTGACTTCGATCTGGGCGGCACCACTTTCCGCAAGCAGATCCAGCGCCGCTATCCGGACCTGAACTGGAAGGGCGTGCACCACGCCGGCAACAGCTCGGGCGTGGTCGATGGCGCGGGCGCCGTGCTGATCACCAGCAAGGAATACGCTGACAAGCACGGCCTCAAGCCGCGCGGCAAGGTCGTCGCCTATGTCAACTGCGGCGATGATCCCACGCTGATGCTCAACGCCCCGGTTCCGGCGGCGAAGAAGGTGCTGGAGAAGGCCGGCCTCAAGAAGGACGACATCGACGTCTTCGAAATCAACGAGGCTTTCGCCGTCGTCGCTGAAAAGTTCATCCGCGACCTCGATCTCGACCGCACCAAGGTCAACCCCAACGGCGGCGCCATGGCGCTGGGCCACCCGATTGGCGCGACCGGCGCGATGCTGATCGGCACCGCGCTGGATGAGCTGGAGCGGATCAATGGCCGCTACGGCCTGATCACGATGTGCGCGGCGGGCGGCATGGCCCCGGCGATCATCATCGAGCGGATCGACGGCTGATCGTCTTCCGTCTCATGGACAGATAGTCCTTTGCGCCCCGGCCGTAGCTGATACGGTCGGGGCGTTTCATTTGGGAAGAGGACGGGAATGAGCCAGCTGCTCGAACAGATCGGCGCAATCGTCGGGCCGCAGGGCCTGCTCACCGGAGCGGACGTGGCCCAGCGCGCGGGCGACTGGATGGGCCTGTCGACCTGCCAGGCGAAAGCGGTGGTGCGTCCGGCCAGCACGCAGGAACTGAGCCAGGTCATGGCCCTGTGCCACGCGGCGGGGCAAAGCGTGGTTCCGGCGGGCGGTCTGACGGGTCTCGTCCACGGCGCGGACTGCCAGCCCGATGACATCCAGGTCTCGCTGGAACGGATGCGCGCCGTGCAGTCGATCGATCCGGTCGGGCGCTCGATGATCGTCGAGGCGGGCTGCCCCGTCCAGGCCGCGCAGGAAGCGGCGGAAGCGCAGGGCCTGAAGTTTGCGGTCGACTGGGGCGCGCGGGGCACGGCGACCATCGGTGGCGGGATATCGACCAACGCGGGCGGCAATTCGGTCGTCCGTTACGGCATGATGCGCGACAACGTGCTGGGGCTCGAAGCGGTTCTGGCCGACGGCACCGTGATCAGCGCGATGAACACGCTGGTCAAGAACAACGCCGCCTATGACCTCAAGCACCTGTTCATCGGCAGCGAGGGCACGCTGGGGATCGTCACCCGCGCCGTGCTGAAACTGCAGAGCGCGCCGCTCTCCACCCAGACCGCGCTGCTGGCGCTGGGCGGGTTTGACGCGGTGCAGCACCTGTTCATGCTGGCGGGCAAGCGGCTGGGCAGCGCGCTGACCTCGTTCGAGGTGATGTGGGCCAATTTCTACGAACCCATCGGCATCGCCATGGGCCGCCACACCCCGCCGCTGCCCGGCGGGCATTCGCACTATGTCCTGATCGAGACCAGCGGCAACGATCCCGAACGCGACGCCGCGCAGTTCGAGGCCGTGCTGGGCGAAGCGCTGGAGCAGGGCATCGTACTCGACGCCACCATTGCCGCCAGCAAGGCGCAGGCGGCGGGCATCTGGAAGATCCGCGACGATATCGAGGGGCTGTTCCAGCACACCCTGCCGGCCGTGACCTTCGACGTCAGCCTGCCGATCGTGGCGATGCAGGACTATGTGCGCGGAATCGAGGCGGAGGCGAGTGCCGCGTTCGGAAGCGACTTCAAGTTCGTGGTATTCGGCCACATCGGCGATGGCAACCTGCACATTGTCCTTGGAACTCAGCCGTTTACCGATCAAACCCGCCACCGGATCGAGGAGATCGTCTATAGCCCGCTGAAGGCGCTGGGCGGCTCGATCTCCGCAGAACACGGCATCGGCCTCGAAAAGCGCGACTGGCTGACGATGTGCCGCAGCGACGCCGAGATCGCGCTGATGCGCACGCTCAAGACCGCAATGGATCCCAAGGGCATTCTCAATCCCGGCAAGGTCCTCGCCTGAAGTTCGAACTCATAACCATAAATGATTGAGAGAGCTGCATGTCTGCCCTGACCTACGAAACCGCTGACCATATCGCCACGATCACGCTCAACCGGCCCGAGCGGATGAACACCATCTCGCCCGCCATGCTCGACGAGCTGTGCGACCTGCTGAAACGCGCCAACAAGGACCCGGAAGCGCGGGTGGTGGTGCTGACCGGCACGGGCCGCGCGTTCTGCGCCGGGCTGGACCTGACCGAAGCCGCGCGCGGCGAGGGAATCGGCAGCGGCCAGCGGCAGGCGCCCGAAACGCTCGACCTCAGCCATACCCCGCCCACGGTCCTGTTCGACATGGACAAGCCGGTTATCTGCGCGCTCAACGGGTCGGCGGCGGGCTACGGCATGGACCTCGCGCTGGGCTGCGACATCCGGATCATGGCCGACAACGCCAAGCTGGCCGCCGCCTTCGTCAAGCGCGGCGTCCTGCCCGAAAGCGGCGGCACCTGGTTTTTGCCGCGCATGCTCGGCTGGGCCAAGGCGGCGGAGATCATCTTCACCGGCCGCACGCTCGATGCCGCCCAGTGCCTGGCCGAAGGGCTGGTCAACAGCGTGGTGCCAGCCGATCAGGTCGCCGCCGAGGCGCGCAAGCTGGCGCTTGAAATCGCCGGCAACGCCCCGCTGGCCGTGCGCGCCGCCAAGCGGATGATGCGCATGGGGCTGGACGAGCCGTTCGGCACCCATGTCCAGCACGTCTACCTGCAACTGCTCCCGCTGTTCGCCAGCGAGGACTTCAAGGAAGGCGTCGCCTCGTTCCTGGAAAAGCGTCCGGCGGCGTTCAAGGGGCGCTGAAGCCCAAAGTCCATGGTCCCGTTCGTGTCGAGCGCAGTCGAGACACGTTGGCGCTGACGTGTCTCGACAAGCTCGACACGAACGGACGTGGGGAAGGGCGTCTAGTCTGCCAGCAGCGCGCCGCCCCCCACGTCGCGGGCGTTCGGGATGCCGGTGAGGCCCAGCGCGGTGCGCATGTCCTGCCGGTAGAGCCCGAGCATCCGGGTGAGTGCCGCCTCGCCCCCGGCAGCGAGCGCCATGACCCAGGGGCGGCCGACCAGCGCGGCCTTTGCCCCCAGCGCCAGCGCCTTGACCAGGTCCTGGCCAGAGCGGATGCCGCCGTCGACCAGCAGCGTTGTTTCACTCCCCACGGCATCGGCAATGCGCGGCAGCATGGCGGCGGTGGAGCATACCCCGTCGAGCTGCCGTCCGCCGTGGTTGCTGACGATCATCCCGTCCGCGCCGACCGCGACGGCGGCGCGTGCGTCGGCCACGTCCAGCACGCCCTTCAGCACCAGATTGCCCTGCCAGACCCCCCGCAGCCATTCGATGTCGGCCCAAGTGACCGAGCTGTCGAACTGGGTGCCGGTCCAGTGGAGGTAATCGCGCGGGTTCCTGGACTGCTTCACGTACATCGCGATGTTGCCGAAGCCGTGGGGTGCGCCTTTCACACCCACGTCCCAGGCCCAGCGCGGGTGCAGCGCATAGTCCAGCGCGCCCGAGCGGAAGCGGCCCCACGGACCCAGCCCGCCCGCCATGCCGTTGCGGATGTCGCGGTAGCGCGTGCCCAGCACGGCGAGGTCGATGGTGAAGACCAGCGTGCGCACGCCATTGTCCCAGGCACGGGCGAGGATTTCCTGCACGATGCCCCGGTCCTTCAGCATGTAGAGCTGGAACCAGGCCGGGCGGTTCGAAACCGCGCCGACTTCCTCCAGCGTGCAGATGCCGACGGTGGAGAGGCAGAAGGGAATGCCCGCCTTGTCTGCCGCGCGCTTGGCCTGCACTTCACCGCGCCGCGCGGTCATTCCGCCCATGCCGACGGGCGCGAGGATCAGCGGCATGGCGAGATTTTCCCCGAACAGCTCGACCGAGCAGTCCATCTTCGAGGCGTCGACCAGCACTTTCTGGTTCAGGCTGACGGCTTCCCAGTCGGCGGTGTTGCGGTGCAGGGTCACTTCCGCGCCCGCGCCGCCATCGATGTAGTCGAACAGGAAGCGCGGCAGCCGCTTCTCCGCCTCGCGCCGGAAATCGGCGAACGAGGCGGGGAGGAGGTTGAGCGAAGTGCCCATCAGAGCATGGCTTCGATCAGGCGCGGGCCCTTGTGGGCGAGGGCCTCCACCAGCGCGGCGCGCAGTTCCTCGGCGGTCTCGACCCGCACGGCGGGCACGCCCATGCCTTCGGACATCTGCGTCCAGTTGAGGCCGGGATTGCGCAGGTCGAGCATCGACAGCGCCTTGGGCCCGGGGTTCTGCACGCCCACCCGCATCAGTTCGATGTTGAGGATCGCGTAGGAGCCGTTGTTGAGGATGATCGTGGTGACGTCGAGGTTCTCGCGCGCCATCGTCCACAGCGCCTGGTTGGTGTACATGCCCGAGCCATCGGCCTGGAGCGCGATCACCTTGCGGTCCGGGCAGGCGACAGCTGCGCCCACCGCGAGCGGCAGGCCCTGGCCGATCGCCCCGCCGGTCAGTTGCAGCCAGTCATGCGGTGCCGCGCCCGCGCACATGGCGAAGGCCGCGCCGCCGGAGGTGGCGCTCTCGTCGGAAACGATGGCGTCTTCGGGCAGCAGTTCATTGAGGATCGCGCCGATGTTCGCACTGTTGAGCTTGCCGGGCTGGGCATCGAAGCGGGTCGGCTCCTGTATCAGCGCCGGCTGGGCGGGAGCGTTCAGCGCTTCGGCCAGGCCGGAAAGCGCCGCCACGGCATCCTCGCGCATGGAGGCCAGCCGCACCAGCCGCGCGTCCGGCGGCGAGAGGAAGCTGGGCTTGCCGGGATAGGCGAAGAACGAGACCGGCGGTTCGGTTCCGCACAGCACGATGGCCTTGAATTCGGCCAGGTAGCTCTCGGCCATTTCCCCGAAATAGGGCAGCTTTTCCACCGCCACGCGGCCTGCGCCGCGCTGGTGGCGGGTGGCGAAGGTTTCCGCGATCAGCCGCGCGCCGGTGGCGGCGGCGATCCGTCCCGCCTCGATCAGGGCATCCTCGCGCAGCGCCCGCCCGCCCAGCAGCAGCGCCTTGGGGCCGTCCACCTCGCTCAGCGCGGCGGCGGCATCGACAATCGCCTGCGCCGGGGCGCGGGGCGCGGCTGCGGCTGGCGTGGCGACGACCGAGGCCGAACCTTCGGTCCAGGCATGGTCGGCAGGGACGATCACCGTCGCCACCTTGCCCGGATAGGACTGCGCCACGGCAAAGGCTTCGGCCCCGGCCTGGGCGAGGTCGCGGTTCGAGTTCGAGACGCGCACCCAGTCCGACATGGGCCGGGCAACGCCCGCCGCATCGGAAGTCAGCGGGGCGTTGTAATGCAGGTGATAGGTCGCGTGATCGCCGACCATGTTGATCACCGGCGATCCGGCGCGGCGCGCATTGTGCAGGTTGGCAAGGCCGTTGCCGAGGCCGGGGCCGAGGTGGAGCAGGGTGACGGCCGGCTTGTCCGCCATGCGGCCGTAGCCATCCGCCGCGCCGGTCACCACGCCTTCGAACAGGCCCAGGATGGCGCGCATCCCGTGCTGGCGGTCAACCGCGGCAACCAGCTGCATTTCCGAAGTGCCGGGGTTGGCGAAGCAGACCTCCACCCCGTGCGCGTGCAGCGTTTCGATAAAGGCTTCAGCCCCGTTCATCCGGCAAGTCCTCCCTGTTTGCCGGGAAGGCTAGCGCGTGCTTTCGATCAGCGAAAGACCAATCCTTGATCGCAACGGGTCAGCCGTGCTGCCCGGCGCAGATCTCGCACAGCGCGTGGATGATCGCGCGGACCACCGGATCCTTGAGGCTGTAATACCGGGTCTGCGCCTCGCCCCGGATCGCCACCACGCCTTCATCGCGCAGCATGGCCAGGTGCTGCGACACCGCCGATTGCGACAGGCCGGTCAGGCCCACCAGTTCGCTGACGGAAACCTCGCCCTCGTCCATCCGGCAGAGCATCAGCAGGCGTTCGGGATGGCTCA
>CALMJG010000099.1 GCA_937864195.1 uncultured Novosphingobium sp.
GACTGGCGCCAGGGTAGCTTACGAAAACACGTCCACCGCCCCGCGACCCTTGGGGTCCGGGCCGAACTTGTTGTCGCCCGCCGTGCCATCGAGGCACATGAATACGAAGACCACGAGCCCGCCGATATAGGGGATGAAATAGAGCAGGTAGAGCCAGCCGGTCTGGTCCTGATCATGGAACCGCCGCACGGTGACGGCGATGTTGGGCAGCACCATGCCGAGCCAGAACAGGCCCGCCAGAACCAGGCCGACAAAGAACAGCGGCTGCGGTTCGGAGCCAGGCCGGTCGATCTCGGTCCACGGCACCCCGGCGAGGATCACCGCGAGGCAGATCAGGTAGACCAGCACCTGGAACAGCTGGAACATCCAGTATTCCTTGCGCTGGGAGCGGCCTTCGAAATCGACATAGCGCCGCAGCGCCATGGTCATCCAGTCCATGAGTCATTTCCTGCTGGGTGGTTGCACCGGCAAAGGCCGGCACCCTTCGGGGCGCCGGCCTGGGCACGGTGAAGATCGGCGATGCGATCAGATGGCGGCGCTGGCGTTCTCTTCCGCCTTGGGATCGGGGCCGAAACGGTTGGGTCCGCGCGTGCCTTCGATGAACATCAGGACAAAGCCGTAGATCGGCACCAGGATGAACCAGCCGGACTTGTCCTGATCATGACAGCGCCGGACCTGGACCGCGATCAACGGAATGATCGTCGCCACCCAGAACAGCATCACCACGATGCTCATCACCGAAGACAGCCCGCCGCCGGAAACCGCGCCGGTTTCCGGATCGACCGTCATCGACGACATGCCCATGCCGGCAACGATCATCAACACGAAATAGACGATGAACACGAACAGCTGAAACAGCCAGAATTCCTTGCGCCGCGACCGGCCGGAAAAATCGGCATAGCGCTTGTACGGCATCAGCATCCAATCGAGCATGACAGTTCCCCCTTCTGCTCCCCCGGCCGGGATCGGGGCCGGATATGGGAAGGGCACCACACTTATTGCATCGACGCAATGAAAAAGGGGGTGGTTTCCCACCCCCTTGTCACGCTTGTGTCACGCTTGTGTCACGCTTTCCGTAGCGGCAGACGGGCGATCACCACTTGAAGCGAGCGCTTACCCCATAGGTGCGCGGCTGGTTCGGATAGCCCGAGACCGCGCCCGACTGGACCACGGAATCGAAGATCTGCACCAGGTAGCGGTCGTCCAGCAGGTTGCGGCCCCAGACCGACAGCTCAAGCCCGCTGTTCATGATCCAGGTCGCCGAGGCGCCCAGATCGTTGACCTCGCGCCGGAACGGACGCGCGGCATCGAAGCCGGGCTGGTAGCTGATCACCTTGCCCAGCGCATCGCGCTGGATGAAGCCGGGCAGGCCATCGAGCACCTGGACCGGGGCTTCGTAGTGATAGTCGCCGCGCAGCACGATCCGGTCGCCATTCGCCAGCTCGCGGTTCCACTGCGCGCCGAAGGTGGCCGACAGGTTGGAGATGCCCGCCGGGGCCATGCCCGAGGCATCGCCCAGCGGCGAACCGACATAGCTGTCGTACTTGGGATCGAGGTAGACCATCGACACCGACAGGGTCAGGTCGCGGTGCGGCTTGACCATGCCGTCGAATTCCACGCCCAGCGTGGTCTGCCGGCCCGCATTGGCGAGCGCGAAGCCGGTGCCGGTGAAGGTGTTGGACTGGAACCCGTCGATCTGCTGCTTGAACAGCGTCAGGTTGGCGCTGGCCACGCTCCACTTGGCCTTGAGGCCCAGTTCGAACACCTTGGCGTTCTCAGGTCCGGCATAGCGCGAACCGGTGGTGAGGTTGGGCAGCAGCAGGCCGGCGGCCCCCAGCGCGGCATAGTCCGAGGCGAGCGGGCGGCTGTCGCGCGAGAGGTTGAACGAGCTTGCCTTGAAGCCGGTCGCGTAGCTGGCGTAGAGGTTGACGCTGTCGGTCAGGTCATAGGCCAGCCGCGCGGTCCAGCTCCAGTCGCCATCGCTGGTCTTGCCGTTCTCCACCGCATTGGGGAAATTGCGGTAGGGGGGCAGGAACTGCAGCGGCTTCAGCGCCAGCAGCGGGTTGACCGCCGGGTTGGACTGGTTGGCGTTGGCAAAGCTGGTCGCGCCCGCCAGGATCGCGTTGTAGGCGTTGAAGTTGCCGAGCGCGAAGGTCTTGATCTGGTTGGCATCGGCCGCCCCCGGCAGACCCAGCTGCGCGCCCACCTGCTGCGCGAGCACGGTGTTGCGGATCACCCCGTTGCCGATGGCGACAAGGTCGAGGCCGGAGAAGGTATCGGTGCTGGTGACGTTGGAGACCACGGTCTTGCGGTCGCGCGTGTAGTTGGCGCCCAGCGTCAGGGTCGCGCGGCCCAGCTTGACGTCGACATTGCCGAACACGGACCAGGCGGTGTTCTTCATCCGGTAGGAATCGAACAGCCCCTGCCCGGCCTGCTGGAAGGTGTTCAGCGGCAGGCCCAGCACCTGCGTTTCCAGCGCGGTCACGCCCCCGCCGCTCAGCAGGTTCACGTAAGGGCGGAACTGCGTGCCATAGGTCAGCGCGTTGTCGGTCTGGACCTTCTCGTCGAAATAGTAGGCCCCCAGCATGGCATTGAACACGTCCATGAACCCGGCCGAGACGCGCAGTTCCTGGGTGAAGGTGTCGATATCGGTCTTGCCCAGGTTCCCGCCGATCAGGTCGGCGCTGGTGAAGTACGAATCCTGGTTGGTCAGGCTGCTGCTTTCGCGCCAGGCCGTGATCGAGGTGAGCTTGAGCGGGCCGACCTGATAGTCCGCCTGGCCCGAAATGCCCCAGTTCTCGATGTCGTTGCTAGACGGGAGGTTGGAATAGGACACGTTGCCGAACGGATCGGTCGCCGGGTTCACCTTGCCGCCCAGCGATTCCAGCGCCGTGGTCGCGGCCGAACGGCGGATATTGACCACCGCGCAGCAGACCTCGTCGATCTTGTCGTAATCGGCGATCAGGCGCAGCTTGAGCTGGTCGTTGGGCTGGATCAGCACCTGCCCGCGCGCAAACCAGCGGTCGCGCTCGTTCGACTTGCCGCCCCAGCCCGGATCGGTGACATAGCCGTCGCGCTTGTTGATCCCGCCCGACAGGCTGGCGGCGATGTTCTCGGTGATCGCTCCGGTGACATAGCCCTTCAGCACGATCGCGTTGTAGTTGCCGTAGCTCGCCTCGGCATTGCCGTGGAACTTGAACGAGGGCTCGCGCGTGATCAGGCTGATCACGCCGGCGCTGGCGTTCTTGCCGAACAGGGTCGACTGCGGGCCGCGCAGCACTTCCACGCGCTGGACGTCGGGCAGATCGCCGATCTGCGCGGCGGTGCGCGAGCGGTAGACGCCGTCGACGAACACGCCGACCGAGGGTTCGATCCCGGCATTGTTGGCCCCGTTGCCAAATCCGCGGATGATGAAGTTGGTGTTGGCGCTGGACTGCAGCTGGGTCACCCGCAGCGAGGGGACGAGGGTCTGCAGATCCTTGAGGTCGCGCACCTGCGCGCGCTCCAGCGTCTCGCCGGTCGCGACCGAGACGGCGATCGGCACGTCCTGCAGGCTCTGCTCGCGCTTGGTCGCGGTCACGACGATCTCGTTGCCCTCAGGCTCGGCCTCGGGCATGTCGTCGGCCGGGGGAGCGGCCTCTTCCTCGACAGGATCGATGTCCTGCGCGAAGGCGGCGGCAGGAAGAGTGGCGGTGGCCAGGAGAACGGCCCGGAACAGCGTTTTGGTCATGGCCCGCGCCTATAATCCCTTTGTAGGCGGGCGCAATTGCGCAAAGCTTGCTCCAATGCGTCCTTTCGGGTAGGGGCGCGCGTAATGTTGCGGCGCAGCACGCTGCTGACGCCCCCTGCCCGCCGTATATCGCCCCTCGCAGATCGAAAGTCTTCCTGATGTCCGCCCCGCTGCCGCTGCGCAATATCGCCATCATCGCCCACGTCGACCACGGCAAGACAACGCTGGTCGACCAGCTGTTCCGCCAGTCCGGCACCTTCCGCGACAACCAGCGCGTGGAAGAGCGCGCGATGGATTCCAACGATCTCGAAAAGGAACGCGGGATCACCATTCTGGCCAAGTGCACCTCGGTCGAATGGAACGGCACCCGCATCAACATCGTCGACACCCCCGGCCACGCCGACTTCGGCGGCGAGGTTGAGCGCATCCTGTCGATGGTCGACGGCGTGATCCTGCTGGTCGACAGCTCCGAAGGCGCGATGCCGCAGACCAAGTTCGTCACCGGCAAGGCGCTCGCGCTCGGGCTGCGTCCGATCGTGGTCGTCAACAAGGTCGACCGCCCGGACGAGCGCATCCAGGAAGTGCTGGACGAAGTGTTCGACCTGTTCGTAAGCCTGGATGCCAGCGACGAACAGTGCGATTTCCCCGTGCTCTACGCCTCGGGCCGCAATGGCTATGCCAACGAAGACCCCAGCCTGCGCGAAGGCACGCTGACCCCGCTGTTCGAGAAGATCGTCAGCCACGTCCCCGCCCCCGCCGCCGATGTCGACGGGCCGTTCAAGTTCCTGGTCACCCTGCTCGATCGCGACAACTTCCTGGGCCGCATCCTGACCGGCAAGGTCCAGTCGGGCACGGTCAAGGTCAATTCGCCGATCCACGCGCTCGATCGTGACGGCAATGTCGTCGAAACTGGCCGCGCCTCGAAGCTGATGGCCTTCCGCGGTCTTGAGCGCGTTCCGGTGGACGAGGCCCGCGCGGGCGACATCATCTCGATCGCCGGCATGGCCGAAGCGACCGTGGCCAACACCATCGCCGATCCGGCCGTGACCGAGCCGCTCTATGCCCAGCCGATCGATCCGCCGACCCTGTCGATGCGCTTCGCGGTCAACGACAGCCCGATGGCCGGGCGCGAAGGCAGCAAGGTCACCAGCCGCATGATCCGCGACCGGCTTGAGCGCGAGGCGGAATCCAACGTCGCCATCCGCGTCACCGAGTCGGCCGACAAGGACAGCTTCGAGGTTGCCGGGCGCGGCGAACTGCAGCTGGGCGTGCTGATCGAGACGATGCGCCGCGAAGGCTTTGAACTGGGCATCAGCCGCCCGCGCGTGCTCTATCGCCAGGACGAGGACGGGCAGCGCACCGAACCTTACGAAACCGTGGTGATCGACGTCGATGACGAACACGCCGGCACGGTCGTCGAGAAGATGGCGAACCGCAAGGGCGAGATGACCGACATGCGCCCCTCGGGCGGCGGCAAGACCCGCATCACCTTCAGCGCCCCCAGCCGCGGCCTGATCGGCTATCACGGCGAATTCCTGTCCGACACGCGCGGCACCGGGATCATGAACCGCCTGTTCGAGAAGTACGGCCCCTATCGCGGCAAGATCGAAGGCCGCAAGAACGGCGTGCTGATCTCCAACGGCGCGGGCGAAGCGGTGGGCTATGCCCTCGGCCCGCTTGAGGAACGCGGCGTCCTGTTCGTCGGCGTGGGCACTCCGCTGTACGAAGGCATGATCATCGGCGAGAACGCCAAGCCCGACGATCTGGAAGTCAACCCGATGAAGTCGAAGCAGCTCACCAACTTCCGCTCGACCGGCAAGGATGACGCGATCCGCCTGACCCCGCCCCGGATCATGACTCTGGAACAGGCGATCGCCTACATCGACGACGATGAAATGGTCGAAGTGACTCCCAAGAGCATCCGCCTGCGCAAGGCGATCCTCGATCCGAACGAGCGCAAGAAGGCCAGCCGCAAGAAGGAAGCGGCGTAAGGCCCGCCTGCCTGCCCCTGAAGCCTCTCCCTGCGGGGAGGTTCGGGGTGGGGGTTTGCGCTGCAAAGTGATCCGAAGTGGTGGAAACTGCTACGTCATCGCTTGACTGGAACAGTATGAGAACATAGCACTCCGGAAACAGGAGTGTTCCATGCGTTCTATAGAGTTCTGTGCTGGCGCCGGCGGACAGGCCCTGGGGCTGGAGCAAGCCGGATTTCAGCACGAAGCACTGGTGGAAATCGAGCCAGATTTCGCAAAGACCCTGCGGCTCAACAGGCCGCAGTGGAACGTCCACGCTCAGGACATGAATCAGTTCGACGGACGTCCTTATCGCGGAGTTGAGCTGCTTACCGCTGGCCTGCCCTGCCCTCCCTTCTCCGTTGCCGGAAAGCAGCTTGGCGACAAGGACGAGCGCAACCTGTTCCCTGCGGCCCTGCGCTTGATTGACGAGATTCAGCCCAAGGCAGTCATGATCGAGAACGTTCGCGGATTTCTGTCAGCAGTGTTCGAAGACTACCGTGGGCATCTGAGGACTCAGCTCGCAAAATTGGGATACCATACAGACTGGCGCCTTCTGAATGCGTCTGACTTCGGAGTGCCGCAGTTGAGGCCCCGGGTAGTCATTGTTGCGGTACGCAAGGATCTGGTGGATGCATTCGACTGGCCTGACGTGCTGCCACACAATCCGCCCACGGTTGGAGCAACCTTGCGCGACCTGATGGCTGCTGACGGATGGCCGGGCGCGCATCGATGGGCTGAACAGGCAAGCGACATTGCGCCAACCATTGTTGGTGGATCGAAGAAGCATGGGGGACCCGATCTTGGACCAACCCGCGCCAGGAAGGCATGGGCCTCGCTTGGTGTCGAAGGCCGGTCCCTTGCCGACGCGCCGCCATCGCCTGATTTTTGCGGAACCCCCAGGCTGACCGTTCGCATGGTCGCCCGCCTGCAGGGATTCCCTGATGAGTGGCAATTCTTTGGCCGCAAGACGACTGCTTACCGACAGGTCGGCAACGCATTTCCGCCGCCCGTTGCCAAGGCTGTGGCCACCAATCTGCGGATCGCGCTCGCGGCCCAGAAGCACTTCATGGTCCGGGCAGTTGCGTGAGCCTGCTGCCTGATACCGACTATCAGCCCTTGCGTCAGGATCATCCTGACTATCCGGATTTGGCCAAACTGGAGCGGGACCTGTTGGAAGCGGTTGGCGGGAAAATAGCGTTCGAGGAGAAGCTGCGGTCGTTTTTCAGGTCAGCCATTGATGAAGTAATCGATACGGCCCGGACACAGCGCTACTTCTTGAGCGATCTGGAAAAGACCGAGAAAACGTACCTCGGCACCAAATTCGAGATACTGCTGCGTGACTGGATGCAGGTTCCCAAGGGAGTTATCCTTGACCTGAAGGTTGGCGGACAGGAAGTTGACGTCAAGTCGACGACCGGCGGCGGTTCAGGGTGGATGATCCCTCCCGAAGCCATCGGACAGCTTTGCATCCTTTTGCGTGTCAACGAGGTGAAAAGCACCTGTGCGTTCGGTTTGGTCCGCGCCCGGCCTGAATACTTGCGCCAAGGCCTCAACCGTGATGCCAAGACCAGTTTCTCCGCTGCCGGTACCGCCAACATATGGTGGTTGGCGATAGATTTCGCCTACACGCCGAACTTCTGGAATCTGATTGACGCCCAACTGCGGGCGGAAATCATGAAGCCGCGTGGCGGCAAGCCAAGGCTCGCCAAACTTTTCGAATCCTGCCTTGAAACTCCGGTTTCACGCGTCCTGATCGCGGGCATCGCGGCGCAAGACGACTTCATGAAGCGCATCCGCAGAAATGGCGGTGCTCGTGACATTCTGGCGCCGAAAGGAATTGCCATTCCCTATTCGGAAAATGACTGGCAACTGATGAAGCAGTTTGGGCTTACATTCGGCTCCCGGGAGTTCCTCTCGTATCGCCCCAGGACATCGGAAGAAGCCCGGCTCTTGCGAGAAGCAGGCCATATCGATTGACGACAGTGCATGATTTCGCGGCACTCACCGGAATATCGCAGGCTGGGCAGCAAGGGCTTGCGTAATTTCGCATACCTCCACCCCTTTCCTACCGCGCCGCAACCCCCTATCGGAGGCGGCGATGATCGCCGCGCCCTGCCCTGCCTGCCCCTTGTCGGCCGTTCCGATCGACCGAGCTTGCCGTGATCGCATGGACATTTCGCTGCGGACTGTGTCCACAGTGTCCAGCGTGACAGTCCGGGGGGCGGCATGGTGAAGACTTCGGACCTCAGGATCGCCCTGTTCACGGGCAATTACAATTACGTGCGCGACGGGGCGAACCAGGCGCTCAACCGGCTGGTGGGCTATCTGCTGCGCCAGGGCGCGGCGGTGCGGGTCTATTCGCCGGTGGTGGACGAACCCGCCTTCCCGCCCACCGGGGATTTGGTCAACGTCCCCAATTTCCCGATACCCGCGCGCAGCGAATACCGCTTTCCGATCGGGCTTTCGGCCCGCGTGCGGCGGGATCTGGCCGAATTCGCGCCCAACGTGGTCCACATCGCCTCGCCAGACACCAGCAGCCACCGCGCCGTGACCTGGGCCAGGAAGCGTGGGATACCGGTGCTGGCCTCGGTTCACACCCGGTTCGAGACCTATCTGCGCTATTACCACCTCGGGTTCTTCGAACCGGTGATCGAGGCGATCCTGCGGAGGCTCTACCGGCGCTGCGACGCGCTGGTCGCCCCGTCGGAGAGCATGGCCCAGGTGCTGCGCAGCCAGCGCATGAATTACGATATCGACATCTGGTCGCGCGGGGTCGACCGCGATATCTTCCACCCCGGCCGCCGCGACCTGGAATGGCGCCGCGCGCTGGGGATCGCCGACCACGAGGTGGCGGTGGGCTTCCTGGGCCGGCTGGTGATGGAAAAGGGCCTCGACGTGTTTTCCGACGCGATCGACGACCTGTCCCGGCGCGGCGTGCCGCACAAGGTGCTGGTGGTGGGCGAAGGCCCCGCGCGCCAGTGGTTCGAAACGCGGCTGCCCGATGCGGTGTTCACCGGCTTTCAGGGCGGCGTAGACCTCGCCCGCGCGGTCGCCAGCATGGACGTGTTCTTCAACCCCTCGATCACCGAGACCTTCGGCAATGTCACGCTGGAGGCGATGGCCTGCCGCCTGCCGGTGGTCGCCGCCGATGCCACGGGCAGCGAAAGCCTGGTGCTTGACGGCACGACCGGGCGCCTGATCCGCCCCGGCGCGGTCCACGCCTTCGCCGAGGCCTTGCGCGCCTATATCGAGCAGCCGGCCCTGCGCAACGCCCACGGCGCGGCGGGCGAGCAGCGCAGCATCGAATTCAGCTGGGACCGGATCAACCAGGTGGTCGCAGACACCTATGTCCGGCTGATCCGCCAGCACGGCGTCCCCCGGCCCTGACCCGCGACATCTAGCGCAGCGTGCCCTTGCGCGCCTCGACCTGGGCAAAGCGCAGCAGGAAACCGACGATCAGGATGATCAGCACCGGCATGACCTTGCCCGCCGTCGTGGTCAGTTCCGGCGGAACCGCGTGGGTCAGCTGGTAACCCAGCGAGAGGACCGCGCCGACCAGCGAAAGCGCGAAGGCCCACACCGCGTGGCGGCTGCGCAGCAACATGAACACAGAACCCGCGACCGACCCCCAGACGCCCAGCCCCCAGCCGGCCTGTGCCCACAGCGGGAAGCTGTCGATCCAGGCCAGCATCACCTGCGGGTCGCCCCCGGCGCTGAGATAGTCGGTATTGCGCAGCCGGGTCAGCGTATAGTCCAGGCCGCCAAATGCGTTCCAGATCAATGACAAAACGGCAATAACCCAGAAACTGAGCGGCGCCTTCGCGCTCTGGCCTTGCTGCATGAACTCTCTCCCCCTGTCGTGTTTTCCCGACCGTGGGTGGAGCCTATCACCTAAGTGCAAATCCCCCAAACGCGGCCCGTGCAATTGGCGCGCAGGCGCTCTATCCTGGGGCGATGGCCGACCTGTTTGCCGATGATCTCTCCGCCCCGGGCGAGGAACCGCTGCGCGAGGATGCGCCGCTGGCCGACCGGCTGCGTCCGGCTTCGCTGGACGAAGTGGTCGGGCAGGAACACCTGACCGGGCCGGAAGGCGCGATCGGGCGGATGGTCGCGGCGGGGCGCCTGTCCAGCATGATCCTGTGGGGCCCGCCCGGCACCGGCAAGACCAGCATGGCGCGGCTGCTCGCGGCGGCGGTGGGGATGCGCTTTGCCGCCGTCAGCGCGGTATTCTCTGGCGTGGCGGACCTCAAGAAGGTGTTCGCAGAGGCTGAGACCATGGCCAAAGCGGGCCAGCGCACCCTGCTGTTCGTGGACGAGATCCACCGCTTCAACCGCGCCCAGCAGGACGGCTTCCTGCCCTATGTGGAGCGCGGCACGGTAACCCTGGTCGGCGCGACGACCGAGAACCCCAGCTTCGCGCTCAACGCCGCGCTGCTCAGCCGCGCGCAGGTGCTGATCCTGCACCGGCTGGATGCGGAAGCGCTGGAACAGTTGCTGGAACGCGGGGAGGCGCTGGAAGGCCCCCTGCCGCTGACGCCGGACGCGCGCGCCGCGCTGGTCGCATCGGCGGATGGCGATGGACGCTTCCTGCTCAACCAGGCGGAAACGCTCTACAACGCGAAGATCGCCGAGCCGCTCGATCCCGCCGCGCTCGGCAAGTTCCTCCAGCGCCGCGTGGCAGTCTACGACAAGGACCGCGACGGGCACTACAACCTTATTTCCGCGCTCCACAAGGCGCTGCGCGGGTCCGATCCGCAGGCCGCGCTCTACTACATGGCGCGGATGCTGACGGCGGGGGAGGAACCGCTCTACGTGCTGCGGCGGCTGGTGCGCTTCGCCAGCGAGGACGTGGGCCTCGCCGATCCGCAGGCGCTGGTGCAGTGCCTTGCCGCCAAGGACGCTTACGAGTTCCTTGGCAGCCCGGAGGGCGAACTGGCGATTGTCCAGGCCTGTCTCTACCTTGCCACGGCGCCCAAATCGAACGCGGCCTATGTGGCGCAGAAGGCGGCGTGGAAGAGCGCGCGGGAGACCGGCAGTCTGGCCCCGCCCGCCAATATCCTCAACGCGCCGACCAAGCTGATGAAGGACATCGGTTACGGCAAGGATTATGCCTACGACCACGACGCGGAGGATGGTTTTTCCGGCGCGGACTACTGGCCCGAGGGGATGGCGGCGCAGACCTATTACCGCCCGGTCGAACGCGGGTTCGAACGCGAGGTGCTGAAACGCCTCGAATGGTGGGACAGGAAGCGCCGCGAACGACTCGGGGAGGACGGAGCATGAAGCGCGCGGCACTGGCCGCTCTGCTGGCGCTGGCGGGATGCGGGCCGTCAGGGGAACAGCAGCCTCAGGCGCCAGCGCCGGAAACGCCTGCGGCGGCCCAGCCCGCCCCCCTTGCCACCAAGGTCGCCGCGAAGCCGGACCTTGCCAAGTGCGCTCCCCTTGCCCCGATCGAGGCGGAGGGCATGGAACGCAAGGCCCCGCTCGCGGTCCCTGCCCGGTTCGCGTCCTTCGCCGCTGCCGACATGGACCATGTCGCGGTCACCACGCTTGGCGGCGCGATGCTCTGCGCGGACGCCCGTTACCACGATTCCGCGCGGGATTTCAGCACCTTCGCTGGCGAGCGCTTCTTCGGTTACGCCTGGTTCGGCTACGAGGCGAACGGGTTCCAGCTGTTCGACCGCGCGGGCAAGGGCACGGCGCTCGATACCGGGGCGGCGCCGGTGTTCTCGCCCTCGGGCAAGCGCTTCGCTTCCGCTGAATGGTCGCCTTCGGGCTTCGGCGCGCTCAACGCCGTGCTGGTGATGGACGTCCTGCCCGACACCATCAGGGAAGCCGCCCGCTTCGAGCAACTGCCCGAGCTGTCGGCCAACTGGCGCATCGAGCGCTGGCGCGGCGAGGACTGCTTCGAGCTGTCCGCCGAGATCGACGAGGCACGCCAGCGCTTCACCATGCGCCGGGGGCCGGGCGGCTGGGCCTTCGCACCGGCCCCGCAGGGCTGCCCCGCCGGGTGAGCGCGCGCTTCCGGCATTTCGCGGCAATCGACTGGTCCGGCGCGGCAGGAGAGCGGCACCGGGGCATCGCCGTTGCCCTGTGCGGTGAAGGCCACGCCGCTCCAACGCTCGTCCGCCCGGGTCACCGCTGGTCACGCGGCGAGGTGCTGGACTGGCTGGTGAGCGACCTGCCCGCCGACACGCTGGTCGGCTTCGACATGGGCATCAGCCTCGCCCATGCCGACGTGGGCGCTTTCTTTCCCGGCTGGGCCGACAGCCCGGCCCATGCCCGCGACCTGTGGGCCATGGTTGACGATTTTTGCGCCGCCGATCCGCACCTTGGCGTGACCAGCTTCGTCGACCATCCCGAGGCCGCGCGCCATTTCCGCCGCCATGGCGGACGCGAGGGGGATCGCTTCGGCGGCGGACGCGGGCGGTTTCGCGTCACCGAACGCGCGCAGGAAGCGATGGGCTGCAAGCCCTATTCCAACTTCAACCTGGTCGGCGCGGCGCAGGTCGGCAAGTCCAGCCTCAGCGGGATGCGGCTGCTCGGCCGCCTACCGGAACGCCTGCCGGTCTGGCCGGTCGATCCCCTGCCCGCCAGCGGCTCGGCGGTGACGGAAATCTACACCACGCTCGCTGCCATGGCCGCCGGGCGCAGCGCCGGAAAATCGAAGATGCGCAGCTTCGAGGACCTCAACGCCGCGCTGGCCGCGCTGGGCAGCGCCCCCCTCCCCGGCGCGGGGCCGATTGCCGACCATGCCAGCGACGCGCTGCTCACCGCCGCCTGGCTGCGCACCGCCGCGCACGAGCGCGCGCTGTGGCACCCGCGCACCCTGTCCGAAGAAATTGCCCGCACAGAGGGGTGGACCTTCGGCGCGCGATAGGACTAAGGACGCCTGCACATAAGGTCACGTTGCCGGCTTAGCTCAGTTGGTAGAGCACCTGATTTGTAATCAGGGGGCCACGGGTTCGAATCCTGTAGCCGGCACCATAACAGCAAGGGAGCAGGCGGCACCGATGCTTGCAGAAATGATCCAGCGTCTGCTCGAGCGATCGCTCGACGACGCGGCGCAGGCCCGCGCACGGAACGGCGAATGGCTCGCCGATCTCTGGGCGGAAGTCACCGAAATGGGGCTGCCGCTGGCGCTCCTCAGCGAAGACCAGGGCGGCTTCGGCCTGACCGCCGCCGAACAGGGCGAGGCGCTGCGCCTGCTGGGCCGTCACGCATTCCCGCTGCCGCTGGCCGAAACGATGGGCGCCAACCGCCTGCTGGCCGCCGCCGGACTGCCGCTCGCCGAAGGCCCCGCCGGTCTCGCCCGCGCCGATGGCCTCAAGCTGGAGGGCGGACGCCTGACCGGCACGGTCGAGCGCCTTGCCTGGGGTGAGCACCTCGATTGCCTCGCGCTAGCCGTGGGGGACCGCCTCTACCGCGTGCCGCGTTCAGCCTGGACCATCGCCGCGCCGGGCAACGCCGCCAATTATCACCCGCGCCCCTCGCTCGCCATCGACTGGCAGGCGGACGCGGGCGCGGCCCTGCCGCACTGCCCGCTGGCCGAGGGCGCGACGCTGCGCGCCTTCCAGATCGCCGGGGCGCTGGAAACCGCGCTCGACCTGTCGATCAGCCACACCGGCACCCGCGTGCAGTTCGGCAAGCCGCTGTCGAAGAACCAGGCCGTGCAGCACGAACTCGCCCGCCTGGCCGGGGAACTCGCCTGCGCCACCGCCGCCGCCGACCTTGCCGCCGAGGCGCTGGCGCGCGGCGATGTGCTGGGGGTGGCAGCCGGATCGCTCCGCGCGCGCGAGGCTGCCGGGACCGGCGCCTCGATCGCCACGCAGGCCCACGGGGCGATCGGCTTCACCCGTGAGCACCGCCTCCACCTTTACACCACTTCGCTGTGGACCTGGCGCGACGAATTCGGCGGCCAGGTGCAATGGGCGAAACTGCTGGGCAGCGCCGCGCTGGACGCGGGCACTGCCGGATACTGGCCGATGGTGACCGAACTATGAGCGCTATTCCCTTCCCCGCCCCGCCGCTCGACAGCGAGGCCGTGATCGCCCTGCGCGCCGAAGTCCGCGCTTTCCTGGCCGAGGAACTGGCCAGCCGCACCGACCGCCAGCGCAGCGACAGCTGGTGCGGCGCCGACAAGGACTTCAGCCGCAAGATGGGCCAGCGCGGCTGGCTCGGCATGACCTGGCCGAAGCAGTACGGCGGGCACGAGCGCACCGC
>CALMJG010000100.1 GCA_937864195.1 uncultured Novosphingobium sp.
GCGATCGCCAAGAAGGCCATCGAACGCAAGACCGGCGCGCGCGGCCTGCGCTCGATCGTCGAGGCGCTGCTGCTCGACACCATGTTCGACATCCCGACCGAACAGGGCATTGCCGAAGTGGTGGTCGACAAGGATGTGGTCGAAGGCCGCAAGGAACCCGTCCGCGTGCTCAAGGGCAAGGAAGAGGCGGCCTGAGGGCTGCCTCTCTCCAGCCACCCACACGAACGGGGCGGATTTAAGTCTGGCTATTCCTCCGCCGCCGGACATTTCGCGGGATCACGCCCCGCTTCTTCCGCTTTCGCCCAGGCCTCGCGGTAAAGCCCGTCGCGCCGGGCGGTGTCCGACAGGTCGAACCGCACCGCGCTCAGAATCTTGCCGCGCCGGTCGAGCAGCCGCACCGCCAGATCGCGCGCATCGCCGGGCAGGGCGTCCAGTGCTGCGAAGCGCATGGCCGTCATCGGCAGGTCCATGATCCGCGCATCGCGTTCCAGCGGCAGGCGGCTGGGCGCGCCGCCGTCCACCGCAAATTCGGCGACGGCGCCGTCCAGTTTGCGCTCCACGGCCTTGCTCCCGCGCGATCCGGGCGCGGCGAAGGCTGTTGCCGTCATGCTCGCGCTGGAACTGGCGCCGGGACCAGCGGGAGTCGGCTCGGCAAAGAACAGGGTCAAGGCCAGGTCGGGCGCGCCGTCCCCAGGCGCCCCGTCTACCCGCGCCGGAGGATCCCAGTTGGCCGACTGCCCTTCGCGCTTGGCGCTCGCGTCGTAGTAATGGATGACTTCCACCCGCTCGCCGTTGGCACCCTCGGCGGTTCCGGCGCAGTGGTATTGCACCGGAACGGCCAGCGCCGGGGCGGGCAGCAGGGCCGCAGCCAGAATGGCCGTGCGCATCAGTTCTGCTGGTGCAGGAAGACTTCGCCGTCGCGCTTGACCGTCAGTTCCTTCTGTACGCTCCGGACCAGCAGCCAGGTGCCGCCGCGCAGCGCCCAGGTGTCGGCGGAGCGCAGCAGCAGTTCCATCTTGTGGTCCGCGCCGTCCGGTCCCGCGCGGGTCATCGCGCCGGAGAGTTCCTGCTCAACTGCGGCGCTGTCGCCGGTGATCGCGGCGGACAGCACTTTCGTCTCGACCGAACGACCCGCGCTCTGCGGCATCCGGCCCATCCGCTCGGTCATCGCGGCGGCGTCATGCTCGTCGCCCTGGATATCGGTCAGGCGGTAGTCTGGCGCGAGTACGGCGGCGATCTTCGCGGCGTCCTTTTCCTGCATCGCGCTGCGCAGGTCGGCGTAGCGGCCCTGGAACAGCGCGGCGGAATCAGCCTCTGCGTGGGCCGGGGCCGATAGGGCAAAGGCGGCGGCAAGGATCAGGGGCAGGCGCAGGCTGGGGGGCATCGGAATCTCCTTTGCGGCGGATAGAGCACGCCGGAGGCGCGGGGGTAAGGTCTGATCGATGAACGGCAGGTGGACCTGGCCCCTGTTATCCGTGAGGTCAGTGCCCGTGGCCGACCGAGCAGCCATCCTCGTCGCATTCCACCTGGATCGTCGCGTGGTGGATGCCGAAGCGGTGGTCCAGTTCGTGCGCCAGCTCCTTCAGGAAGCTGTCGCCGGGGTGGCCCCCGGGCATCACGAGATGCGCGGTGAAGGCCACTTCGGTGGTGCTCATCGGCCAGATGTGGAGATCGTGGATCCGCTCCACTCCCGGCAGGGCGGAAAGGTGCCGGCGCACCGCTCCCTCGTCGATGTGCCCCGGAACCGCGAGCAGGCCCATCTTCACCGCATCGCGCAGCAGGCCCCAACTGCTCCAGGCCAGCCCCAGCGTGATGATCAGGCTGGCCACGGGATCGATCCAGGTCCGCCCGGTCAGCAGGATCGCCAGCCCGGCGAACACGACGCTGGCCGAAACCACCGCGTCGGCCACCAGGTGCAGGAAGGCCGCGCGCAGGTTGAGGTCTGACTTGCGCCCGCGCGCGAACAGCAGGGCGCAGCCCAGGTTGATCGCGATCCCGATCGCGGCGACCACCATCATCAGCCCGCCGTCGACCGGCTGGGGCTGCCAGAACCGGCGCAGCGTTTCGATCAGCACCGCGCCCAGCGCCACCCACAGCAGCGCCGCATTGGCGATCGCGGCAAGGATCGAGGAGCTCTTGAGGCCATAGGTAAAACCCGGCCCGGCCGGGCGCGCCGCCAGCACCGATGCCCCCCAGGCCAGCAGCAGCGACAGCACGTCCCCCAGGTTGTGCCCGGCATCAGCAAGCAGCGCGGCAGAACCGCTGGCGAAACTCGCGATGACTTCAGCAACGACGAATCCGGCATTGAGCAGCACCGCGACTGCGAAGGCCCGCCCATGGCTGCCCTGCCCGTGGGAGTGGCCATGCTCGTGGCCATGACCGTGCCCATGACCATGTCCATGGGCCTGTGCACGCGCGTCGCCGTGGTCCGGGTGGTGCCCGTGATGATGTCCAAAACCGCTCATTTCAGCCTTTCCGAGCCCAGCGTTGCACAAATGCCGCAGTGCAGCAACAATCGACCGAGGGCCTTGCAGGGGATAAGCAGGATCGGAACGCAGAAGGGGGGATTGGAGCAATCCTGTATGCCATAGCTGGTATTTGGCGTAATTATATTTCAGATGTCGGATTTGTTCCATCGGACGGGGCCGGATTCGTCACAACTCCGTAACATGGCCCTGTTTAGCGGGGCGGGCCTCGCCTGTAAGAGCGGGGCCATTCTCGCGGGCGGCGTGATTCGGCGCCTTCCGCGAAGTGCAGAAATCCAGCCGTTCCAAGCAACAGGGATCCTCTCCGCCATGCGCTTCAACACCGCTCTGACCGCCGCCGCGAGCACTTTCGCCATCGGCGTCGCCGCGCTTTCCACCCCGGCATTCGCCCAGTCGACCGGCTCGATCGACTTCGACAAGGAAATCGTCGTGACCGGCGCGCGTGGCGGCACCCAGGCCGTTGCCGGCATTTCCGCGCCGGATACGGCCAAGGCCAAGGCCGTGCTGACCGCGGAGAACATCGAGCGTCAGAACCCCGGCCAGACGATCCTCGACACGATCAACCAGATCCCGGGCGTCAGCTTCCAGAACAACGACGCCTACGGTTCGTCGGGCGGCACGCTCAACGTCCGCGGCTTCTCGTCCGACCGCGTCAGCCTGACTTTCGACGGCGTTCCGCTGAACGATTCGGGCAACTATGCGGTCTATTCGAACCAGCAGATCGACCCCGAACTGATCGAGCAGGTCAACGTCAACCTCGGCACCACCGACGTCGACAGCCCGACCGCTTCGGCGGCCGGCGGCACGGTCAACCTGCGCACCAAGAAGCCCGACCACGATCTGGGCGCGATGTTCAGCTTCTCGGCCGGCGAATATGATTTCATGCGCCTGTTCGCCAAGATCGAAACCGGCGACATCACCCAGGGCGGCCTGCGCGCCTGGTTCTCGGCCAGCAAGGCGGTGAACGACAACCCGTTCAACAACTATGGCCGCGTCAACAAGCAGCAGTACAACTTCCGCATCTACCAGCCGCTCGCGGGTGACGATTTCATCTCGCTGGCCGGTCACTGGAACCAGAACCGCAACAATTTCTTCGGTTCGCTGCCGCTGCGTCTCGATGCCAACCGCGTCGTCGGTTCGGGTTCGGGCAACCGCTTCCCGGCCAATGCCAGCGAACGCAAGTACAACATCAATTTCCCGTGCTCGACCACGGCGCTGGTCAACGGCGGCGTTGCTGCCAACTTCGGCATCGCCGATCCGGCCAGCTCGTGCGGCACGGAATTCGACCGTCGCTACAACCCGTCCGACACGGGCAACCTGCGCATCAGCTCGCGCTTTACCCTGGCGGACAGCCTCGTCCTGACGGTCGATCCCAGCTACCAGTACGTCAAGGCCAATGGCGGCGGCACGGTGAATGCGAACGAAGGCCTGCGCGACATCGATCCGACCAGCGGCGTCGCCAACGTCGCGGGCTACCTTGCCGGTGCGCCGCGCTTCGGCCGCGACATCAACGGCGACGGCGACATTCTTGATACCGTCGCCGTGCTGGCCCCCAGCCAGACCCAGACCCACCGCATCGGCGTGATCGCCGGCCTGCGCTGGGAAATGGACGACAACAACACCTTCCGCGTCGCCTACACCTATGACCGCGCGCGTCACCGCCAGACCGGCGAAGTCGCGCTGCTGAACACCGATGGCGAGCCGGTGAACGTGTTCGCCACCGATGCCGCGCTGAAGGACGTCAACGGCGCCGTGCTGCAGAAGCGCGACCGCCTGTCCTACGCGATCCTCCACCAGATCTCGGCCGAATATCGCGGCGAGTTCATGGATGAAAAGCTGGTGGTCACCGCCGGTCTGCGCGCGCCGTTCTTCAAGCGCAACCTGACCAACTACTGCTTCACCAGCTCGGCCAGCGGCTTTGTTGAATGCTTCGGTGGCAACGCCGCAGCCGTCACCCTCGCCACCTCGCTGAACCCCTATTCGGCAACCACCAACGCCACCACCGGCGCGATCTCGGTTGCTGGCTGGGCGCCGCCGCAGCAGCGCATCTACAACTACAGCAAGCTGCTGCCCAACATCGGCTTCGTCTATGACGTGACCGACAACGCCAGCGTGTTCGGCAACTTCAGCCAGGGCCTTTCGGTGCCCGGCACCGACAACCTGTACCAGGCGTTCTTCTTCCCTGTCGGCACTTCGCGCGCCAAGCCGGCGCCGGAAACCACCGACAACTTCGACCTGGGCTTCCGCTTCCGTTCGGGTTCGATCCAGGCGCAGGTCTCGGGCTTCTACAACCAGTTCCACAACCGTCTGGCCTCGGCCTACGATCCGGAAATCAACCAGACGATCTATCGCAACCTGGGCGACGTGAAGAAGTACGGGATCGACGGTTCGATCGCCTTCTCGCCGATCGAGAACATCTCGCTCTACGCCTTCGGCAGCGTGATGAAGTCGGAAATCAAGGACAACCTGGTCCTTGGCGAAAACGCCAATGGCACGTCGATCCTGGCGATGACCGCCGGCAAGCGTGAAGCGGGCGCGCCGAAGTACACCTTCGGCTTCACCGCGCGCGGCTCGCTCGGTCCGGTCGAGCTGGGCGTCACCGCCAAGCGCACCGGCGAACGCTACATCTACGACAACAACGAGGCGATCTACACCGGGACCTATCTGGCGCCGGGTTCGCTGACCTCGGCTGGCGCCACGCCGACTGCGGTCGGTTCGCGCACCCAGGTCTACTCGGCGACGGCTGCGGCCTACTGGCTGGTCAACCTCGATGCGCGCGTGAAGCTGGAGCAGCTCGGCCTCGGCAAGTCCTACCTGCAGCTCAACGTCTACAACCTGTTCAACCAGTTCTATGTTGGCGGGTTCGGCGGCAACGCGTTCCAGAACCAGACCTTCTGCCCGGGGAACACCACCAGCACCGCCTGCAATGGCGTCGGTGCGGGCCTGTCGGTCTATGGCAACACCCCCAACGTCCAGATCGGCGCGCCGCGTACGGTCAGCGGCACGGTGGTGTTCCAGTTCTGATCCATCCCGCAAGGGATTTGCAGACAAGCGGGGGAGGGGCGCCACGGCGCTCCTCCCCTTTGCTTTTGGGGGGCCCTGATCCCGCAGGTTCGGAAATGCGAGCCTGGCGCAGCAGTCCGGCAGCGATAGCCTGCGCAGGCCGCTGGATTGCCGCGTCGGCTTCGCCTCCTCGCAATGACGTGGGGCGGGGGGAGGGCTGGTCAATCGACTGCAGACGCAGGAATCTTCCGACTCGTCATTGCGAGGCCGTCAGGCCGAAGCAATCCAGAAGCGGCAGAGCGCCAACGTCGGCAGCTCCCTCGGCGGTGCCCCAACCTCGCCAGGCCGGTGGACGCCAGTCCGCCCCGACCAGCGCCTATTCGTAGACGCAGGCGTCCAGGGCTTCGTTGCGCACCACGCCGCTGCGGGCGGCGATGGCGTTGCCGTGGCGGCGCGTGAAGCCGGTTGCGCCGGCCACCGCGCGGCGCTTGGGCGCGGGCAGGGCGGCGGCGATCCGGGCGGCTTCCACCCGGGTCAGGCGCGCGGCGGAATGCTTGTAATAGCGCTGCGCCCCGGCCTCCACGCCGTAGGTGCCGATCCCGGTTTCCGCGACGTTGAGGTAGACTTCCATGATCCGGCGCTTGTCCCAGATCGTCTCGATCAGGAACGTGAACCACACCTCCAGCCCCTTGCGGGCATAGCGGGTCCAGCCGGTGCCCTGCCACAGGAACACGTTCTTGGCGGTCTGCTGGCTGATGGTGGAGCCGCCGCGCAGGCGCTTGCCCTTGGCGTTCTTCTCGATTGCCTGTTCGATCGCCTGCTGGTCAAACCCGCCGTGGCTGCAGAACTTCGCGTCCTCGCCCGCGATCACGGCGGCGACCATGTTGCGGTCGATCCGCGACAGCGGGGTCCATTCCTTGTCGAACCCGTTGGGGTCCATGATCATGGTCAGGGTCACCGGCACCGGCACGAAGCGGTAGATCACCGTCAGCCCGACCGAGACCGCCACGAACCAGACGATCGCGCGGCCGATCAGCCAGCCCAGGCGATAGGCGAAGCCCTGGTTTGCGGAAGGCCGCGAGGGCCGTAGGAAGCGCAGCATCGCCGCGCTTTATGGACAAGGACGCGCCGCCGCGCAATCGGCGCTAGGCTAGCCTTTTTGCCACCCGGTGCACCGGGCCGAAGCCGACCAGCGCCGCGCCGACGAACGGCAGGGCGGCCATGATCGACAGCGCGCGCAGGAAATCGACGTAGCGGTTGCGCTCGGGCGGGGTCTGCTCCGCCATGGCGCGGGCGCGGCTCTACAGGCCGTGCGGCTTTGCATCACTGCTCATCGTTCCCCCTGGCCAAGTGGCTCAGGGGGAACGATGGCAGGAAAGTGTTGCGGTGTCGTTAGTCAGGCAGCCGGCAGCAGGCGGCGGTCGGTGGCGATCCGCAGCATGGCCTTCTGCAGCTTTTCAAACGCGCGCACCTCGATCTGGCGGACGCGTTCGCGGCTGACCTGGTATTCCTGGCTCAGTTCTTCCAGCGTCTGAGGATCGTCGATCAGGCGGCGCTGGGTGAGGATGTGGCGCTCACGCTCGTTCAGGCTGTCCATCGCTTCGAGCAGCAGGGCGTGGCGGTTGCCCGCTTCCTGCGCCTCTTCCACGAGCTGATCCTGCAGCGGGCCTTCGTCCGACAGGATATCCTGCCACTGGCCTTCGCCTTCCTCGTTCAGGCTGACGTTGAGGCTGGCATCGCCGCCCATCATCATCCGGCGGTTCATGTTGACCACTTCCGCCTCGGACACGCCAAGGTCGGTGGCGATCTTCTTCACGTCGTCGGGGTGAAGGTCGGTATCCTCATAGGCGTCGAGGTTCTTCTTCATCCGCCGCAGGTTGAAGAACAGCTTCTTCTGCGCCGCGGTGGTGCCCATCTTGACGAGCGACCAGCTGCGCAGGATGAATTCCTGCATCGAGGCCTTGATCCACCACATCGCGTAGGTCGCGAGGCGGAAGCCGCGATCGGGTTCGAACTTCTTCACGCCCTGCATCAGGCCGATGTTGCCTTCGGAAATCAGCTCGGACACCGGCAGGCCATAGCCGCGATAGCCCATCGCGATCTTGGCGACGAGCCGAAGGTGGCTGGTGACCAGCTGCTTGGCGGCTTCGGGATCCTGATGTTCGGCAAACCGCTTGGCGAGCATGTATTCCTGCTCGGCCGTCAGCAGCGGGAACTTCTTGATCTCGGTCAGGTAGCGGTTCAGCCCTTGCTCACCGCCAAGGGTGGGCATGGTGGCGCCGCTGCTGGCCGGGAGGTTGCGCTTGGCGTCGGACATTTTGCTTACTCGTCCTTTCATCGTCGGCTCACCCTTGAAAGACCCTTTAGAGGCATCCCTCGGCGGCGGCCACATAGGGAAGTGTAATACCGCAATAGGTCAGCTATTGCTCCTCAATTCGACCAACAGCCCGGTCATGTCGGCGGGCAACGTGCTTTCAAAGCGCAGCTGAGCCCCCGTGACCGGGTGGATGAACCCCAGCACTGCGGCGTGCAGCGCCTGGCGGGCGAAGTGAAGCTGGGTGAGAATCGGCCTGAGCCTTGGCGGTGTGCGTCCATAGACAGGATCGCCCAATAGCGGATGGCCAATTGACGCCATATGAACGCGCACCTGGTGAGTGCGCCCGGTTTCCAGCCGGCATTCGACGAGCGCGGCGCCCGCGAAGGTTTCAAGCGTCTTGAAATGGGTGACGGCGTGCTTGCCGCGCTTGTTGAGTTCATGCAGAACGGCCATCTTCTTGCGGTCGTGGTCGCTGCGCCCGATCCAGCCCTGCACGGTCCCGGCGCGCGGCAGGGGCAGGCCCGCCACCACGGCGAGATAGGCGCGCTCGATCGAATGGTCGGCGAACTGGCGGGCCAGCCCTTCGTGCGCGGCGTCGGTCTTGGCAACGACCAGCAGGCCGGACGTATCCTTGTCGATCCGGTGGACGATTCCCGGTCGCGCCACTCCGCCGATGCCGGACAGCTGCCCGGCGCAGTGGTGGAGCAGGGCGTTGACCAGCGTGCCGTCGAGATTGCCTGCCGCCGGATGGACCACCAGCCCCGCCGGCTTGTCGATCACGATCAGGTCCGCGTCCTCGTGGACGATGGTCAGGGGAATGTCCTGGGCCTGGGCTTCGGCGGGCGCCACTGCGGGTACGCGGATTTCGAAGGCGGTGCCGGCGGCAGGCTTGACGCTGGCCTGGCCCGCGGGTTTGCCGCCCAGCAGCACCCGGCCTTCGCCCATCAGCGCCTTGATCCGTTCGCGCGACAGGCCGCTCGCTTCGGCCAGGGCCTTGTCGAGCCGCTGGCCGCCCTCGGCGATCGCGCCGGAAATGATGGAATTTTCCCCGTTCATTGCTAGGCAGATGGCGATGGAACCGGTGCTGACAAGTGGCGCGAAAGCCACACTTCTGGAAGAAGCGACGCGCGCCTTCCCGTACGAGTGCTGCGGCCTGTTGCTGGGGCAGGGCAGCCGCATCGAAACCGCGCTGCCCTGCACCAACGTCCACCCCGATCCGGCGCGCCATTTCGAGATCGACCCCGCCGCGCTGATCGCCGCGCACCGCGCCGCGCGCGGCGGCGGGCACCAGGTGCTGGGCTATTACCATTCGCACCCCACCGGCCGCGCCGAACCTTCGCCGACCGACCGGGCGCAGTCGAGCGGCGACGGACGGATCTGGGCCATCGTGGCGGGGGGAACCGTGGCGCTGTGGCGCGATTTGCCCACAGGCTTCGAGGCGCTTCCCCTGCGACTCGCGGCAGGGTAAGAGAGGGTTAACGGGGCAGGGGGCTCCAGCCAGGGAATTCAATGACCGATAATGCGATTGACCTTGCCAGCCTGCTCTGTTCGCGGCTGTGCCATGATATGCTCAGCCCGGTCGGGGCGATGTCAAACGGGCTCGAACTCCTTGCCGAGGAGAAAGACCCGGAAATGCGCAAGCGCTGCATGGAACTGCTTGAGCAGAGCGCGAAGATCAGCGCCGACAAGCTCAAGTTCTTCCGGCTCGCCTTCGGCGCGGCGGGCGGTTTTGGCGAGAATGTCGCGGTGGAAGAGGCGCGCTCGCTGATCGATGCGCTGGCGGGCAACAATGGGCGGATCACGGTCAACTGGTCGCTGGGCGTGGCCGTGCTGCCCAAGGGCGCGATCAAGCTGCTGCTCAACCTCTCGCACATCGCGATCGACGCGCTGGTGCGCGGCGGCACGCTGGATATCGGCGCGGAAAGCCGCGAGGGCGCAAGCGAGATCGTGGTCCGCGCGGCGGGTCCGAAGATAGCCTTCGACCAGACCATTGGCCGCGCGCTGGATGGCTCGCTGCCTCAGGCGGAACTGTCCAGCCGCACCGCGCCGGCCTGGATGCTCCACCTGCTGGCCCAGCGCCAGGGCGGCGGGCTGCAATATGCGCTGACCCCCGATGCGCTGGTGATGGGCGCCGTGCTGCCGGAGGGCTGATGGAGGAGCTTGTCCACTTCGAGACGCCGTCTCCCAACTGGAACGAACGGCGCCTGCCGGTCTCGATGGTGGTGCTCCACTACACCGGCATGGAAAGCGCCGAGGCCGCGCTGGAGCGGCTGTGCGACGAAAGCGCGGAAGTGTCCGCCCATTACCTGATCGAGGAGGACGGCAAGGTCCACCGCCTGGTGCGCGAGGATCGCCGCGCCTGGCACGCGGGGCGATCCAGTTGGCGCGGAATCACCGATGTCAATTCGGCCTCGATCGGGATCGAGCTGGTCAATCCGGGGCACGAATTCGGCTATCGCCCGTTTCCCGATGCGCAGATGGCGGCGCTGCTGCCGCTGCTGGCCGACATCGTCCAGCGCCACGACATTCCCCGCGCCAACGTGGTCGGCCATTCGGACGTGGCCCCGGCGCGCAAGGAGGATCCGGGCGAACTGTTCGACTGGGAACTGCTGGCCGCGCACCGCCTGGTGCTGCGCACTCCCCGGGCGCGGGTTCCCAGTCCTTACGAGAACGACGGGGCCTTCTTCCTCGCGCTCGAGCGCTTCGGCTATGACATTTCCGATTCCGCTGCGGCCGTTCGCGCATTCCAGCGGCGCTGGCGCCCGCACATCATCGATGGACAGGTGGACGGCGAATGTTCCGCGATCCTGTTCGCTTTGTTGTTGGATCGCGACACCGGAAGGACTAGGTGAGGAATTCGCCGGGGGGCCGGGCAGCCGCGCCCTTCGTCAAGCTCAGGACGAGCGGGGCGAAGGTCGAGGAAAGTCCGGGCTCCACGAAACAAGGGTGGCGGGTAACGCCCGCCGGACGACTTGCTTGCAGGGAAGTCCAGGGAAAGTGCCACAGAGAGCAGACCGCCTGATTGATCAGGTAAGGGTGAAAGGGTGCGGCAAGAGCGCACCGGGTGGCTGGTAACAGGCACCGCATGGCAAACCCCACCCGGAGCAAGACCGAATAGGGGCGGCGCGTCCTTCGGGACAGGTCTGTTTCGGACCCGACCGCCCGGGTTGGTTGCTTGAGCGGCGTGGCAACACGTCGCCTAGAGGAATGGCTGCCCCCGCCGATACGGTGCCGTTTGGCATACCGTCGGCGGGACAGAACCCGGCTTACAGGCCCCCCGGCGAATTTTCGGGCCTTTGCGCAGGAAAGCCGACCCCCGGATCAGTCCGGGGGCAGCTTGCCTTCAGCCAGCGCTTACCCCAGCCGCGCCAGTGCAGCCGCCAGCCGCTCGGCCTCGGCCTGGTGCATGGCGTGGTCGGCGCGGGCCTTCTCGACTGCTTCGGGCTTGGCCTTCTCGACGAACGAAGGATTGGACAGCCGCCCTTCGAGCGACTTGGCTTCCTTGGTCGAAACCTCCAGTGCCTTGGCGAGGCGGGCCTTCTCCGCCGCGATGTCGATCACGCCTTCCAGCGGAACGATGACGTTGGCGTCGCCTGCGCCCACCTGCATCGCCGCGCCCGCCGGGGCAGCCTCGAAGCGGATGCCGTTGAGGCGGGCGAGGCGGTCGATCGAGGCAGGATTGCGCTCGATGATCCCGCGCGTCGCGGCGCTGGGTTCGGGCAGGTAGGCGTCAAGCTTCGCGCCCGGGGCGATGCCAAGCTCGTTCTTGGCGGTGCGCAGGGACCCGATCAGCGCGATCAGCCAGTCGACCTCGGCCTTGGCGCCCGCATCGACTTCGGCCTGCGGCTGCGGCCACTGCGCCACGATCAGCTCGTAGGGGCGGTCCCCCAGCTTCGACCACAGCTCTTCGGTGACGAAGGGCATGAAGGGGTGGAGCATGACCAGGATCTGGTCGAGCACCCAGCCGGCGACGGC